>CAXTMD010000037.1:4940-17649 GCA_964245035.1 uncultured Chthoniobacterales bacterium
ATTCGCGCGGTCGATCCGCCGCTACGCGGACCGGGCGACGTTCACCCATCTCCGCGAGGTGCTCGAAGGCACCGCGCGGTCGCTGCTCGACTTCGAGGAGCGTCCCGCCGCCTACGACGACGCCGGACGCAACATCGACTGGGGCCGCCGCCGCGCCCGGCCGCTGCCGCGCTCGGCGTACGAAAAGGTGATCGCGCGCATCATCCACCACGAACCGTTGCGGATCGGCAGCGCGCGCTACGTCGTCGAACGGATGCCCAGTTGGTACGAGTTCATCTTCCGCGACGTGCGCACCGGCGGCCGCCGGACGTTCAACCTCGACGAACTCGCCCGGCGCGTGGGCTAGCGAGGCGCCTGCTCGGGGATCAGCCACTGCGGCTCAGGCGTAGCGGCAGCGGTTTGCGCCGGAGCGTCCGCAGGCTCGCGGTAGTATTCGGGATGCGAAGGGTCCTGGATCTGGTGGTGCGGCATCGGCTTGTCCAGATCGCTCGGCTTGACCCAGCCCTTTCCGTAAAAATCGCGGTCCTCGTCGCTCATGAACGCGCAGCCGCCGGCGGTCAGCACGGCGGTCATTAGGAGGAAGCCGAAGAGAACCTTCGCGAGGAGAAAACGCACGCTGTAAAGCATGCCGCTACCGTTTCGCCCGCGCAAGATCGTTTCAGCGGATCGCGCGTTCTCTGGTACATTGCCGCCGCATGGAAAGCGGCGCCCTCGAACTTTCCCAACCTGTCACCGATCTGCCCGGGCTCGGGCCGGCGCGGGCCAAGGCGCTCGAACGCCTCGGATTGACGACCATCGGCGATCTGCTCACCCACTACCCGCGCCGCTACGAGGACCGGCGGCAGTTCGAGCACTTCCCTACCCAGGCGGGCGACCGGCCGGTGTGCGTGTGCGGGATCGTGGTCGGCACGTCGAGCAAACGGCTGCGCGGACGCCAGACCATGTTCGAGGCGACCTTGCAGGAGCCCGAACGCCACGCGCTGTCCTCGCTGCTGACCGTGCGCTGGTTCAACGCGTACTTCGTGCAGAAAATCTTCGCCGCCGGCCAGCGCGTGGTCATCTACGGCAAGCCCAAGGCCAAGGGCGCCGGGGTCGTGATCGACCACCCCGAGTTTGAGGTCATCGAGAGCGAGGACGACGAGGAAAGCCTCATCCACCTCAAGCGCATCACGCCAGTCTACGCGACGACGGAGGGTTTGGGGCAGCGCACAATCCGGGGCATGATCTACCGTGCGCTCGCGGCGGTCGACCTCGCGGCGCTGCCCGACATCCTGCCGGCCGGGCTGGACCCGACGGAACGCGGCGTGGCGTTGCGCGCCATCCACTTCCCCACCGACGAAAAGGCGCGCGAGGCCGCCCGGCGGCACCTCGTCCTGAACGAGTTCTTCGGCTTGCAGATGCTCATCGCGGGCCGCCGCGCACGGACGGTGTCGCGTCCGGGTGAGTCCCACTGCGGACCGGGCTTGTTGCTGGAAAAGTTCCACGACTCGCTGTCCTTCGGCCTGACCAAGGCGCAGTGGCGCTCCCTCGGCGAGATCCGCGCCGATCTTGCCGCCGCCCGCCCGATGAACCGCCTCCTCCAAGGCGACGTGGGCGCGGGCAAGACGCTCGTGGCCATCTCCTCGATGCTCCTCGCGGTCGAGGCCGGTTACCAAGCCGTCCTGATGGCCCCGACGCAGGTCCTGGCGGAGCAGCATTACCTCGTGTTCACCCGCTGGCTGGAACCGCTCGGGCTCAAGATCGCGCTGCGCACCAACTCGCGCCGCGAGGAAAGCGTCGCGGGTGGCTTCCACGCAGACAACGGCGGCGTCGAGAAGGGCGAACTCTCGCTCGGCCTGCCGGGCAAACGCCAGCCGGACATCCTCATCGGCACCCACGCACTCCTCTACGAAAAGGAGCCCCCACCCCGGCTCGGGCTGGTCATCATCGACGAGCAGCACAAATTCGGCGTGCTCCAGCGTGCCAAGCTGACGGCCGGCTCCAAGATCGCTCCCGACGTGCTCGTGATGACCGCCACGCCCATCCCGCGCACGCTGGCGATCACCGTCTACGGCGACCTGGACGTTTCGGTCTTGGACGAACTCCCCGCCGGCCGCGGCAAGATCGTCACCGCCGTCCGCCCCAACGACAAGCTGCGCGAGGCGGGCGAGTTCATCCGCAAGCACCTCACCGACGGCCGGCAGGCGTACGTCGTTTACCCGCTGATCGAAGAAAGCGAGAAACTCAACGTCAAGGCAGCCACGGAGGGCTACGAACACTGGCGCGAAGTCTTGAAGCCCTTCCGCTGCGAGCTGCTCCACGGCCGGATGCGTCCCGAGGAAAAAGACGCCGTGATGCGCGCCTTCCGCGACGGCGAAGTCCACGCGCTGATCTCCACGACGGTCATCGAGGTGGGCATCGACGTGAAAAACGCTAACCTCATGCTCATCGAAAACGCCGAACGCTTCGGGCTGGCGCAGCTCCACCAACTCCGCGGGCGCGTCGGTCGCGGCGAGCACAAGAGCTATTGCCTGCTCATGGTGGACGGACGCGCGGGCGAGGACGCGCTCAACAAACTGCGCACCCTGGAGGAAAGCTCCGACGGCTTTGTCATCGCCGAGGCCGACCTGAAGCTGCGCGGCGCGGGTGACATCCTCGGCACGGCGCAGAGCGGGTTGCCGCCGCTCAAGCTGGGCGACCTCGTGCTCGACGCCGAGTGGATGCGCCTCGCCCGCTCGGCCGCGCGTGATCTCTTCGAGGCGGACCCCCACCTGCGCCGGCCCGAAAACCAGCGTTTCCGCGCGTTCCTGGCGGAAAGCCGCAAAATGACGCTTGCGCAGGTCAGTTGAAATCCGACCGGCGTCCCCCCATCGTATTCGCTCCGTTGATGAAACGCTTCTTTAGCTTTCTGCTGTTCCTGTGCCTGCTCTGCGTCGCCGTGACGGCGCTGTGGATCTGGAAGAATCCGCGCTACAACGCGCAGGGCTTCGACCTGCGCCGCTCGGTGCTCTCGATGTTCGGCCACAACGGTTTGCGCCGCCAGCCGGAGAAGTACACCGTCGCCGAGGCTCCGTACATCAACGTCAACGACGTGAACGTCCTCGCCGCCATGAGCCGCCAGCGCGTGCTGCTGGCCAGAGCGGTTGTCCCCTCGGTGGTGAGCATCACCACCACCCGCGCCGCGCACAGCCACGCGCCGTCCGACGACCCGATGTTCCGCTTCTACCATCGCGGCATGAAGATACCCGACAACGTGCCCGAGGGCGCGCAGGGCAGCGGTGCCATCGTCAGCAAAGAGGGCCACATCGTCACGAACAACCACGTCATCGAAGGCATGGACCAAATCGAGGTCGAACTCAGCGACGGCCGCCGCAAGCAAGCGGTGCTCATCGGTACCGACAAGGAAAGCGACATCGCCGTGCTCAAGATCGACGCCGACGAACTCACGCCCATTCCCTTCGGCGACTCGAACGCGGTGGAGGTCGGCGAAACCGTCATGGCCATCGGCAACCCCTACGGCTTGGAGGAAAGCGTCACCCAGGGGATCATCAGCGCCAAAGGCCGGATCGCCAGCGAGCAGTCCAACAGCCTTTTCCAGATCGACGCCGCCATCAACCCGGGCAACAGCGGCGGTCCGCTCGTCAACGTGCGCGGCGAACTGATCGGCCTCAACGAACAAATTTACACGGAGAGCGGTGGCTGGCAGGGCGTCGGCTTCGCGATCCCGTCGGCAACCGTGCGCCGTTCGATGGACGGCATCCTGGCCACGGGCCGCGTCATCCACCGCTACCTCGGCGTTGAACAGGCTCCGCTGACCCAGCAGAGCGCCCGGCAGCACGGCGTGGAAAACCGCCGCGGCGTGCTGGTGGGCCGCGTGGTGGCCGGTTCGCCCGCCGAGAAGGCGGACATCCGCGCGGGCGACCTGATCCAGAAGTTCAACGACCGGCCGGTGGCCAGCATCGAGGAATTGCGCACCGGCGTGGAAGGCGTCGAGGTCAACGCCGCCGCCACCGTCGAACTGCTGCGCGGCGGGCAGACGCTGCTCGTCAAAGCGCAGATCGCCGAGCGGCCCGCAGCTAACTCGGGTTACTCCTACGTTCCGACGGTTCCCGCCCACGGCGGCGCTGGCCTGCTCGCCGGGGTGCAGGTCAGCGAACTGACCGCCTCTGCCGCCGCCAAGCTCGGCTTGCCCAAGGACACGCAGGGGGTGATCGTCCTATCGGTGGAACCCGGCAGCGCGGCAGCCGACAAACTGCGGGCGCTGGACGTCATCGACCAGATCAACCACCGGGCGGTGGCCTCCCCGGACGAATACGCCGAGCTTGCCCAGGAACTGCCCGACGATCAGCCGGCGCTGCTGTCGGTCACCCGCGAACGCACCCGGATGTTCGTCGTGGTCAACCCGAGCTGATCTTCTCCCACCATGATGAAAGCGGTTGTCGTTTGCTTTCTCACCTTGCTCGCACCGCTGCCCGGGCGGGCGCAAAATGACCCGTCGCCGACCGACCGCGGTCCCGAGTGCACGGTCGTCGAGTCCGCCTTCGAGCCGGAACTGAACGCCATCGAGGCGGCTCTGGTGCCCGACGCCACGAAGTTCCAGGTGACCCGCCTCAAAGGGGTCGAGTTCAAGACGGCGCAGGTCGGCGGCCGGCGCGTCGTGTTCCTGCTCACGGGCATGAGCCTCGTCAACGCGGCGATGAACACGCAGCTTGCCCTGGATCACTTCCGCGTCACGGCGCTCTTTTTTACCGGCATCGCGGGCGGCGTCGATCCCGACCTGCACCCTGGCGACGTGGTCATCCCGGCGCGCTGGCATTACCATTCCGAGGCGGTGTATCCGAACGAAACCGCGCCCGGCCAGTTTGCCCTGCCCAGCTTCTTTCAACAGAAGTACCTGAACTTCGGGATGATTTTCCCCGAGGACGTGACGGTCAAGCGCGACGGGATGGACAAGTGGGAGCAGATGGCTGCCTTCCCCGCCGACCCCACCCTGCTCGCCGCCGCCCGCCGCGCGACAGACTCGTTGCCGCCGCTGAAGCTCGGGGACCGGGTTTGCCGGGCGGTATACGGCGGCGACGGGGTGTCGGGGCCGGTGTTCGCCGACAACGCGACGTACCGGCGCTGGATGTTCCAGGTTTGGAAAGCGCAGTGCGTGGACATGGAATCGGCGGCCGTCATGCAGGTGTGCTGGCAAAACAAGACGCCGTGCCTCGTCGTCCGCGGCCTGAGCGATCTGGCCGGCGCGCAGGACGGCCCCAACGAGGTGGAGCAATACCTGAAGGCGGCGGCTGACCACTCCGCCCAGGTGCTCGTGCGAATTCTTCAGACCCTCGATGCTCCGGTCCCGCCAGTGGCGGCGACCCCGCCGCCCACGCGCTGATGGAAATCCATACGATCCTCACCCCCGCGGAGATCGCCGGGCTGCCCGAACGCGATCTGCGCGGAGCGGTTTGCGTGGTTTTCGACGTGCTGCGCGCCACTTCGACGCTGCTGGCGGCGCTGGCCAACGGCGCGCGGCGGGTGTTCCCGGTGCTGACTCCGGAGGAAGCGTTCGCCCTGCGCCGCGACCGACTTCCCGCGGCGCTGCTCGGCGGCGAACGCAGCGGCGTGCGGATCGACGGCTTTGATCTGGGGAACTCCCCGCGCGAGTACACTCCCGCAGCCGTGGCCGGACGCGACCTGATCACGACCACCACCAACGGCACGGTGGCGCTGCGCGCCTGTGCTGGCGCCCAGACAGTGCTCGCTGCCGGGTTGGTCAACCTGGACGCGACCGCGCGTTGGTTGCAGGCGCGTGAACCCGCGGTCGGAACGCTGCTGCTGGTTTGCGCGGGCACCGGCAGCGGCTTTGCCCTAGAGGACGGTCTTGCCGCCGGAGCACTCGCCCGGAGGCTGGAGGGAACGATGGACGATGCCACCCGTGCGATGGCTGAACTCCATGACGGCTTCCGCGGCAAGTTCGAAGCCATCCTTGCGGCGACCGACAACGGCCGCCGGCTGGCCGAAATCAACCTGCGAGACGACGTGACGTGGTGTGCGCAGGATTCGGTGTTGCCCGAGGTTGCCATCCTGCACGAAGGCGCGATGCAATCAGCCCGGAACCTGCTGCGTTCCTGACGCCGCGGCGCGAAAACAGGAACCTTCCACGCGCGCGGAAATGGAGTAATCTACCCGCGCGATGCGGCCCAAGCGTCAGAGAGTTGCGTTGGCGTTTCTCGGTTCGGTGCTGCTGCACGGAGTCGCGCTGGCGCTCTTTGCTTTGATCGTGGCCTGGCAGCCGCCGCCAACACCGAAGCTGCCGGAGGACGACCCGATCAAGCTGGAGATGGTGCGCGACGAACCACCGGACACCCCGCCGCCGGTGATCCCCGAAGAACGGCCCGCGCCGACGCGTCGGGTGCTCGTGGACGCGAGCGGCCCGGAGGCCGACTCGGCCCCCTCCTCCGACGCGGTGCTTGCCGACCGCAACACGCGGGGTTCCTCGCTAGGACAGAGCGACAGCCGGCAGAGCGGCACGGAACAGGCCGGACGAAAGCTGGCCCTGTTCAAATTCGACCCGCAGCCGGAGACGGCTGGCCATGTGACCCAGGCACCGGCGGCCACCCCGACGCCGCTGCCGGAGACCGCGCCCACTCTGCCTCAGCCGGACCGTTCGGTTCACCGTCCGGCGGCCACCCCGGCGCCCACGGCCGCCCCGGACGAATTTGCGGCGGCCATGGTCACGCCTACCCCGGCACCGGAAGATCCGTTTGATCCCTCGATCCGCTCGACCTCGCCGCCGCTGCCCAAGCCGGCGGCCACCGCTGCGCCTGGAGGCGTGGTCCGCACCGCCCAGAACGGCAGCAGTGCGGTGCGTGGCACCGGGGGTGTGGACACCAAGGGAACCCCCGCCGCCCGCTACGGCATCCAAGTGAAGCAGACCATCGGAGCGGTTTGGACGCGTGCCATCGACCGGCGCGACGACAAGGTGTTTGGCACGGCGATCATCCACTGCACCATCACCAGGGACGGCTTGGTGCTCAGCCCCCGCATCGTCCGCAACACGGCCGACGTTTTGTTCGGTGCCATGGCTTTGCAAGCGGTCGCCATGGCGCGCCTGCCGCCCATGCCGGCGGACGTGGTCCGGGAACTCGACGGAAACCTGACGATGGACATCACCTTCGACCTGACGCCGCTCCAACAGGAAGCCGTGACGCATTGACGCCCGGGTCTAGCCGGGCTTTCGTATCGACCTTTTCCCTGCTATCCTCCGACCGACGATGATCTCCCAAGCCTCTTTGTTCCTGGCGTCGCCACTGGACACGATCACCACGTTTTTCACCAAGGGTGGCTGGTTCATGGTCCCGCTCGCCGCCTGCTCGCTGGTCGCGTTGACCATCGTGCTGCTGCGCGTGTTTGCCCTCAAACGCGAAAACGTCTTGCCCGGCATCGTGGAAAACGAGATCGAGCGCTTCCAGCCCGGCGGCAGCGCCGAACAGCTCTCGCGTCTGGTCGGCGACGACCCGACCGCGCTGTCCACGCTGACCCGTGTGGCGCTCAACCACCTGCGCGCCACCCGCACCGAGAACACCGAGGCCGTGCAGACCGCCGCCCGCCGCGAGATCATGCGGCTGGAAAGCGGGCTGTCGGTCCTGGAGCTGATCGTCGGCATCTCGCCGCTGCTCGGGCTGCTGGGAGCCATCTCGGGGTTGGTCAACGTGTTCTCCGGCCTCGGCAGCGGCAAACAGGCCGCCGACACCGGCGGCGTGGCGTTGGGCATCGCCGAGGCGCTGAACACGACGATCTTTGGTCTCGCCATCGCCATCCCGACGCTGATCGCCTACACGTACTTTACCAAGCGCGTGGAGATCATGGCCGTCGAGATGGAGTCGCTGATGGCCGAACTGCTCTCCAAGTGTTACCACAAAAAAGTGCTCCGCCCGACGGCGAACCCGGACGAGGAACCCGCCACGCCGTCCACGAACACGAGCTATCGGGAACAGGTGCGCCGCCTCTCCGGTGCCCCTGTGACCGTGCCGGAAAGCCAGACCGACCCCGACCCGGACCCTGCCTAAGCACGCCGCCATGCATTTCTACCGACGCCGCCGGGTTTCGCCGGTGATCACGATTGTCTCGCTGGTCGACATCCTGACGATGGTGCTGATGTTCTTTGTGTACACGACGACCTTCAAGACGGCCACGCCGCAGGTGCAAATAGTATTGCCGGAAACGAAATCCAAGTCGGAGGCAACCAGCGACACCAAACCGGCGTTCCTTGCCATCGACGAAAAAGGAGCGGTGTTCCTCGACGACAAGCCGATCGAGGTGGACGCGCTCGGCGACGCGATGAAACAACTCCAAAGCCAAGGCCGCAACATCGCCATGCGTGCCGATGAGAAAGCTCCCTTCGGCAAGATCATGTCCGTACTCGATGCGCTGAAGGCGGCCGGGGTCGAACACATCCCGGCGCTGACCCGACAGGCGGGCAGCTAATTGTTATGGTTTACGAGATCGTCAAGTACGGCGACCCCGTGCTCCGCGCGAAGGGCCGGCCCGTTGGAGAAATCGACGCCGGCATCAAACAACTCGCCGCCGACATGCTGGAGACGATGTACGCCGCGCGTGGGTTGGGGCTGGCGGCGCAGCAGATCGGTCTGGCGTTGCAGATCACGGTCGTGGACGTGGCTCCCGTGCAGGACAACCACCCGAGCGTGATGGTGATGGACGGCAAGCCCGTGGACTTCAAGGAATGGATGCCGATGGTGCTCATCAACCCGAAGCTCGAACTCGCGACCGAACGTGACGTGGCCAGCGAAGGCTGCCTGAGCTTTCCGGAGATCCACGGCGACGTGCCGCGTGCGCTGACAATCAAGGTGCAGACGAAGCTGCTGGACGGCCGGGAGATCGAGTTCGAGGCGTCGGGGATGCTGGCACGTGCGATCCAGCACGAGGTCGATCACCTCGGCGGCATCCTGTACATCGACCGGATGAACTCGGCGGCTAAGGTCAGCCTGGGTAGCCGCCTGAAACGTTTGCAGAAGGAGGGCTTGTCCAACCCGACGCGGGGCAAGCCGCGCCCGGCCAAGCAGCAGCCGACGAAAAAGCCGGGACCCGAGCCGGAAGATACGGACGAGATGTGAGCGGGACCATGCAGTACTCGGCGTATCGTCCAAGCGACGCGCGCAGTCTACGATTGCATTGGTGGACGTTGCGCATTTTGCTGGCAGGTTTTCTTGCCTTCCCACTCCGGTTTACTGCCGTAGGAGCCGATCCAGATCCCTCTGCCATCAAGGCGGATCAAGTGGACGGCAGGCCGGCGACCGCGGCGTACGCACGGCGGATTTTCAGACTCATCAAAGCCGCCTGGACGCGCTCGCTCAAGCAGAACGACGAAGCTCCCTCTGGAACGGTGGTGGTCCATTTGGACGTTGACGGTCAAGGCAACGTGATCCAACCACGCATCGTCTCCGGCCCGCCAAAGGAAATCTTGCACCGATTGGCTTTGCTTGCCGTCACGAAGACGGAATTGCCCGCGATGCCGGACGACGCGGTCAAGGAACTGCAAGGCGGACACCTAGTCCTCGATCTCACGTTTGATTATCGCATTGTCATCGTTCGCGACCCACCTCGGAGAACCAAGTCCCGCTAGCCCGTCGTCCGCAACCCGCTGGCGATTGCGTTGATCGACAGCAGCAGTTCCGGCAGCATCCGCTTGGCGGCTTCATCGTCGCCCGCGCCCTGCAAGCCGCGCCAGCGCGCCAGCAAACCGATCTGCTGGTGGTGCAGCACCTGCAACGCGTGGGCGCGCAACGCCAGAGTCTTGGCCGCACGCGGCCGCCGCGCCATCGACTTGCGTCCGAAGCACTCCGCCAGCATCGCACGCGTGCGGTCAAACTCCTCCATGATCCGGCCCAGGAACGACGCGCGCACTCGTTCGTTGCCGACCAGCGCGGCGTATTGCGACATGATCTCGCGGTCCGCGCTGGCGAGATTGGTCTCGACGTTCATCAGCACGTAGCGGAAGAACGGCCAACCGCCGTCAAGCGTGGACCGCAGTTCGGCGAACCCCGCGCCGTCCTCGTCGCGCAATCGCGCCAAGGCGCTGCCGACCCCGTACCAACCGGGCAGGTAAAACCGCGCTTGGTTCCAACTGAACACCCACGGGATCGCCCGCAGGTCCGCGAGCGTCCGCTGCCCCGTGCGGCGCGAGGGGCGTGAGCCGATGGAGCTTTGCTCCAGCGCGTCGATGGGCGTCGCCTGGCTGTAAAACTCCATGAACTCTCCCTCGCGCAAGAGCCCTTCGTAAACCTCACGGCTCGTCGCCACCAACCGACTGACCGATGCCTCCAGCGACCCCGAGAGCGGTGGACCGGCCGGGCGCAACGTGGTCGCTGCCGTGCCGGCGAGCAGCAGTTCGAGGTTGAAATTGGCCGTCGGTCCGTTGGCATACTTCTGCGCGATGGTCTCGCCCTGCTCGGTCAGGCGCAGGTCGCCGTTGACCGTGCCACTGGGCAGCGCGTCGAGGAAGCGGTGCGTCGGTCCCGCGCCACGGCTGATCGTACCACCGCGGCCGTGAAAAAACCGGATGCGTACACCCGCCTCGCGCCCGGCTGCCACCAGCGCGGACTGCGCACGGTGCAGCGCCCACTGGCTGGCGAGGATGCCGCTTTCCTTGTTGCTGTCGCTGTAGCCGATCATGATCTGCTGCACCGGCATCTCCCCGCCCGCCATTGCCCGCAGGCTGCGCTGCGTCACTGGATGGGCGAGGAACGCCCGCATGATGCCCGGCGCACGTTCCAGGTCCTCGGCGGTCTCGAAGAGAGGCGTGACCGGCAGCGCACAGACGAGCCCTTCCGGGGTGCTGTGCGCCAGCCCGGCCTCGCGGGCGAGCAAGTACACGACCAGCAAGTCGCTCAACTGCCGCGTCATGCTCACGATCAGTGCCCCCAGCCCACCCGCACCGTGCGCCCGTGCGTGTTCGACGAGCAGGCGGTAGCACGAAAGCGTTGCGTCCGCCTCCGGCCCGGCCGAAGCGCCCGCGTGCGCGAAAGGCCGTGACGAGCACAATTCGCGCTCGACCCAGGCCAGCCGCCGGTCCTCCGGCCAGTCGGCGAACTCGTCGCCCGGCTCGCCCGCCACCGTCATCAATTGCCCCAATGCCTTGTCGTGGAAGCGCGAGTTCTGCCGGATATCGAGCGTGGCGAGATGGAACCCGAATGCGTCCACTGCGCGCAGTACCGGCAACACATCGCGCGCGGCGATGCGGCCCGCGCCGACCTCCACCAGCGAGGCGTGCAGACGTTCAAGATCGGCAGTCAGTTCGGAGGCCCGCGCGTAGGTAGCCGGCACGCGCGGCGCGGAAGGCGCACCGGCCGGCGGCAGCTTGAGCAGGAGCAGACGCACGTACTGCTTCCAAGGTTCCTCGGGCGACTCGTGCAGGATGGCCTGGCCACGTTCACCGGCTTCTTCCATGAGCCGCGACAGCCGCGTGGAAAACGAGGCCGGCGGACTCTGGACGTGGTGCGAGAGGCAGAGCCGGCTCGCGAGGTGGCCCAACTGCCGCGCCAGCACGTGCACCCCGCCCGCGCGCAGTTCGGCGAGGGTCTCGCGCGTGGTGTCCGCCGTGACGAGCGGATGCCCGTCGCGGTCGCCGCCGCCCCACGTGCCGAGCCGCAGCCGCGGCAGCGCGCGCCCGTCGCCGAGCAGCGCCGGGTCGAAGCCCGCGTCCTGCCACGCCAGGGTCAGACGGCGGTCCAGCCCGGAGATCGCGCGCGGGAAAACTTCCCGGAAGTAATACATCAGGTTGCGCCGCTCGGCCGCGACCTCGGGTTTGCGCAAAAGGATTTCGCCGGTGCGCCAGAGGCGTTCGAGGGTCACCTTGATCTCCTCGCGCCCGTCGGCCAGTTCCAGCGGCGTCTGCCGCGGGTCCTCGCGCGCGCCCAGCAATGAGAAAAGCCGCCGGTGTTGTTCAAGCGCGGTGGGGCGTTTCGCCTCCGTGGGATGAGCGGTGAGAACGGGTTCGACCACCACCTGCGCCAGACCAGCGGCGATGGCCTGCGAACCCAAACCCGACGCCCGCAGCCGTTCCAGGCTCGCGCCCCACAGGCCCGGCTCCGAGGCAGGTCCAAACGTCTTCTCCCGCGTGCGGCGCACCTGCGCCGAGACATTTTCCTCGATCAGGTTGAGCAACTGGAACGCCGTGGCGTAGACCTGTCCGAGCCGGGCGGGATACTCCGTCGGGCCGGGTTCCAGCGCTTCCGTGTTAGTACACGGGACCAACCCCCCCAGGTGGGTCACGCCCAGTTCCACGAGCACCTCACGCAGGCAACTCATCAAAAAGGCGAGATCGTCGTCGATCTTGGCCAGTCCGGCCTCGACCAGGTTTTCGGGCGGTGCGCTCATCGTGAAACCTTCCCCGGTGCCATACGCGATCTATACGGGAGACCGCTCCGCCCGCGCAAACCCTTTCTCCTCCCGCGCGGCGTCCAGGGCCGCCAGGATCGCTTCGGTGAAGCCGCCCTCTGCGCCAGCCGTCCGCCGACCCGCATAGGGGACAGGCGGCCGGTCAAGGGAACGAACGTCAAACTCCCGGGGCACCTCGCCCAGCAGCGTCTCGAAGAACGCGGCCTGCGGCGGCTCGAAGGGAAAGCAACGCCAGAACGCGTAGCCGTTCAGCCCGTAGTTGTAGGCGACGCGCGACACCGTCGAGGCCACCGAATATACCGCCCGGATACGGCGGCGATTCTGCAAA
>CAXTMD010000038.1:0-776 GCA_964245035.1 uncultured Chthoniobacterales bacterium
CTCACGGGCGCTTTGATCGGTAACGCGGTGGATGCCAGCAACGCGCGGGCTTACGGCCCGCCGCCGCCCGGCGGCTACCCGGTCGCCCGGCCCACGGACCGCCGGGGCTTTGTGCTCAGCCCCTACGCCCCGTACCACGAGATCGACGACACCGGTGTTCCGCACGGTGCGCTGGTGCGCGACCCGAGCTGCAACCGGCTGTTCGTCAACCCCTAACCAACGCGAGCCCCTCTTGCGCCGTCAAGCGCGCGTCTCCGAGGCAATCCTCTTTTGGGTTAATTGAGAGCGCCCGTGATCCAACGTTCTCCGCGCCAGCGGGTCTAGGAATTGCCTCGGAGAGGCAACCCTACCTTGGAGACGTGCCGGCCGCTTGCAGCAGCGCATCGACGCGGGCCTTCGTATCCGCGTCCATCCGCACGAGTTCCGGCCACGCGCGGGTATAACCCTCGCCCGGCAGCTTGCGCGTGGCGTCGAAGCCCATGTGACTGCCGATGTTCGGCACCGTCGGCGCGTGGTCGAGCGAGTCGCACGGGCTCTTGATGAACGTGCTGTCGCGTTGCGGGTCGGTGTTGGCACAGAGCCGAAACAACACCTCGCTGGTGTTGTGCACGTCGCAGTCCTCGTCCACCACGACGATGTACTTGCTGAACATCATCTGCCCCATGCCCCACAGTCCGTGCATGATCTTGTACGCCTGGAAGGGGTACTGCTTGCGGATGCTCACGAAGACGAGGTTGTGGAACACGCCCTCCGGCGGCAGCGTCAGGTCCACGATC
>CAXTMD010000038.1:786-17523 GCA_964245035.1 uncultured Chthoniobacterales bacterium
CAGTAACACCCGCACGCTCGCGTAACCTATTTAATAGTCCTCCATCGGCGGCACGCCGACGATGGTCGCCGGGTAAACGGCGTTCTTGCGGTGTGTGATCGCCGTGAGGTGAAACACCGGGTAGTTATCCACCGGCGTGTAGAACCCGGTGTGGTCGCCGAACGGCCCCTCCGGCCGCGTTTCGCCGGGCTGCACGTAGCCCTCCAGGACGAAATCCACGTCCGCCGGCACTTCGAGGTCTACGGTCTGGCAGCGGACGAGTTCCACCGACTTCTTGCGGGCGAAGCCAGCAAACAAAATCTCGTCCAGTCCGTCGGGCAGGGGAGCGGTGGCGGCAAAGGTGTACGCCGGATCGCCGCCGAGGCAGACGGCCACCGGCATGCGTTCGCCGCGTTCGTAGTACCGTTTGCCGTGGCGTGCGCCGACCTTGTGGACCTGCCAGTGCATCCCGGTGGTTTGCCCGTCGTAGACCTGCATGCGGTACATGCCGAGGTTGCGTTCGCCCGTGTCGGGGTCGCGGGTGTAGACGTTGGGCAGGGTGATGAAGCGGCCGCCGTCCTGCGGCCAGCACTTGAGGATCGGCAGATCGGCCAGCGAAAGAGCGTCCGCAGGCACGCCGTCGAAGCGCGTGACCACGTCCTGGCACGGCGCGCTGCGCACGTGCTTGGGCCGGGCGTGGAGGAGATCGACGCCCTGCTTGAGCAGGTTCCAGCCCTCGCGCACGTTGGTAGGCGGCTTGGCCTTGAGGATGAGCTGCATCTGGTGGGCGAGGTCATCCACGGACGGGATGCCCAGCGCCAGCGCCATGCGGCGTTCCGAGCCCATCGTGTTGATGGCCAGCGGGAACCGGGACGGCCGTCCGTCGATCGTGGGACGCTCGAAAAGCAGCGCCTTGCCGCCGCCGGGACTTTTCATCTCGCGGTCGGCGATCTCGGTGATCTCCAGTTCCGTTGCGACCGGGGCGGCGATGCGGCGCAGTTCGCCCGCCTGTTCCAAAACTTCGAGGAAGGCGGCGAAGGAGCGGTGGGCCAAGGCCGGAAACTACCGCCACCGTGCCAGTCGGTCAACGCTCCGGCGCGAACCCGGGTCGAAAAACGCCGTGACGCTCCAGCCGGCCACCACGGAAGTCCGCTTCTTTGACCGTGTCGTCCGCGATGCGCAGGTGCGGCTGGTAGAGGAGTTCGCCCTCGTTGCCGACGCCACCGAAGCCAGCACCGGCATTCACCACGAGCGGCACCGTCGGGCCGAACAAGCTCGTGCCGACCGGCCACTGGTCAAAAGACCCCGGCGGACTCTGCACGGTGACCTGCCGGCGGTACAGCCAGCTCTCCGCCGGCTCCTTGCCGCCGGTGGTGGCGCGTTTCTCGTCCGGCTCACCCCAGGCGATGTAAACGGCGTCCGCCGTCAGACCATCGCGCACTTTCCCGGCCAGGACCAGCCGCTGGTCCGCCGCGGAGAGCTTGGCGAACGCACCGGGATGCAGGCGCGCGCGGGTAGTGGGTGTTTCGCAGCCGGCTGCGAGCACGAGCACCGCCGCAGCCGTCAGGGCACGAGAAAACATCGGGGGAAAGGGGCGCATGGTAGGAAGCAGGTCGCCGTGTTGTCAACGGCTCGTCCCGCACAAAGCTCGATTCATTCCAGAGGTGCAACTTTCCATCCGCGCCCGCATGGCGTATTGTCTCCGGTGCAAGACTTGCATGGGCACCTCATCAGCTACCTGCGCGTTTCGATCACGGATCGCTGCAACGAACGCTGCCTGTACTGCATGCCGCAGGAACTCCAAGAGTGGCTGCCCCGGCACGAGATCCTGACCGACGAAGAACTGGCGCGGGTCATCCGCGTATCGACCAGTCTCGGGGTCAGCAAGCTGCGCGTGACCGGCGGCGAACCGCTGACGCGCCGCAACGTGCTGCGCTTTTTCGATCTGCTGGCGGAAATCCCCGGCCTGCGCGACCTCGGGGTGTCGACCAACGGCTCGCTCCTGGCCAACCCGGTGCCGGGCCAGGACGGCCGCAACATGGCCGAGTGCCTGCGCGCGCGGGGCGTGCGGACAGTTAACGTTTCCCTCGATACCCTCGACCGAGGGGACTACGCACGGACCACCGGCCGCGACTTCCTCCCGCAAACCCTGGCCGGCATCGACGCGGCGCGCGCGGCCGGCTTTGGCCCGGACGAAATTAAGCTCAACGCCGTCCTCATGCGCGGGCGCAACGAGGACCAGCTCGTGCCGCTGGTCGAGTTTGCCGCGCGCAAGAACCTGCTGCTGCGCTTTATCGAACTGATGCCGGTCAGCACGACGGACGTGCTCAGCGAGGCCAACTTCCTGCCGGTCGCCGAGGCCAAGCGCCGCCTCGAGGCCCACTACGGCAAGCTCTGCGCGGCACCCGGTTTCCGCACCAATGGCCCGGCGTCCTACCACCAGTTGCCGGACTCCGCGCAACGGATCGGCTTCATCGGGGCCATGACGAACCTGCACTTTTGCGAGGATTGCAACAAGCTGCGGCTGACCTGCGAGGGCAAGCTGCGCCCCTGCCTGGGGTCGTTTTTGGAGTTTGACCTGCGCGAACCCCTGCGCGCGGGCGCGAGCGACGCCGAACTGCGGCAAATCTTTCTCGACGTGGTCGCCCGCAAGCCGAAGCAGCACGACTTCCGCGACAACTACCAGCCCAACCGCAAGATGGTCGCCATCGGCGGCTAAAAACCATGGCGCGCAACGACGGTTTTCCCACCCTGACCCATGTGGCGGCCGACGGTTCGGCGCGGATGGTTGACGTTTCGAGCAAACCGGAACAACTCCGCGTCGCGGTTGCCAGTGGCACCATCCAACTGCTCCCAGAGACCCTCGCCCTCATCGAGAGCCATGCCATCGCCAAAGGCAACGTCCTCGCCACCGCGCGCATCGCCGGCATCCAGGCCGCCAAGCGCACGAGTGAGTTGATCCCGCTCTGCCACACGCTGCTGCTCCAGCACGTGGACGTGGAATTCGAGACCCGTGACGGCGGCGTGGCGATCCGCTGCGAGGTGCGCACGATTGGCCGGACCGGGGCCGAGATGGAAGCCCTGACCGGCGTCAGCGTCGCCGCACTGACGATCTACGACATGTGCAAGGCCGTGGACAAACAAATGCGCATCGGCGAGATCACCCTAGATCGCAAGACCAAGGAACCCGCGCCATAAATGGAAAACCAGAGCAGGCACTGGAGCCGCCGCGACGCGGTCCGGACCCTGGGACTCGCGGGCCTGGGCGCGTTCTCGCCGCTCGGAAGGCTGCGCGCGGACGACGCCCCGGCGAACTTCTACCGGCAGGCGCTGGTGGTCGACGGCAACTGCATGCTGCCGCTGGAGGAGGACGGCTCGCTGACGCCCGAGTCCATCGGGATGATCCGCGGCTCCGGCCTGACCGCCATCAAGGCGAGCATCGGCGGGTTCGACGCGCCGTTTGCAGAAGCGAACAAGGAGATTGCCGCTTACGAGCGTTGCATCGCCGACCACCCGGATTTGCTCATGCAGATCAAGACCGCCGACGACTTGGCGACCGCCAAGGCAACCGGCCGGTTGGGAGTGATTTTCTCGTTCGAAGAAGTCGCGTTGTTCGAGGAAAAGCTGGAACGCTTCGACCTGTTCGCCGACAAAGGCGTGCGGGTGATGCAGCTGAGCTACAACCTGCCTTCGCCGTTTGCCTCCGGCGTGTTGAGCGCCCAACCCTCTGAAGGATTGACGGCGCTCGGGCGGGAGGCGCTCGCGCGGATGGAGGCGAAGGGAGTCACCTTGGACCTGAGCCACGCCGACGCGCCGTCCACGCTGGAAGCGTTGGAGGTGGCGACCAAGCCGGTCCTGATCACCCACGCGGGCTGCATGGCCGTCCACGCGCATCCGCGCCACAAGAGCGACGACGAGTTGCGGCGGCTCGCCCACAACGGCGGGGTGGTGGGGGTCTACAATCTGTGTTACCTGGCGCCTAGTCCGCGCCAGCCGAACCTGGACGACTACTTCGCGCACCTCGACCACGCGCTCAAGGTCGCCGGCGAAGATCACGTCGGGGTCGGCACCGATCAGGCGGTCTGCCCCTTCGACACGTCGCCCGAAGCGATGGTCGGCTTCAACCAGAACGAGGAGGAACGGCATCGCAAGGGCGTGGCCGCGCCGGAAGAAGATCGGCCGCTGTACGTGGAGGGCCTCAACCGCGCCGACCGCACGCGGGTAATCGCGGAGGAGATGCTCCGGCGCGGGTACGGAGAACGAGTGACCGCCAAGGTGCTGGGCGAAAACTTCGCCAGGGTCTTCCGGGAAACGTGGAAAGCCTAGAAAGTTGTGCAAACGAACATCGTCGTCGGCATCCTCACGATCTCCGACCGCGCCGCGGCCGGGGAATACACCGACCTCGGCGGACCGGCCCTGCGCGCGGAGGTTGGCAAATACGGCTGGACCGTGGCGGCCGAGGCCGTCGTGCCCGACGACGTGGGCCGCATCCAGGAAACGATCCGCGCCTTCGCGGCGCAGGGCTGCGGCCTGATCCTGACGACCGGCGGCACGGGCATCGCACCGCGCGACGTGACCCCGGAAGCCATCCGCGCGTTGATGCGCGTCGAACTGCCCGGCTTCGGCGAGGCGATGCGGATGCGTTCCCTGGCGACGACACCCAACGCCATCCTTTCGCGCGGTCTGGCGGCGGTGGTGGACCGCTCCCTGGTCATCGCGCTGCCGGGCAAGCCGGCAGGCGCAACCGAGTGCCTGGCCTACGTGGCCGGCGCGGTGGAGCACGGCGTCAAGCTCGCCGCACGGGTGCCGACTTCGTGCTGATTCACGGTGGACGCGCGTTGCAAACGGCGTTAAGGAAGCTTTTTCTATGGACCTCCTTGAAATCTTCCCCCGCGCTCTAAATTATTTTCCAATCCTGGGTCAAGCCGAAGCGACGCCTGTGCCGGTGGCCACGCCCGCGCCGGCGACCGGCCTGCACGAGTACACGCAACTCGCGCTGCACCACCCGTTCACCTGGGGCTTGGCGGTCGGCTTGATCCTGGTGATCCTGACGTGGCTTTCGGGCTTGTCCAAGAGCCGTGAGGCGCGGCGTGAGGTCAAGCGCCTGCGCGAGCACCTGAACACCCAGATGGACATCACCTCGCGCGGCAACAACGCCATGCGCGCCGAGTTGGACACGCTCAAGCAGCAGAACGAGAACCTGCGCGTGGCCGTCAAGGAATGGCAGACCAAGCCCGGTCGCAACGAGGCCCGCACCCTCGCCGTCTACGACCGCGCCGTGCGCATCCTCAACCAGAACGCGCCGGGGTTTTCTCCCGTATGGGAGCGCGCCGTCAAGGAGAGCGAGGAGGAGATCGCCGCGACGGACACCGGGGTCAGTTCCATGCTGCGCCGCGCGTTCCGCCCCTTCGCTGCGCTCGGCAACGGCGCTCCTGCCAAGCCCGCGGAGAAGACCGCAACCCCGTCCTACGAGGAGGCGAACCCGAGTTCACCGGAATAATTGGTTTCAACGGGGCGGCGGGGTCGGCGAGGGGTAACCCTCCAAACCGGTCGCCAATGCGTCGGAGCGCTTCACTTTCTTCTCGCGCTCGCGGCGCGCTTCCAAGTCGGCCTCGGTCTCGCCCATGAGGCTGAACGACGCGCCCATCGCGCGGATGTCCGCCACGGTCAACCCGTAAGGGATGAAGATGATGCCGTCGCCGATTGTCTTGTCGATCTGCAGCGTGGCGGTGAGTCTCCCGCTAACCGAGGCCACGAGCGTCTGGCCCAGGTGCTGGGCGCTGAGCGCTTCGAGCACCGCCGTACCGTGGCCGTCCAGTTGCAGGACGGCCGAATACGACCCATCCGCGGCCCGGTACGGATAAAAGCTGGCCACGTCGCGCTCGCTGATGGACGGGATCTTTTCGATGACGATCTCGCGCGGCGGGGTGCCGACTTTGATCTTGGCCGTGAACGTCGGATCGAACGAGAAAACCTGTCCGTAGAAGCGGATCGGGATGATAGGATCGCGTTTCTTGCTGCCCGAGGCGAACGCCACCGTCACTCCAAACATTGCTAAAATCGTGATGGTCAATAAGTTGCGCCAGGGAGCAGGGGGGCGGAAGGGGGAGCGTCGCATCCCCTCCATTTAAGAGGATCAATAGGATTTGCAACTTTGCAGCCGTTCTTTTAAGTCAGAGGCTCGATGAACCGCCGTTTCCTCCCCCTTGTCGCCCTCGCGTTATCCGCGGGTCTGTTGGTTACCTCGCCCGGGTGTTCGCACATCCCCGGCTTTCGCCGCCGCAAGGAAGACCCCGCCGTGGCGCAGGCCGCCACCGCGCACCTGAAGACCAACGCCCAGGGCTTGTCGGTCGAACTCAAATCCTCGCCCGACCCGCTCAAGCTGGGCGACGTGCGGCAACTGGATGTCACGGTGATCCTGCGCAACACCTCCAAGCATCCCGTGCACCTGAACTTCCCGTCCGGCCAGACCATCGAGATTCAGCTCGTCGAGCCCAACACCGGCAAGGTGGTGACCAAGTGGAGCACGGACCGCATTTTCAACACGGAAGGCCGTTACCTGCTCGTCAACCCGCAGGAACGTCTGGAGTTCAACGAGCCGATCAGCACGCACGATCTGCAGACCGGCAAGGCGTACACGCTGGAGACGTTCTTCGTCGGCTACGAGAAAGACCTGCGCGCGACCAAGCCCATCATCCCGCAGCCTTGAGATGCGGCTGTTCAGCGACTATCACACCCACCCGCAAGGGCATCGGGTGCGTCCCTACGATCAGGCGCTGCTGCAACCCTGGGCGGACGCCGCGCGCGCGCGGGGCCTGACCGACATCGCGTTCACCGATCATGACCGCTACCACGAAGGCGTGGACTTCGACGCCGTCGACGCGCTCCGCGCCGCGAACCCCGACCTGCGGGTCCGCGCCGGGATCGAACTCGACAACGACCCGGTGACGGGTGCCGCCGGACGTGCCTGGGTGGAACGTCACTGGGACCGGTTGGACTTCGTGCTGGGCTCCGTGCATTACCTGGAGGCCGACCGGATGTTCGACAGCGTCGGCGAAGAGGGGCAGTTTGCAGGCCGCGACATCGACGCGATCTATGAGGATTACTTCCGGCGCGTGCGCGAGGTGGCGGCGAGCGGGTTGGTGGACTGCCTTGCACACCTTGACCTGATCAAGATCCACCGGTTCCGCTCCCGGTCGCCCGCGGCGGAACTGGCACGCGAGACCTTGCGTTTCATCAAGGAACGCGGCCTGGCCATCGAGCTTTCGACCGCCGGCTGGCGCAAGCCGGTCGGCGAGCAGTACCCCTCACGGGAAATCATTGGATTGGCCAGGGAGATCGGGGTGCCGTTCACGGTGGCGTCGGACGCCCATTCCTCCGTGCAGCAAGCGGAGAACTACGACCGGCTGGCGGCGTTGATGCAGGAGTGCGGCGTCACGGAAGTTTGCGTCTATGAACGCCACCGGCGCTCTGTGGTACCTTTGTCCTGAGCGATGCAAACCACCGGAAAAATCGCCGTCGTCGGCGCCAGCGGGTACGCGGGGGAAGAACTGCTCGAACGGCTCCTGAACCATCTCGGCGCGGAGATCGTCTGCCTGACCTCCCGCCAGCACGCCGGCCGCCCGCTTTACGACGTGCATCCGCGCTTCCGACGCCGCGGCCGCCCGGAGCCGACGTTCGTCGCGCCGGACGCCGAAAGCATCGCGCGCTCGGGTGCGCGGTTCGCCTTCCTCGCGCTGCCGCACGGCTTGGCCAGTGAGTTCGCCCTGCCGCTGCTCGACGCCGGGTTGCGCGTGATCGACCTCAGCGCGGACTTCCGCCTGCGCGACGCCGCCGTGTACCGGGAATTTTACGACCACGAACACCCGGCCCCCGGGTGGCTGCCCAAGGCGGTGTACGGCCTGCCGGAGATTCCGGGCCGCCGTGCGGAGATCGCCCGCGCGCAGCTCGTCGCCGCTCCCGGGTGCTACCCGACGAGCATCCTGGTGCCGCTGGTTCCGCTGCTGCGCGCGGGGTTGCTCGACCCGGCGCAGATCCTGGTCAGCAGCATGAGCGGGGTCAGCGGCGCGGGCCGCAAGGCCGACGTGGACCTCCTGTTCGCCGAGTGCAACGAGAACGCCAAGCCCTACGGCGCGCCAAAGCACCGGCATCTGTCCGAGATCGAGCAGGAACTTTCCCTGGCCGCCGGGAGTCCGCTGGTCATCTCCTTCTGTCCGCACCTTGTCCCGCTCACGCGCGGGATCGTGACCACGATCTACGCGACCCCACGGCCCGGCGTGTCGCCGGACGAGTTGGGCCGGTGCTGGCAGGAAGCTTATGGCTCCGAAGCGTTCGTGCGGTTGCTGCCGCCGGGCGCGTTCCCGCAGGCGCGCGACGTGGCACGGACCAATTGCATCGACCTCGCCTGGCGGCACGACCCGCGCACGGGTCGCTGGCTGCTGTTCAGCGCCGAGGACAATGTGGTCAAGGGAGCGGCCGGCCAGGCGGTGCAATGCTTTAACCTGATGGCAGGCTGGCCGGAAGACACTGCCTTGTAGCTGGTTGCACCGATGCTTGGCGGGAGATTATTTGCCGAAGATTGCGCTCGCCCTTCGTCGGGGTTTCCGCTACGTTTCGCGGCTGGTCTGGACCGTCGTTGCGCCGTTTTTTCCTACCGACAAAGCTCCCGCTAGATGCCCGCAGACGAATCTTTCCATGCCGTGCCGGGCGGGGTGACCGCCGCGTCTGGTTTTCTGGCGGGCACGGCCTGCTGCGGCATCAAGGATGAAAACGGCAAGCGGGCGGACCTTGCCCTGGTCTGCTCGGAGGTGCCGGCGGCGGCGGCGGCGGTGTTTACCACCAACAAGATCAAGGCCGCGCCGGTGAAGGTCAGCGCGGCGCACCTGCGCACCCGCGACGTGCGCGCGGTCGTGCTCAACAGCGGCAACGCCAACGCCGCCACGGGTCTGCCTGGCATCGAGCACGCCAAGCAGATGGCGCGCGCCGTCGGCTGGAACCTCGGCCTGCGCGAGCGGCAGGTGCTCGTGTGTTCGACCGGGCGGATCGGTGTGCCGCTGCCCATCGAGCGGATCGAGGCAGGCATCGCGCAGGCGGCGACCGCGCTGAACCCCGCCAACAGCAAGGCGGCGGCGCGCGCGATCATGACCTCCGACACGTTCCCGAAGGAGTATGCCGTCAGGGAAACGTTGCCCGACGGCCGCACGTTCACCGTCGGCGGCATGGCCAAGGGCGCGGGCATGATCAACCCGAACATGGCCACCATGCTCTGCCTGCTGACCACCGATGCGGCGGTCGAAAAGAAAGACCTCCAGCGCGCGCTGGCCGTGGCCGTCGAGCAAAGTTTCAACCGCATCACGGTCGACGGCGACATGAGCACCAACGACACGGTGATCCTCTTGGCCAACGGCCAATCGTTCCCCGCGGCGCTGGCCGCCGGCAGCGACGGATTGGCGAGCTTTCAGCGTGCGCTCAACCACGTGGCGCTGCAACTCGCGCGCGCCATCGTCGAGGACGGCGAGGGCGTGAGCCGGTTCGTGGAGGTCAGCGTCAGCGGCGCGGCGACGTTCCAGGACGCGCGCAAGGCGGCGGAAGCCGTGGCGAACTCGGCGCTCGTGAAGTGCGCCTGGTACGGGGGCGACCCCAACTGGGGCCGGATCGTCGACGCGCTCGGCTACAGCACCGCGGCCGTCCGCGAGGAGATGATCGACATCTATTACAATGGCTTGATCGCCGTCAAAGCCGGCGTCGCCAGCAAGACGCCCGTCGCCAAGCTGAAGGAAATCCTGCGCGAACGCCGCTTCACCGTGCACATCCACCTCGGGCTCGGCGCGGCGGAATACGTCGTCTACACGACCGACCTGACGCCCGAGTACGTGCGCTTCAACAAAGGTGAATAAACGCCGGCCGCACGGCGCGGATTTCCGGCAGATGGCGCTTGCTTCGCGGACGGTTTTCATCTCCATTCACGTCCTGTTCCGGGGCGCGTGGATGCGGCCCCTTTTCCCGCACGCGAGATGAGCCACGAATCGGACGCCCGCCGGGCTGAAATCCTCCTGGATGCGCTGCCCTTCATCCAGGAGTTTCGCGACAAGACCTTCGTCATCAAGTACGGCGGCAGCGCGATGGAGGACGAGCACCTCGTCGAGCGCACCCTGCACGACGTGGTTTTTCTGGAAGCCGTCGGCATCAATCCCGTGATCGTCCACGGTGGAGGCAAGGCGATCACGACGCGGATGCGCGAGGCGGGGATCAAAGCGCAGTTCGTCAACGGGTTGCGCGTCACCGACGCCGCGTCGATGGCCATCGTCGAGGAGACGCTCGAAAACGCCATCAACCCGATGATCGTCGGCAAGATCAACGAGTTCGGCGGCCGGGCGCAGTCGGTGTCGGGACGCCACGTCATCCGCGCCCGCAAAGCGCCGCCGGTGCCCGGTGCGAAGGGGCAGAAGACCGATCTCGGGTTCGTCGGGGAGGTCGGCGCGGTGGAACTCGGGCCGGTCCGCGCTGCGGTCGGGCGGGGGATCGTGCCAGTGATCTCGCCGCTCGGCGTGGACGCGGGCGGCACGGCGCTGAACATTAACGCCGACGTGGCGGCCGGCGCGATCGCGGCCGACCTCGGTGCCAGCAAACTCATCTACATCAGCGATGTGCGCGGCATCATGCGCAACCCGGCGGAAGTCGATTCACTGATTCCCTCGGTCAACCGTGAACTCATCGGCAAGCTCATCAAGGACGAGATCATCGAGGGCGGCATGATCCCAAAGGTGGAGAGCGCCGCCGACGCGCTAGGCAAAGGCGTCGGCAAGGTCCACCTCATCGACGGCCGGGTCGCTCACGCCCTGTTGCTGGAGATTTTCACCGACTCCGGGATCGGGACGGAGATCGTCCCTTAACCGACCTTCCCGGTTCTCTCCGACGGGTAGGTCAACCCGATGGCCGCGCGCCACGCGTCGAGCGTGCGCATGTTCCCGAGAGAATCCTCCCAGTTCATGGCGGGAGACTGGCGGGCGTCGAGATGGGCGGCGACATGGTCGGCCTCGATGGTGTAGAGATATCCGGTGGCAACGTCCACGGTGTCGAAGACGATTTCTTGCGGTTCCGCTTGCCCGTTTCGTTTGAGGAAAATCCTGCTCGTACCGCCGTCGCGCGACGGTGCCCAGGGGACCGGCACGAAAATCTGACCTTCCTCGCCGTAGACCCGCACGACGTTTTCCTGCGCGACCTGCACGCCCGCGGCCAGTTGCGCGATGATCTCACCCGGGAACGTCGCCACGGCTGCCGTGTATTCGTCCACGCCCGTTTCGCCGAGATGTCCCACCGCCTGGAGGCTCAGCGGATCGGCGAACGGTTTGCCCGTGGCGGCCCCGGCGATCAAGCGGGAGATCGAGACTGGGTAGCAACCCACGTCCAGGATGCCGCCGCCGCCGAGCGCCGGGTCGAGGAGCCGCCGATTGGGGTTGGGGCCTGGATGGAAGCTGAACGTCGCCTGGATGCCGCGCACCGCCCCGATGGCTCCCTCGCGGATCAACGCAGCGATCCGCTGCGTCTGCGGATGGCAGCGGTACATGAACGCCTCCATCAGAAAGACGCCGTGCCGCCGCGCCGCCGCGACGATCTCCGCGGCCTCCCCGTGGTTCATGGCCAGCGGCTTCTCGCAGAGGATGTGCTTGCCGGCCTCCGCGCAGCGGATCGCCCACTCCGCGTGGCCCGGGTGTGGGTTGGAGATGTAAACGGCCTCCACTCCGGGGTCCGCCAACAACGCCTCGTAGCTGCCGTGGCAGGCGGTGGCAGGGACGCCGAACTCCTGGCCGAAGCGCCGCGCGCTTTCCTCCGAGCGACTGCCGACGGCCGCCAGTCTGCCGGTTTTGGAGTGCGCGAGACCCTGCGCAAAGGCGCCGGCGATGCTGCCGGTGGCGAGGATACCCCATTGGAGAAGCGAAGCCATAAAGACGGGTGGTGCTCGGACGGAGCCCCTACCATCAAGGGGCCGGCCGGTGATGACAAGTCGCCGCCGAGCGGACGTTTATCGCTTGCGGCAGCGCCCGAGCGTTGGAACCTTCCTTGCACCCCCATGAAAGCACTTTTCCTGACCAACGAATATCCCCCCCACACCTACGGTGGAGCGGGGGTGCACGTGGATTATCTCAGCCGGGAACTGGCGAAGCTCATCGACGTGGAAGTGCGCGCGTTTTCCGACCAGCACCTCGACTCCGAGCACCTGACCGTGCGAGGCTTCCCGAAGAGCACCGAGGCTTATACCTGTCCGAAGCCGTTGCGCTCGGCGTTTGCGGCGGTGAGCCGCTGCGTGGACTTCAACACGACGAACATCGACGCCGACGTGGTCCACTGCCACACGTGGTACAGCCAGTTCGGCGGCATCATGGCCAAGCTTAATTACGGCCTGCCGCTGGTGGTGACAGTCCATTCGCTCGAACCGCTGCGTCCGTGGAAGCGTGAACAACTCGGCGGCGGGTACGACTTTACCTGCTGGATCGAAAAGACGGCCATGGAGATGGCGGACGCGGTCGTCGCGGTCTCGCAGGACACGAAGGCCGACGTGCTGCGGCTCTTCAACGTGGACGAGAAGCGCGTCCACATCATCTACAACGGCATCGACCCTCAGGAGTACCGCGCGGCCGACGACTCCGACGCGATCCTGACGGCCCACGGGATCGATCCGGCCAAGCCGTTCGTTCTCTTCGTGGGGCGGATCACCCGGCAAAAGGGCATCGTTCATCTCGTCCGCGCGATCAAGTACCTGGACCCGGGTGTCCAGGTGGTGCTCTGCGCGGGAGCGCCCGACACGCCGGAGATCGCCGCGGAGATGCAAACCGCTGTGGCCGCGGCCCGGCAGGAACACGACGGCGTGGTCTGGATCGAGAAGATGCTCGACAAGGGCAGCGTCATCCGCCTGTACGGCAAGGCCGCGGTGTTTTGCTGTCCGTCGATCTACGAACCGTTTGGCATCATCAACCTGGAGGCCATGGCGTGCGAGACGGCCGTGGTCGCCAGCGCGGTCGGCGGGATCAAGGAAGTCGTCGTCCACGGCGAGACCGGCTTCCTCGTGCCCCTCGAACAAATGCAGCAAAGCCCCTTCGAACCGGTGGACCCGGACCGGTTCGCGCGCGACCTGGCGGCACGGATCAACGAGTTGATGCGCCAGCCCGAGTTGCGTGCCCGCTTCGCCAAGGCCGGCCGCGAGCGGGCCGTAGCCCATTTCAGCTGGGCGTCCATCGCCCGACAGACGCAGGAGCTTTACGCGTCGTTGACGGCACCGCGTTCCTAAGCGACGGCTTGTAGCGTGTTCGTCGACCACGTTCGTATTTTTGCCAAAGCCGGGGACGGCGGGGCGGGCTCGTCCAGCTTCCGCCGTGAATCGTTCGTGCCCCGCGGCGGCCCGGACGGCGGCGACGGCGGCAGCGGCGGCAGCGTGGTTCTGCGTGCGGACCCGCACACCGACAGCTTGGTCTCCTTTTTCTATGACCCTCGGGTTGTGGCGCGCGACGGCGGGCATGGCAAAGGCAAGCAAATGTCCGGGAAATCAGCGCCTGCCAAGGTGATCCCGGTGCCCATCGGCACGATGGTCTTCCGGCTGCCGCCCGGAGCGACGATCTCGGCGCGTTCCCCAGACGATGCCGACGCCGCCCCGACGACCGTCCGCGGCAACCTGCCACCGGTGAACACCGAAGAACTCGAAGTGGTCGCCGACCTGGCGCAAAACGGCCAGGAATTTGTGCTCTGCCGCGGTGGCGACGGAGGGCGGGGCAACGTGCACTTCAAGAGTTCACGCAACCAGGCACCCACACGCGCGGACCCCGGCTATCCCGGCCAAGAGGGTTATTTCTATTTCGAACTGCGCAAGATCGCCGACGCCGGCTTTGTGGGCTATCCCAACGCCGGCAAATCCACGCTCCTGGGCAAGCTGTCGGCCGCCAAGCCAAAGGTCGCGGCCTACCCGTTCACCACGCTGACCCCCCTCGTGGGCGTCGTGGAGTTCCCCGGTACTTACGAGCGCGCCACGCTGGCGGACATCCCGGGACTGATCGACGGAGCGCACCGCAACGTCGGCTTGGGCCACGAGTTTCTGCGCCACATCATGCGGTGCCGGTTGCTGATGTTCGTGCTCGACATGGCCGGCAGCGAAGGGCGACACCCGCTGGAAGACTTGGCGAACCTGCGGCGTGAACTTTCGCTCTACAACGCGCAGCTTTCCGAGCGCCCATGGATGATCGTCGCCAACAAGATGGATCTGCCCGACGCGGACGAAAACCTGCGTTTGCTGCGCGAGAGCTACCCGAAGATAACGACGGCAGCCATCAGCGCCGAGCAGGGAACCGGCGTCGACGAACTCCGGCTTCTGCTGCGCGAGCGCCTCATTGACCACGCGCCGGCGGTGTAGACGGCGCAGACTGACGAGGTGCCTGCGGGCGTCGCTGATGGCAACTGGCGATCTTGCTGCTGAGATGGAAGGCTGCCCGCCGTGACGCGAGAACCACGACGCCCCAAAGTCCGGTTGGATGTGCTCCTGGTTGATCGCGGCTTGTTCGATTCACGGGAAAAGGCGCAGCGCGCCGTGCTCGCCGGGACGATCCGCGCCGACGGTGCTCTGGTCGACAAACCCGGCACCAAAGTTCCCGGTGATTGCGTCTTGGAGGCTCGTGAGAAGGAGCGTTACGTCAGCCGGGGTGGGGTGAAGCTGGATGCTGCCCTGCAACGCTTCGGCGTCGATCCGAGCGGGGCCGTCTGCCTCGATGTGGGCGCTTCCACCGGCGGGTTCACCGACTGCCTCCTCCAACACGGCGCGAGCCGGGTTTACGCCTACGACGTGGGACACGGGCAGTTGGACTGGAAGATCCGCAGTGATCCGCGGGTGGTGGTGCGGGAGAAGCTCAACGTCCGCTACCTTCAACCGGACGACCTGCCCGAGCCGGTGGCGCTCTGCGTGATCGACGTGTCTTTCATCCCCCTGACCCTGATCCTTCCCCCGGTCGCCACCGTCCTCGCCGGCCGCGGCGCGCCGCCGAGGACGATCATCGCCCTGATCAAACCACAGTTTGAACTCGAACGCGCCGCGGTCGGCCGGGGCGGCATCGTGCGGGACGTGGACGCGCACACCCGCGCCGTGGACAAGGTGCGGCAGTTCGTCGAAACGTCCCTGTCCGGATGGCGCTGGACGGGCGTGATGGACTCGCCGATTCTAGGCACCGAAGGCAACAAGGAATTTCTCGCATGTCTGCAAAATTGATCGGCCTGGTCGGCCACCCGAAGAAGCGGGGCACGGACACCCTCGCCAAAACCCTGCGCGAGGAGTTTGCCCGCGAGGGGTACACCTTGCGGATCGACACGGCGACGGCCGACCTGCTCGGCGAGGCCGGCAACGGCTACACGGTGGCGGAACTCGGCCGCGACTGCGAACAGCTCATCGTCCTGGGGGGCGACGGCACGATCCTGAGCACCGTCCACGCCCTGGGCGACGACCTGCGCCCGATCTTCGGCATCAACCTGGGCACCCTGGGCTTCCTGACGTGCCTGCCGTCCTCGGACTACCGGCAGGCCGTGCGCAGCATCGTGCGGCGCGACTACGTGCTGAGCGAACGCTCGATGCTCGACGTGACGGTGGTGCGCGACGGCGCGATCATCGACCGCCACCACGGGCTGAACGATGCCGTCATCAGCCGCGGCGCGCTCTCGCGCCTGATCCGGCTCGAAACGCGCGTGGACGGCGCGCTGCTGACCGAGTACAACGCCGACGGCCTGATCATCGCCACGCCGACCGGTTCCACGGCCTATTCGCTGTCGGCGGGCGGGCCGCTGCTGACCCCGGAGTCCAGCGTGTTCGCCATCACCCCGATCTGCCCGCACACGCTGACCAACCGCTCGGTCATCATCGGCGACCAGGCCGCCGTCGAGGTGCGCCTGTGCAACGCGCGCGACGAAATCTTTTTGACCGTCGACGGCCAGCGCGCCGTCCCCATGAAATCCTGCGACTCGGTCTGGGTGCGGCGCGCGCAGAAAACGCTGCGGCTGGCCATGCTGCCGGACCTGCCGTTTTTCGAGTTGGCCCGGCGGAAGCTGCGCTGGAACGGCAGCAGCATCTGATCTCGTCAGTGCGCCAGGATGTTCTGGTGCACGCAGACGTCGGGCTGCTCGGCGTCCATCGTCTCGAAGGAAATCTGCCCCTCGCCCTCGCGCACCACGAGCGTCACGCGCGGGGTGACGGTGTGCTTGGTTTTGCGTCCGCGGTCGGCGCGCCGCAGCCACTCGGCGACTTCCTTGCCCGTCTGCGTCGAGCAGGTCGGGCCGTCCGAACCCGCCTCGCCTAGCGCTTCGAGCGCGGCGGCTTCAAGCAGCTTGGGCCACAGCTTGCGGAACAGGTCAGCCGAGGCGTACACATCGGCGCTGTTGATGCGCCCGTTAATGGCGAAGGCGAACCCGACGGCGTCCGGCTGCACGGCGAGGAGGTTATGAAAGGCGTGCAGGTAGCCGTCCAAGCGACGGCGCACGGCCTCGTTTTCCAGCGTGAGCGGCAGGCTGGTTGGCGATGTCGCGGAACGCACGTCGGTGCCGACGGACTGGCTCAGCTTGACCTGCGCGGCGTCCACCGAGGACCAAACGGCCGTCTGGTCGGCCGCCTCCCGGATGGAGAGTTTCAGCTCCCGCGTGGCGGCGACGCACGGCGCGGACTTGAAGGAATTCGTCGGCTGCTCGCCGGCGCGGCGGTTCCAGCGTCCACGTTCGACGCAGAAGGTGCGCACCTTC
>CAXTMD010000039.1:0-13614 GCA_964245035.1 uncultured Chthoniobacterales bacterium
GGCAACGCCATCGGCGGCTTCGTAGCGGCCGGCGGCACGTACGCCATCGGCCGGGCGGCGACGGCCTACTACATCGAAGGGGCAGGTGCGAAGGAAGCCCGCGATCTGATGAAAAGTCTGCAAGGGCCTGGCAGGGGCATTTTCGGTTTGCTCGGCCGCCGTACGCAGAGCCGCCTCAAGGACCAGGAGCGCCGGTGAAGCTGTCCGCCATCCGCGCCGCGCTGGCGGAACTCGGGCTAACCCCGTCCAAAACGCTCGGGCAAAATTTCCTCCACGACCAGAACCTCGCCCGCTGGATCGTCGCGCAGCTCGACGCTCATCCAGGCGACCGCCTCTTGGAAATTGGCCCCGGCCTGGGGGCGCTCACCGCCGCGGCGCTGGAAGCCGGCACGCCGCTGACGGCGTTGGAAAAGGACGCCCGGCTGGCCGATTACTTGCGCCGCCGGTTCGCCGGGCGGGACGGGTTCCAGGTGATCACAGGCGACGCGCTGGAGTACGACGCGCGGGCCTTGTGGAGCCAGCGGCCGGTCAAGGTGTTCGGTAACCTGCCGTACTACGTCTCGACGCCGCTCATCTTCCATTTCACGTCGCCGTCGGTGCCCGTCGAGCGGGCGGTTTTTTTGCTCCAGCGCGAACTGGCGGAGCGCCTGGCGGCGGGGCCGGGGACCAAGGCTTACGGCATCGTCAGCGTGGTGCTCGGGCGACGGTGGCGCATCAGGCTGCTGAAGGGGTTGCCCGCCAGCGCGTTCTTTCCCGAGCCCAACGTCGACTCGGCCTTGATCTCGCTCGAACGCCGCGCGCCGGACGAATTGCCGGCCTGTGATGCGCGGACGTTCGAGCAGATCGTGCGCGTGGGGTTTTCGCAGCGGCGCAAGCAACTCCGCAAGATGTTGTCGGCGCTTGGCCGGGAGGCTGCGCCGGCTCTCGCGCGTTGGCCGGAGGTCACCGCGCAACTCGGCGTGACCGAGACCGTGCGCGGCGAGGAGTTGGGTTTGCTCCAGTGGATCGCGCTCGCCAACGTGTTCGCGCCCGTTGAACCCGCGGCGGCCCAGAACGCCGCGCTCGAACGCTTCGACGTGGTCGACGAGCACGACCGGACCGTTGGCGTCGAGACACGCGGCGTCGTCCACGCACGGGGATTGCGGCACCGGGCGGTTCACCTCTTCGTTTTTAACGGGCGGGGGGAGTTGTTTCTCCAAAAGCGTTCCCCCTGGAAGGACAAGCACCCGGGGAAGTGGGATTCGAGCGCGGCGGGCCACCTGGACAGCGGCGAGGACTACCTCACGGCGGCCCGGCGCGAACTCGCCGAAGAACTCGGCCTCGACCCGGACCGCGCGCCGCTGCGCGAGATCGGCAGCCTGACGGCGGACGAGGCGACCGGCTGGGAGTTCGTGCGGATCTTCGAGGCTCGGCACAACGGGCCGTTCCGCTGGCCGGCGGCGGAGATCGAGTGGGGGGACTTCTTCCCGACGGCGGCCGTGCAGGACTGGCTGACGGCGCACCCGGAGGATTTTGCGCCGGGTTTCCTGGAGTGCTGGCGCGTGTGGAAGGCCTCCGCGCCCACGGAGAAAACCGCTTGACCGACCCGGGGACCGGTTGCACTTTGGCCGCTCGCTAATTTTCCCGAGGTCACCCTTTATGTCCAAAGTTTGCTCAATCACCGGCGCTCGTCCCTCGCGCGGCCACGTCATCCATCGCCGCGGCCTCGCCAAGAAGAAAGGCGGCATCGGTCAGCACGTCACCGCCAACACCCCGCGGGTTTTCACGCCCAACCTCAAGGAACGCCGCATCTGGGTGCCCGAGCTGAGCAAGTTTGTGAAGGTCAAGCTGACCGCCCGCGCGCTGAAGACGGTTGCCAAGAACGGCGCCTTCAAGACGCTGAAGAAGGCCGGCGTGGTCTGAGGCAGCCACGGGACGACTGGGAAAAACCGCGTGCACCAGGTTTGCGGGCGCGCGTCTTGCTTCGGAGGGTTCCTCAAACAGAGAACCCTTCCCATGGCCTACAGCGTCAAAAGCAAGAAGTCCGGCAAAACGTATTACCTCCATTCACGCGACCAGTTGTTGAAGGGCGGGCATCGGCAAACCATATATTTTTTCGCCGCGCAGGCGAAGGACGGTGCGATGAGCGAAGTGCCGTCGGGCTATCAGGTGGCCGAGAACGTCAAGACGGGCTTGCCCCTGCTCAAGAAAGCCTGACCTCGGGGAAGGCGGGGAGCGTCGGATGAACGAGACCCTTGGCAACAGGGTCTCACTTGTTATCTTCACGCACCTTTCCTCTTCCCATGTCTGACACGACCACCAAGCCGCACAAAATCATCCCCGTCAGCATCCTGACCGGGTTCCTGGGCGCGGGCAAAACGACGCTGCTCAACCACATCCTGCGCGAGCAGCACGAGTACAAGTTTGCCGTCATCATCAACGAGGTCGGCAAGATCGGCATCGACGGCGGTCTGGTGGAAAGCCAGCGCGACGAGATCGTCGAAATGAGCAACGGCTGCGTGTGCTGTACGGTGCGCAAGGACCTCGTGCAGGGCATCCAGAAGCTGCTCAAGAAGGGCGGCTTCGACTACATCCTGATCGAGACGACGGGCATCGCCGACCCGGGCCCGGTCGCGCAGACGTTCCTTAACATTCCGGCCTTGCAGCGTTTCGTACAGTTGGACGCCATCATCACGGTGGTGGACGCCGAGCAGATTTTCAAACAGATCGACGAGGTGCCCGTGGCGATGGACCAGATCGCCATGGCGGATTTTGTGCTGCTCAACAAAACCGACCTCGTGGACGAGGCGCAACTCGGCAAGGTCGGCGAAAAAATACGCGCCGTGAACCCCCACACTCGCATCCTGCGCACGCGCCAGAGCCAGGTGCCGCTCAAGGAGCTGCTCGACATCCACGCCTTCGACGTGGACAAAAAGCTGGAGACCGATCCCGGCTTTCTCGACGAGATGCGGGCGACGGGCAAGCACCACCACGACATCGTCAGCCATTCGTTTGCCTACGAGCAGCCCTTCGACATCCAGAAGTTTGAGAAGTTCGTCCAGAAGCTGACCACCACGGAAAAAGTCTACCGGAGCAAGGGGTTCGTGGCTTTGAAGGGGCACGATCACCGGGCGGTGTTCCACGGCGTGAACAACCGGTTCCACATCTTCTGGGAACGTCCGTGGCGAACGGATGAAGTGCGCGGCAGCCAGTTGGTCTTTATCGGCAAGAAACTGGATTCAACCGCCATCGAACGAGGACTGCGCGCGAGCCTGGCCTGAGACGGCGGCGCTAAGTTATTTTTTCCGCAACGCATGGAATAAACTCTGCAACGGCTTTATAACGAGCGATCTCCGGAGACATCGTCCGCAGTTTAGCCAACAAACGTGCGGCGATGGCTTCATGCCGCATGACGGCTTCCCAAGCGAAGCTGCGGATGCGGATGCCAAAGGCAATCGCACCGGTCTCCGGCAGCTTGAGAAGGTGTTGATCTTCAACCCGGATGAAAATTTGGTCTGGTGCAGTTTCCGTCGTGAGCGGCGGGATCGTTTCGTCCGGATGTTGGTTCGCTTGCGGCGATGCACTCAGACCCCAGTTCGCCCGTCGCCACCCCTCACCAAGCGGCAGACGTGTGAAGAACGTCTCGATCTTGTCGCCAAGAACCTGGTTCAACTCCGGTACGGCGTCATGAATCCAGGCGAGCGGACGCCTCGCCTTGCCCGCCAGAGACCAGCGGGATGGAAAGCAAACGCTCGCCCATACCAGCGACCAGTCCGGCGGTTGCACGAACAGCAGATCCGATTCCACCGCGAGGCTCAGGCGCCGGCAGAAATCCGGCGGCGTTTCCTGGCTGTCTGCCGACAAGCCAAACATCCGGGCAAACTCAACTGCTGCCAGGTGCCCATCCAGCGTGACGAGCGTCTGCCGCGCCTCGTGCTGGTCGAGAATCGACCGCTTCTCGCGCTGGATGTCCGCCGCGTACGGAGTCGGTGCATAAAACTCGTGTGCTGCCGCCCGCCGCAAGCCCATCCGGTGCCGGTAATCTCCCGGGCCGAACAGCGAGGCGAGCAGTTCCCAGTCAGGCGATTCCATCTTCAGCGACGCGCGCCGGCACGATGACCGCGTCCTTCATCCCATGCAGCAGCTTTTTGTCCGCCGGACAAACGGTGGCCAAAACCCCCTTTAACTGCGCCTTGCCGCCTTCCAGGAAATAGTATGGACAGAGCCGCACCCGCCCACGCAGGGTGACGATCTCACCCGTTTTTGGATGTAGATAAGGCTGCTCGACGAGCCGGCCTTTGTGGAAGCGCTGCAGGAGCATCGGGTTCGTCGGAAAGCGCGTCAGCGCACGGTCGATGGCCTGCCGCCACTCGCCCTGCGGGAGATCCTGCGCGAGGTCGACCCCGCGGCTGCCCCAAGCCAGTTCCGAGTAGCCGCTGATCTTGAGGATGAGTTCGCGCTGCTTCTGGCTGAAGCCGGCGAGTTCGCGCCAGTCGTTGATCTCCAACCCGGCGATCACCGCCTGATGGGGCAGGGGGGCGGGATCAAGAATCCAGGTGTAGGGGATCACCTTTTGCAGCTTGAGCCAGTGACGTTCGCCGAGTTCGCGCCGCCAAAAGGCCTGGAGCGGACGGGTCCAGAACAACGCGAACCACATCTTTTCCTCCATGTACGGCTTGAAGGGCGGCGTGACCCGCGCCGTTCCCTCGCGGGTGCGCTCCATCAGCCACGGCGCAAACGACAGGTTCGGCAGATCGAAGTGCTCGAAAAAACGGTAGACGCCAAAGGGCCGGCCTGCCTCGCGCGCTGCTGCGAAGTCCTGACGGAGTGGCTTCTCGGCGGCATCAACCACCTTCCAGGGTTGGGGGGTGCCGGTGGAGTCATAGGTCGGTCGGGCGTTCAGCTGCTCGGCCAGCCACTCCATCTCTGGCCGGTAGGTGGCGGCTTCCTCGCTGACGACGATGTCGCCACCCGGGAAGATCGCACCGAACCCATCCAGCATACCGCCGGGTCCACCGACCACGTCGTCGCCGAGCGCGGAATAGGTCGCGTTCAGCCACGCCGTCAGGCCAATGCCGCCGGGCACGCTGTCGAGTTCGGCGATGGTGAAGCCGCGGTCCGTCGGGATGATGTCCGGTCGGATCACACGCGCGATCTCGTCGCGGAAGATGCGTTCGCGGCTCAGAGCGACCAATTCCGGCGGCTTGCCGCGGTCCAGGTATTCGGCCACCCAGGTTGGCTGTTTTCCTTTGACGCTGAGCCGGTAAAGAAGGTTGCAGGCGCGCTGAAAGAGGTGCAGACGGTAGCCGAGCTTTTCGAGTTCGGCGACAAACGCAGGCGCCAGCGAAAAACCCCGTGGCGAAAGCAGCCATTCCTTTTCTGCAAAGAGGCCCTCGGGCGGAAAGGCGTCGCGGATCGCCCGAACCCGCCCCTGATCGTCGTTTGTCTGCGCGGAACTAATCATGCGGCTTCCGGCAAACGGAATCGCTGGGATGAAGGACAGTGCGTGCCCGGCCCCTCAAGCGAGAATCTTCAGAGCGAGCCGCACCAAATCTTCAGCGGCCGGAACCGGTGTGCCGGACTTGTGGATTTGCTTGATGGCCTTGTGAGCATCAACCTGTTTGTACCCGAGAGAGATCAGCGCCAGCACCGCGTCGCTGACCGCCAGTTCGTCGGGAGTTGGTGCGTGCGAACTGCTCGCCGCCTCCCAGGTGGCGGCGACGCCAAGTTTGTCGCGCAGTTCGAGCACCATGCGCTCGGCCGTCTTTTTGCCGACGCCGCTGATCTTTGACAGCGAAGAAATATCGTTGGCGACCACAGCGTTTTTGAATGTGGGTACACTCATGCCGCTGAGTACCGCCAGCGCCATTTTGGGGCCGATACCACTGACGTTATTCACCAGCAACCGGAACAGATCCCGCTCGGCCACCGACATGAACCCATACAGGACGTGCGCATCTTCGCGGACTTGGAGGTGGGTGAGCACCTTCACCGGCGCGCCGGCTACCGGGAGCCGGTCGTAGCTAGAAAGCGGGATGGTTACTTGGTAGCCAACCCCGCCGACGTCCACCACGATCTGCGTAGGGAGTGATTCGCTGAGAACGCCTTGCAAAAAAGTAATCACCGGGGCAGGGAACTGGGGACCATGCGCACCCTTGGAGGGTTGGCCGCAGGCTTAGAGTTCTTCAGCCTTGCGGGCGAGCCGGTTGGAGAGAATGAAAAAGCTCGGCACCCACAAGCCGATGAAGATCCCCGAGCGTTCGCCGCCCGCTGGGTCATCCGCCTTCCGGGTGAACCAGACAGCGACCGAAGCGAGGATCGAGATAAAGCCGAGGATGAGGCTCAGGTCGGATAGGAAGTACAGATTGCCTTTGGTGATTTTGTAGTCTTCGAGTTCCATGGTGCGAGTGATTTTCCTTCCGTATCGTCACAAAGGAAACCCTTGGCCGGATCAAAGGCTAGCGCATTGACAGACTTGTGCGCTGCTGTTGAATGGTTGAGTGACAAACCTCCCGCGGCTGGCCCCGCCGTCCCCTATGAAAAAACTTCTGCCGACGCTCTCCCTTTTGCTCATCCTCGGTGCGGGAGGAGCCGCGCTGTACCTCTTCCAGAGGCCGGTGCAATCCGGGGGGGCGGCCGCTGCCGCGGCGTACCTGCCGGCCGACACGCTCGCATTGCTCGCCCTGCCCGACCTGAATAAAACCTATCAGGATTGGAGGACGACCGACCTCTACAAGATCTGGTCTGAGCCGGAAATGCAGGCATTCCTGGCAAAGCCGCTCGCCAAGCTGCCACCGCAGCCAGACTTGGACGCGGCGGTTGCGCAGGCCGGCGCGCTCGGCCTGACGAACCTCTTCGCCGCGCTGGTGTCGCTCGACGAGAGCACCAGCCAGCCACGGATCGTGGCGGGCTTTCAGTTCAAGGGCACCAGCGCCGATGTGGACAAGCTGCTCGCCGAACCCAAAGCAGAGTTCCTCAAGCAGCATCCGGCGGCTAAGGCCGACTTGGTCAACTACGAAGGACATGCCATCGAGACGGTGTTCGCGGACGAACACACGACCCTTGCTTCCGTCTACCTCAACGACTGGTACCTGATCGCCAACGATCTCACCCTGCTGAAAGCGACGCTGGACCGGGCAGAGCACCGCGGTCCGGTCGCGACGCAGCCGAGCCTCGACAAGGACCCGGATTACGCCGCCGTCATGGCGAAGCTGCCGGCGAATCACGCCACGCTGATCTACGGCCGGCCCAAAACCTTCTTCACGAAAATTTTTGACCTCGCCGCCGCCAGCGGACGGCCTGTCGACGCCAAGCAGCGTGCGGAAGCCGAAAAGATCAAGGCGGTTGGTGCGACGACCGGGTTCGAGGACGGCAAGATTCGCGACACGATCTATTTCCACGCGCCGGGCATCGACCAGGAAATTGCCAAGCTGCAACGCTCCTCCCTGCCGCTGACCACGCGCGACACGGTGTTCTACATGGCCACCATGCTCAACCTTCCAACCACGCTCAACCTGCCTGCGGGCGGCGGTGGCAGCGGCGGCGACGACGAGGACAGCGCCACAGCTGCCGGACCGGGCCCCGCCTTCTTGCAAAAACTGGGTGAGTTGGGCGGGCACCTGAAGGAACAGGGGGTGACCTTCGACACCTTCCGCGCCGCGTTCATCAACGAGGCCAGCTTGCACCTGGACTGGCCGGCGGACCAGACGCAGCCAACCTTGATCATTTCCCTCGACGTACGCGACCGCGGCGCGGCGGGCAAGTTCGTGGACGGTTTCACCAAGGCGCTTTCCTCCGACGAGGAGGACTGGGAGACCACGGAAAAGGACGGACTAACCTACCGTTCGCTCGACCTGCCGAACATCCCGAGCCTGTCGCCGACTCTGACCGTCACGCCCAAGCACCTGCTCTTCGGCCTCAACACGCCGGAAGTTCAGGCCGCCGCTGCCGCGAGGCGGCCGGCGCGCCGAACTTCACCGCGAGCGACCCTTACAAGACAGCCACGGGCAGCGTCGGCAAACCGAACGCCGTTTTCAGCTACCTCGACACCAAGGCGTTCTTCGAACGCTTCTACGGCACGCTCAAACCCTATGCGGTCACTGCGTCGTTCATGCTCCCGCAGGTAAACGACTACGTCGATCCGGGCAAGCTGCCCGAGCCGGACGTGGTTGCCAAGCACCTCTCACCGACGGTGCTTTCCGAGTCGTACAACCCGGAAGGCTGCCTGTTGGAATCGGTGGGCTCAATCACTTTTGGGCAGGCGAGCCTGGTGCTCGTCGGCGGCGCGGTGGCACTGTCGGTGCACTTTGCGCCGGGGCAGCCAGCCCACAACGACGTGCAGGCGGCTCCGCCCCGGTCCGTGCCGGTGGCCACTCACTAGTCGTTGTCTGCGAGGGGTTTTCGACGCGCCTCGGCGCGGTGGCCGAAAATTAACCTTCGCATCCTCGCCAAGGTGGTATATTATCGTCCCTCTATGGCTATGACTAAGAAAAACGCCTTCTCCCGTCGCTTGCCCGATCTTGTCACCGAGGAGTTGGTGGCGGTCCTCACCTCCAAGAACTCCTACGAGTTCAAGGAGCTTTTCGATCTGGTGCACGCGAACCTGCGTGCCCGCAATGCCGCCAGCGGTGGGGAAGAGATGCTGCGTTTGCGCGCCTACGAGAAGCTGCAAACCCTCGTGTCGCGCGGCATGGTCAAAAAGACCGGCAAGAAGTACAAGGGTCTAGCGTCACTCGCCAACGCGTTGCCCACGATCCCGGCCGCTGCCCCGGCAGCCGCCACGACGGCCCCGGTAGCCGCCGCTGCCGTTCCGCTCGCCGGCTAGTCATTTGCCATTCTTCTAAATTGTACCCGGCCGGGGCGGTGCGCCGCCCCGGTTTTATTTTCACCCATGATTCGAGAATACTTGCCCATCCTGCTCCAAGCCATCATCGCCGTTGGCTTCGCCGCCGTTGCCCTGATCGTCAGCGTGCTGCTCGGCAAGGTGGGCAAGCGTTCCAAGGTCAAGGATACCGCCTACGAGTGCGGGATGCTGCCGGAGGGGAACGCGCAGCCCCGCTTCAGCGTGAAGTTCTACCTCGTGGCGATGCTGTTCATCCTTTTCGACATCGAAATTGTGTTCATGTACCCGTGGGCGGTGGTTTACGCGGACATGGTCAAGCAGGGCAAGACGATCCTGTGGAGCATGCTCAGCTTCGCGGGCATCCTGACCGTTGGCTACGTCTACGCGCTGAGAAAAGGCGTGCTGGATTGGAAGCGCTGACACGGCAGTGCGGGCATGGTGCACCACATCGTCCTTTGCAAGCTGCACGAGAGCTTGGATGACACCCGGGTGGAGTGGATCATCCGCCAGTCGCGCATCCGTCTGCTGAAGATCACGGAAGTCCGTGCCATCAAGTGCGGTAAACGCGTCGAGAGCGGCAACGGCTGGGGGTTCTTCTACGCGGCCGACTACGAGTCGATGGACAAGATGGCACTAGGTCATGCGGACCCGGTGTACCAAAAGTTCCTGGCCGAGGTGATCGCGCCGCATGTCCGCGAACAGCTTACCCTCAGCTACGAGTTGGAGCCGGGCAAGGATACGCGGTATTCCTGAAGCCCTTTCGGAGGCGGCTTGCTACTGCGCCAGCCGGCCGTACAGGGTGACGTACTGTGCCGCCGTACGCGCCCAGGTGTATTTCCCGGCGTCGATCATCGCGCGCTGCCGTAGTGATTCCCAGTGTTCCGGGGAGTCCAGCAGCGCGGGCGCGCGGTGGGTGAGCACGTCGAACAGCGCCGCGCGCGTGCGCTGGTAAAAGGCCAAGCTGTAACCGCTCTCGATACCTGGTTGGTAGTCGGGGGCCAACTGTCTGAGGCCGTGGCTGGCGGGAGCGATGGGCAGCGTGCCGTACTTCAAGCCGCGCAGGAGGGTCGCGGTGGAGCGGAGGTCCTGCCCGAGGAGGAGCTGGAAATCAGCCCCGGCCAGGGCGGCGTGCCGCAGGCGCTCGTCGGGCGCGGCGGAGAGGGCGAACTTGTCCGGGTGCTTGCGCGCGGCCGTCTCGAAGGCCACCGCGAGGGCGGTGTGCACCGGGCTTCCCAGCACGACAAAGCGCAGGTCACCCGCGACCAGTTGGTCGATCTGTGCGGTGAACAGTTCGAGCAGGGCTTTGTCCTGCCCGCCAGCGAGGTCGAGCAGGAACACGGGGTCGCGCGGATTTTTGGTGAGGCGGAGGCTGGTCAGCAGGGCACTGCGACTGGCGAGTTTGCCGGCGAGGTTCGTCGGCTGGTAGCGGCGGGGCACGAACGGGTCTTTGGCCGGATTCCAGGTGCCTTCGTCCAACCCGCCGGGAATGCCGTGGAGCTTGCCGGCGTTCTCGCGCAAGACCGCGTCGATGCCGCCGCCGTGCTCCGGCGTCAGCAGGGCGTCGCGCTCCAGGTCGCCGTCCGCGACGACGGCCTTGGCCGCCAGCACGCCACTTTTGAGGAAGTTCAGCCGGCCGTAGAATTCCACCCCCGTCGGGCGGAAATGTTCCCAGCCGAGGTTGAGCAGGCCGAAATCCTCGACGGGGAAACTGCCCTGCGCGGTCGGGTCCGTGAGCGCCAGCACGCTGGCAAACGGCAGGTGCTGGGTCTTGAGCAGGAGCGGGATGAGCGCGCCGGGCCAGTCCTCGATCTGGATCACGTCGGGGGCGGGGTTCAGGCGGCGGGCCAGTTCGACGACGAGCTTGGAAAACAGCGCCGCGGCGGGTGCGTCCATCCCCCCGACTTCCGTGACTCGGCCAAACCGCTCGTCGTGCCGGAAGAGAAACACCTGCAAGCCTTCCTCCGTGCGGATCTCGTGGACCTGGACGCTGACGCGCTCGTGGCCGAGCGGGACGTTGATCTGGACGCCGGTGGGCTTGATCTTCGTCGTGCCGGGCTTTTCAAAGGCCGGCAGCCACGGCCCGACGATGCTGACCTCGTGCCCGGCACGTTGAAAGGCCAGGGGCAAATTGGGCACCGCACCGGTTTGCCGCCCGTCGGCGGGCAGCAGCGGCGCGAGGTCACTCGTGACGACGAGAATCTTCATGGGCGGCAATTTATAAGGGAAGGTTCAGCGGATGCAACGCCGGAACGGCATCAACGCCGATAGACGCAGACCCCGCCCACGTAAGTGCCGAGCACCTCGAAGCCGGGCGAGAACAGCACGAGATCGGCCCGCAGGCCCGCGGCCAGACGGCCGCACTCGTCGTCGCGGCGCAGGGCGTGAGCCGGGTTGGAAGCGGCCATGCCGACCGCTTCGGTCAGCGGCACGCCGACGGTTTGCACCAGGCGGCGCACGCCTTCGATGGTCGTGGACGTGCTCCCCGCCAGCGCTGCGCCGTCGGCGGTCATCCCCGCGCCGTCGCGCACGACGCACTCGCGCCCGGCCAGCCGGTAGGCCGCGCCCTCCGGCAAACCGGCCCCCGCGCAGGCGTCGGTGATCAGGCAGATCCCGCCGGCTCCCTTTGCACGGTAGAGCAGGCGCATGAGGGTAGGGGAAACGTGCCGGCCGTCGGCGATGAGTTCGCAGCGGATCGTCGGTTCCGCCAGAGCATATTCCAGCAGGCCCGCCACCCGGACTGGTCCGCGCCGACGCGCGGCGGACATGGCGTTGAACACGTGGGTGACCTGTGACATGCCGCGCGCGTGGGCCGCGGCAGCTTCCTCTTCCCAGGCGTCGCTGTGGCCGCCGCTGGCGATGATGCCGCATGCGGTGAGTTGGTCGATGAGCGGCAAGGCACCGGGCAACTCCGGGGCCAGGGTCATTTGGGTGGTGATGTCGGCAAACTCCAGCAGCGTGTCGGTTTCCTCCAGCGCGGGAACGCGAAGGTTTTCTGGCTGGTGCGCCCCGGCTTTGGTTGGCGCGAAGTACGGACCTTCGAGATGGATGCCGAGCAGCCTCGCGCCGTCAGGGACATTTTCTTCGCGTGTGAGCCAGTTCCGTGCGGCGGCCAGTACCCGCAACGTCTCGGCGAGCGGCGCGGCGGTGGTCGTCAGCGCGGCCGTGGTGGTTCCCCCTCGCGCATGGAAGCGCAGGATGGCCGCGAACGCGTCGGCGCTGCCTTCCATCGTGTCCCGGCCAACCGCTCCGTGCACGTGCAAGTCCACGAAACCGGGCGACAGATATGCGCCGCTCCCGTCGATCACTTGCTCACCGGGACGCGGGTCCGACGCCCCGCCTTCCGTGCCGATTGTGCTGATCCGCTCCCCATCCGTGCGCAGGCTGCCGCCGGGCACGAGCCGGTCGGGCAGGATCAACGTGACATTTTGGAAGAGCATACTTTTCTGGGCAGGCAACGCAGTTGCCGCTCGTTCCCGATGGTCCGGATGACTCTCCGAGCCGCTCTCTGTTTTGGATTGGTAAACCGCTGAGCGTGCGACGCGCTTTCCAGAGAAATCTAGGGAGCGGCTCGGAGAGTCATCCGGACCATCGGGAACGAGCGCCAGCGGTGCGGTTCGCGCGCGCTACCAGGCAAATTCGCTGATCTTGCCGTGCCGGTCGAACCAGAGCGAGGTCTGCTCCATCGTCAGGTCGTCGACGGCGGCAATCATTTCGCCCGCCACCGCGTCGGGATCGAGTTGCGCGTCGGAGCCGCCCATGTCGGTGCGCACCCAGCCGGGAGTCACCGCCACGATGCAAATGCCCTGTTCCCTGAACTCCGCGGCGCAAACGCGCGTGAACATGTTGAGCGCGGCCTTCGACGCCGCGTAGGCGTAGTAGTGCCGCTCCGGCGGCTTGCGGGAAAGCGAGCCCATGCCCGAGGACACGTTGACCACGCGCGGCTGCCGGCTCTTACGCAAAAGCGGCAGGAAAGCCCTCGTCGTGCGCAACGGTCCCAGCGCGTTTGTCTCGAAGGCGTCGCGTAACTGCGTCATCTCCAGCGTCTCCAGTCCCTCCTGCGCGCGGCCGGGGGCGACCCCGGCGTTGTTGATCAGCACGTCCACCCGGGGAAAATGCTCCTGGACGTGCTCGGCCGCCGCCGTGACGGAGCGGCCGAGGTTCACGTCGATGCGCGGGATGAGCAAATCATCGCGGTAAGTGGTTTTGAGGGCGTGCAGTTCGGTGGCTTTGGCCGGCTGGCGGCACGTCGCCGCGACCCGGTCGCCACGTTCAAGGTACGCCCGGGTCAGCGCCAGGCCGATCCCGCGGTTGGCGCCGGTGATGAGGACGTTGAGCTGCTTGGACATGGACGCGCGGAGGAGTGTGAAGTTTCATAAAACCCGGAAGCCATGGTCCCTGCAAAGCCGAAAAAAGAAAATCTTTCACGGCGATGCTGGTTCTTCGACCGGCGACGGTTTGGCCGGCACGCTGAGCACCCGGGCCACGGCGTGCAGATAGGCGCGCGCGCTGGCCTCGATCACGTCGGTGCTGGCCCCCTTGCCCGTGATGAGCTTGCCGTCGCCGAAGTCCACCTTCAACGTGACCTCCCCGAGGGCGTCCTTGCCGCCGGTGACCGCCTGGACGTGGTACTCGGCGAGGTGGCCCTGGCGGCCGAGGATGCGGTCGATGGCCTTCATGGCGGCGTCCACCGCGCCGTTGCCGGGGGCGGAGTCCTGGGTGGTTTCGCCATCGGGTGCGTCGCTGCCGTTGCCGTTGGTGACATAGCCGTTAATCGCGACGTGGTAGCCGGTGCC
>CAXTMD010000039.1:13624-17469 GCA_964245035.1 uncultured Chthoniobacterales bacterium
GTCCTGCAAGGTTTCGGAGTCCTCGGTGGGGTCGTCACCGTTCGTGGCCGGGTTACGGCGCAGGCGCACGGTGGCGGTGGGCACGGTCGTGGTCCCGCTCGTGACGTGGATGTAGTCGAGTTCGTAGGACTCGGGCGCGCCGAGCGAGATGTCTTCGATGAGCGCCGCCAGATCGTCGTCGTAGACGAATTTCTTGCGGTCGCCCACGTCCTTGAAGCGACGAAAAACGTGCTCGGTTTCCTCGGCGTTGAGGGCGTAGCCGAGGTGTTCGAGACGTTTGACCATCGCGTGCCGGCCGCTGTGCTTGGTCAGCGGCAGTTCGGTCTCGCCCCAGCCGACCTCGTGCGGGTCCATGATCTCGTAGGTGGAGCGGTTCTTGAGCATGCCGTCCTGGTGGATGCCGGAGCTGTGCGCGAAAGCGTTCTCGCCGACGATGGCCTTGGAGCGCGGCACGAGCAGGCCGCTCATGCGGCTGATGAGCCGCGAGCTTTTGACGATCTCGCGCGTGTTGACCGCCGTGGTGACGTTCCCGAACACCTCCGGCCGGGTGCGCAACGCCATGACGACCTCCTCCAGCGCCGCGTTGCCCGCCCGTTCGCCGATGCCGTTGATCGTGCCCTCGACCTGCCGCGCCCCGGCGCGCACGGCGGCGAGCGAGTTCGCCACTGCGAGGCCCAGGTCGTTGTGGCAATGCACGCTCACCACGGCCTCGCCGATGTTCGGGACGTGGGCGAAGAGATATTCCACCAGCGCCGCGAACTGGTCGGGCACCGCGAAGCCGACTGTGTCGGGGACATTGATGGTCGTCGCCCCCGCCTCGATGGCCGCCCGCGTGATCTCGGCGAGAAACTCCGGCTCGGTCCGCGAGGCGTCCTCGGGGCTGAACTCCACGTCGCGCACCAGGCCGCGCGCGCGCTTCACGCCTTCGACGGCAAGGCGCAGGATTTCGTCGTGCGCCTTCTTGAGCTTGTGCTCGCGGTGGATTTTAGAGGTAGCCAGAAAGACGTGCACGCGTCCGCGCTCGCCGGCGGGTTTGACCGCGGCGGCGGCGGCGTCGATGTCGTTGGCTGTGCAGCGCGCGAGGCCGGCGATGATCGGGCCGCGCACCTCGGTGGCGATCTGGTGGACGGCCTGGAAGTCGCCGTCGCTGATGACCGGGAAGCCGGCCTCAATGATGTCTACTTGGAGGCGGGCGAGCTGGCGGGCGACCTCCATCTTCTCGCGCAGGTTCATGGAAGCGCCGGGGCATTGTTCGCCGTCGCGCAGGGTGGTGTCGAAAATCAGGACTTTGTCGGGCATAAAAACAGGAAGGATTGGTGGAAAGCAGAGCGGAGCAGCGCGTCTCTCGGAGACACGCCAGCCAGGAAGTTGGGCAGAAGGAAGGGAAGGGTTAGCGGGAGGCCAACCCTAGCGATAGCGACGCGAACGCAAGACGGCCGAAAGCCGTCGCGCTGGGAGCGTCCATCGTGGTCACGGCAACGAGTCTAGCTCGAACGGATCGCGAATGGCAACCGTGAAATTAGCAAACGCATCAGACCGAACCCTCTGTCATCCTGAGGGGGAGTGCAATGAGGCGAAGGACCTCTCCGCGGGGTGCTCGCTTGCGCTCCACCGTTAACCCTACCAAAAGCCGGTCCTCCACTCTCACGGTCGGCGATGGCGAGGCGTGTCCCTTCCGGCGAGATCCTTCGGCTGGTTGCACTCCCCTCAGGATGGCAGAGGGTTTGTGGTTACCGGCGTGCCTTGTCGGCTGCGTTGCCAAAAACCTTTGATCGGACTATATCTCGCAACCGAGATGGCCACCGCCCGCTGGCAACTTCCCCCCGCCGACGCCAGCCTCGCCGCGACCGCGCGTGCGCTGAAGGGCGAGTTGGGCGTGCCGGCGTTCATGGCTGAACTGCTGGCCCGACGCGGATTTCACACCGCCGCGGAAGCCTACAACTTCCTCCACCCCAAGCTCAACCTGTTGGCAGACCCGTTCGCGCTGCCGAACATGCCCGCCGCCATCGACCGCATCCTGCGCGCCCTGGAAAACGGCGAGCGCATCGTCCTCTACGGCGACTACGACGTGGACGGCGTGACCTCCCTGGCGATCCTCTCCGGCCTGCTCAAGGCGTACGCGGCCAACGTCGAGTGCTTCCTGCCGATGCGCGTCGAGGAGGGCTACGGCCTGAGCGCGGAGGGCGTCGCGCGGTGCGTGCAGACCCTGCGCCCCCAACTCCTCATCGCGGTGGACTGCGGGACGGCCAGTGTGACGGAGATCGGCGCGCTCCAGGTCGCCGGCGTGGACGTGATCGTCTTCGACCACCACGAGGCGCAGGCGCAGCTGCCGGACTGCTTCGCGCTGGTCAACGCCAAGCTCGGCGACACGTACCACTACCTGTGCAGCGCCGGGTTGGTGTTCAAGGTCTGCCACGCTCTGCTCAAGCGGCGGCCGTGTCCCGGCTTCGACCTGAAGAACTCGCTCGACCTCGTGGCGCTGGGCACGGTGGCCGACCTCGTGCCACTCCAGGAGGAAAACCGCATCCTCGTGCGCCGCGGCGCACGCACGGTGGCGCTGTCCACGCGGCCCGGGGTGCGCGCGCTCATGGAAGTCGCCGGGGTGAAAGCTCCGGTGCGGCCGGTGGACATCGGCTTCCGGCTCGGACCACGCCTCAACGCCGCCGGCCGCCTGGGCACCGCGCAGGCCGCGCTCGAACTGCTGACCACCCCTGACGAGGCCCGCGCCCGCGCCCTCGCGGCGACGCTCGACCAGCAGAACCGCGAGCGCCAGACCGTCGAACAGCGCACGCTCCTCGAAGCGCAAACGCAACTCGACGCCCACTGGGAAGGCAGCCGACCGCTCGAACACGCCGCCATCGTCGTCGGCTCGCGCGGGTGGCACCCGGGCGTGCTTGGCATCGTGGCGTCGCGCCTCATGCGCTCGCACCACCGGCCGACGCTCGTCATCGGCTTCGACGAGAAGGGACTCGGCAAGGGCAGCGGCCGCAGCATCCACGGACTGTCTCTAGTCAACGCCCTGAGCCAGTGCGCCCCCTTGCTCGACAAGTACGGCGGCCACGAGATGGCGGCCGGCCTGACGCTCCAGGAAACCGCCTTCCCACAGTTCCAGGCCGACTTCTGCCGGATCGCCCGCGCGCTGCTCAGCGACGAACAACTCCAGCCACGCCTGCACCTCGACGCCGAGGTGACCCTCTCTGAACTCGACGCCGACTTCCTGTCGTGCCACGAGACGCTCCAGCCCTTCGGCATCGGCAACCCGCAGCCGACGTTTCTGGCCCGGCGCGTCGGCCCGGCGTTCGAGCCGCGCGTGCTCAAGGAACGGCACACCAAGCTCATGCTGCGGCACATCGGCGGACGCAATGGACTGGCCACGCCGGCCATCTACTTCAACGCCACCCCGGCCGACCTGCCGCCGCCGCCCTGGGACATCGCCTTCCAGGTCGAAGCCAACGAGTTCCGTGGCGAGACCAGCCTCCAGGTCCAGATCCAGGCGGTCCGCGCGGCGGAAACGGCGTCGCCTTGAGAAAAGGGCGTTGCAAACGCCGCCGGGTAGTTTATCCTGCCGGCTTCGCATATGGCAAAGACTTCCTGGATCGAACGTGACAAGCGCAAGCGCGCGACCGTGGCCAAGTACGCCGCGCTCCGCGCCGAGTTGAAGGCAAAGAAGGACTACGTGGGCCTCACGCAGCTCCCCCGCGACGCGAGCCCGACGCGGACGGTCAACCGCTGCCAGATGAGCGGCCGCCGGCGCGCCTTCATCCGCCGCTTCAAGCTCTCCCGCATCGCGTTCCGCGAACTGGCGTCCAACGGGATGATCCCGGGCGTCACGAAGTCGAGTTGGT
>CAXTMD010000040.1:0-17378 GCA_964245035.1 uncultured Chthoniobacterales bacterium
GGATCTGGTGGTCGATCAAGCCTTCCACGAAGTTGAAGACGCCCCAGCCGCAGAGGACCGGCCCGAAGAAAGCGCTGGCCGAGCGAGGAGCATCCGGCAGTCCGGCCGCGCGGAAAAGCCGGTAGCTGCCGATGATCGTCAGGATGAGCACTCCGAGGTGAAAGTAGCCATCCTGGCGGGTTTGCACCCTGGCTTGCTCCAGGGAGAGCGGCTGGCAGTGGGCGGTCACGCAGATGAGGTGATGCCACGGAGGATCTGGTGCAGCACGATGCCGTCAAAGAAGCCGCCAATGCCCAAGCCGAGAATGCTACCAGCAATGGAGAGAGGATGCGGTCGGGTGATGATAAAAAGATTTCTTCCCGGTTAGGATGCTCGAACAGTGCCTACCTGGAAAATCCGGGTAGAGGCAGGGCACGGGGTGTTGCGGCGCTGCTAGCAAGAGCATCCAGTTTAGGGCGTGAACACGACCCGCACACAGCCTTCTTCCTTGTTCTTGAACATCTCGTAGCCGCGCGGACCTTCCTCCAGCGAGAAGCGTTGGGTCACGAGATAGGACGGATCGAGTTCGCCTTTGACGACGTGGTCGAGCAAACGCGGCACGTATTTCTGGCCATGTTGTTGGGCGGAGCGCAGGGTGAGTCCCTTGTTCATGATCACACCCATCGGGAACTTGTCCATCAACCCGAACACGCCCAGCACCGAGACGACCCCGCCTTTGCGGCAGCAAAGAATCGCTTGGCGCAACGCCTCGCCGCGGTCGCTTTCCAAGAAGAGCGCCTGCTTGACCCGGTCGTAGGCATATTCCAGCCCCGGCCCGTGCGCCTCCATGCCGACGGCTTCGATGCAGCAGTCAGGGCCGCGCCCGCCGGTCATCTCCTTGAGGGCCTCGAGCACATCCACCTTGGTATAATCCAAGATTTCCGCCTTGGCGTGCTCCTTGGCCATCTTCAAGCGCTCTGGTAAACGGTCAATCGCGATGACCCGCTCGGCTCCCATCACGTACGCGCCCTCCATCGCCATGAGCCCCACCCCACCCGCGCCCCATACGGCCACGGTGTCGCCGGGCTTGATGCTGCAAAGATCTGCCCCCATGAAGCCGGTCGGACCCGCGTCGGAAATAAACACCGCCTGCTCATCGGTGACGCCATCCGGTACGGGGAAACAATCCACGTCGGCGTGCGGCACCCGGATATATTGGGCGTGCGAACCCGCGTAGCCGCCAAAGGCATGCGTGTAGCCGTAGATACCCGCCGTCGGGTAACCGAAGAGCGGCTCCTGCATCTCGTGGTTGGGATTGGTGTTGTCGCACAAGGACCAGAGATCATTCTGGCAGTAGAAGCAGTGGCCGCAGCAGATGAAGGAAGGCACCACGACGCGCTGGCCTTTCTTCACTTTCTTGACCGCCGGACCGACTTCCACGATCTCACCCATGAACTCGTGGCCCATGATGTCGCCCGCACGCATCGTCGGGATATAGCCGTCGATCAGGTGCAGGTCGCTGCCGCAGGTCGTGGACATGGTGACCTTGAGGATCACGTCCCGTGGATTGACAATGGTCGGGTCGGGGACGGTCTCGACGCGCAGGTCGTTGGTGCCGTTCCAGCAAAGTGCTCGCATGTTCGTGTTTTCCTTTGGAGTTAGTAAGTGTTGGCCGTGGCACCCGTGCGGGCGGAGACGTTGTCCTGGAGTGTCGGGATTTCACCCGCCTCAGCGAGGCTCTTGAAACGCCGCAAGGCTTTGACCGCCAGGATCTGCGGCACGATGCCCAAAACCTTGACCGCGCCCTTGCCGAACGAGCCGCCGGGCGGATGGAAGTCGATCTCCAAAGTCGCCACCGTGCCCCGGCCTCCGGTCGCGGGCGCAAACCGGATGGAGCCCCCGTTGGGAATCTTGGCCCCTTGCAGGGAATACCAGCGCATCGACTGACCCGGCTCCTCCTGCACGATCTGGGAATCCCATTGGAGGCTGGTCTTGGCGGGACCGTTGACTATCCAGTGGGCACGGTCATTTGCCGCGGCGGTGACCGTGGCGAAATGCCCCATGACCTGCGGCAAGGTCTGCGGATCGCGCCAGAGTTGGTACAACTCCTCGGGAGAGCCGTTGATGGTGACGCTCGTTTCGACGCTGGTAGCTTCTTCGTCCGAGGGTTCATCCGGCTTGGAAGCGTGGCCGAGTTTCCAGGCGCAGAGCACGTCCAGCGCCGTGACGGCGGCCACCGTGGCCGTGGCCACGCTTAGACGCTCCTGCTTGGTCCCGTTGCGTTGCTCTTCCAGGGCCTTGCCCAAAAAGATCAGGTCCATCACGTCGCCACCGACGCGCAACCAGACCGACGTGGCCGAGGGCTCCTTCTGCGCCAGGATGATGGCACCCGCCGCGATCTCCCGCAATCCGAAGAGGTGCAGGGTGCCCTCATGGCCGCCGGTGCCAAGGTAGCGATCCAGGTTTTTGCCGGCGATGAGTTCGGTCAGGCCTAGACCAACGCTGAACCAGCCCAGAGCACGGGCCACGCGATGAAAGGTTTGCATGGAAGAAATGATTGATTTTGTGTGAAAGCGCCGGCGAGTCGAAAGACAGCTGAGACAGCCCCAACGGACGAGAACCGCTGTGTATTCGTCACATCGACGGGGGGTCGGTTTCCTAAATCGGCACTCTGCGTGCCGAAGGACCAGCCACATTCACGAACGAGGCCAGATCTGCACCGGCGCAAACAGTTCAGCAGCCCAGCCGACGACGCGTATAGACGGTACCCACGCAAATCATCCCGAGCGCCAAAGCCGCTAGGGTTGTCGGCTCGGGAATCGCGGGAACGCCCTGTGGCGTCACCGCGATCAAATCCAAGCCCACTCCCGAGTTGTCGTAGCGAGTGACGCCCGTCGTGGGATCGACAAACCCGAGGTCCTGCAAGGCCAGCACGTCGGTGGCAGCGGTCGCCACGAAATCCAGGGTGAAGGTCTGAAACTGGCTGCTGCTCGTAGAAAGCGTGAACGTGTTGCCACCCACCGTGACGCGCGCGGTGTCCAGCGGACCGTCCGGCGTCGGCGTGATCAACGTGTTCGCGCCGGGTCCACCGAGAGCCAGGACCGCTTCCGTGCTCGCGATGCGGTAGGTCAGCGTATAGGAAGTTCCGAGCGCGAGGACGATCGGCAGCTTGGTGGAAAAGATCGCGGGCTGGCCGGTCGAGCCGCCCAGGTCCACGAAGCGGCCCGTGGGATAGAAAAACGAGCCGGGGACGTTGCCGCCCACGAAATCAACGGAACTGTTGGTGGCGTTCGCCGGATCGGTGACGTTCCACTGGATAAAACCCTTGAAGTTCTGTGCGGGTTGCCCGGCGTTGTCTGAGAAGAAGGCATCAAAGAATTCCGACGCCTGGGCCTCAGCGCGGTGCGTTGGTGCAATGACGAGAGCAGCGGCCAAGCAAAAGCCAAGAAAAGAACGGGCGATAAAATGTTTCACGTGCAGGCTATTCGCCATCTCGCGTGAAGCTGGACTGCTATAGCGTCGCCGGGAGCGTCCTTTCTACCATCTGCAACAGCTGCGTTAGCGCGCTAAACCTTCGACCACACCTCGCCTATCGGGGCAGATAACCCTCAGATTTTGCGCGACAGCACGAGGATGATTATTTTAATCCTGTACGCCCACGTAGCCCGACCACTTTCGCGTTCGCTCCGCGTCGCGTTGCTTGCGCGGCAGGTAACCGCCGCACGTGGAAACCAAGCCAAGCCGCACCACCGCCCAGTGCCGTAGCACCAGTCTGAGCGGGATCTTGACCAGGGGCTCAGAGCTCGGGACGATCACGCTGGCCGCCACGAACACGATGGGCTTTGGTAGGCTCGACGCACGGGCTGTTCTGTCATCCAACAACATAACCGTGGCCAATGTCAGTTCATAACAAGCTCTAACCAACCAATCCGCAGATAAAGACGCGGGAGATTCGCGCGGTTTTCGTCCCTGAGGAAAAAAGTTCCGGCAGGCCGTCGGAGCCTTGGCGATTATGAGAAGCCACCAAACGCCGTTTCTTCCCATGCGAACCATCTACGCCGCCGGCATAGACCGCGCCGGTGGCGTGGTCACGAATCGCAACGACTACGAGAACGACGCCACTACCAACCCATCCTCCTGGTGGCGGCGTGGACAAATCATCTGAACACCCACCCACCCAAATGGATCTGGAAAACTCACTCCCCGTGACCCACCACACTGCCGAGGTCAATGGACTAAAGACCCACTACGTCGAGGCGGGCGAGGGCCCTTTGGTTCTCTTGCTCCACGGCTTTCCCGAGACGTGGTTTGCGTGGCGGCACCAGATCCCCGTTCTCGCGCAGCACTACCGGGTGGTCGCGCCCGACCTGCGCGGTTACGGGCAGACCTACAAGGCGGTCGAGGGTTACGACAAACGCACGATGGCCAAAGACATCCGTGCGCTGATGGAACACCTCGGCTGCGAGAAAGCCGCCATCGTCGGCCACGACCGCGGCGCGCGGGTGGGCACGCGTTTCGTGAAGGACTTCCCCGAGGCGGTGGACCGCTTCGTGACGATGGACAACATCCCCACGCGCATCATCTTCGAGCGCATGAACGCGGAGATCGCACGTGGCCATTGGTTCTTCATCTTCAACGGCGTGTTGGATCTGCCCGAAGCGCTCATCACCGGGCGAGAGGAAATCTGGCTGCGTTTCATCTTCAGTTCCTGGTGTTACAACCCGGAGTTGTTCACCCCGGAGGAACTCGCCGTGTACGTGCGCGCCTACCAGCAGCACGGGGCGTTGCGCGGAGCGTTGGCCGACTACCGGGCGGCCAAGAAGGATGTGGAGCAGGACGAGGAAGACAAGGACAAGCTGATCGAGTGCCCGACCTTGGTGTTGTGGGGCGAGGACTTCGAGAGCGGTGGCAAGATGTGGGACTTCCGTGAGATCTGGAACCAGATGGCCAAGCGGCCGGAGTATGTCTCCATCGCCCAGTGCGGCCACCTGCCACACGAGGAAAAGCCAGAGGAAGTGAACCGCGCCCTGCTGTCGTTTCTATCGCCGTGGAAAGGCGCGTGAGAAGACATGCGGTGAACAAATTTTCCATCTTCCACCGCGCTCGGCTTGGATCATCAGCACTGGCTGCTCGCCAAAGCCCACAGCGGCAAACATGGCCCAGGCCGCCGAGAGGGCCATCTGCCAGACCGGGTCGCGTGCTTGGCGCTTGGTCGCCTCACCGACTGCGACACCCGCTGCCCCGTCGGCCATCAACCCAACGGCTTTGACGCCTGCGGCTCGCCAGGCCTGGAGAGAGGCAGACGACGGCGGCGATGGCCGCAAAGCTAGGGTGCGGATGGCATCTGCTTTCCAGCCTGCTTCATCCCGGTGTTCAAGGGCGGCGGGAGCAACGAGGCCAATGTGCGTTGAGCCCGCGCCCGGCATGACCAAGCAGCGCTGAATACCACGAAACGGTGCTGACCGTTTTCCACGGGGCCGACGTGGCACTCGACGACTCACACCAGCGCACCTTGTAGGTCAGGGCCCATGCACAGGCAACTCCCGCCACGGGCCATATAAAAGTTATCATGCCGCGCTCAGACGTGGAGCGTCGCGATCTTCTGCGCGAGCACGTCGGCGTGATCCATGACCGGCGGGGCCGCGAACAGTTCCGGCGTTTTTGCCATGAGCAACGCTGCCAGTTTTCCCGCAAGGTGTTTCTCCCGGTCGCCCTCGCTTTTGAAAGCGTCGAAAATGCCGAACGAAGTTCCGCCGAAGTGCAACGGAAACCACACCGGCGTCTCCGGTTCGCCCTCGATGATCGGCAACCCTTGCAGGAGGAACTGTCGCACTTCCTCCACCTTGTCGGGCTTGGCTTCGATGCGGATCACGAGGGCTTTTTCAATCATGGCGTGTCGGGTTGAGAGGATTCGAGCGATAACTCAACCGTCCGATGTGGCCGGGTTGGATGTACGAAACTCATCTGGCCTCGGCAGCGCGCGACCGAAACGCCGTCGATGGAAAACAGCCAAACGCAAAGGCGCATGCCGACGATTTAGCTCCGGGCAATTCTGCCACTTCCTTTTCTTATGTCCATCGCACTCAAACCTATTTCTGAGCAAGTCATCGTCATCACCGGAGCCTCCAGCGGCATCGGCCTGGCCACCGCGCGGATGGCCGTCGCGCACGGTGCCCGAGTGGTGCTTGCCTCGCGCAACGAAGAAGTGCTCGCCGCCGTCACCGAGAACATCAATGCTACCGGCGGCACGGCCATCTACGTGGTGGCCGACGTGGGTGACCGCGCGCAGGTGCAGCGCATCGCCGACGCGGCCACCGAGCACTTCGGCGGCTTCGACACGTGGGTCAACAATGCCGGCCTGGGCATCGTCGGGCGCATCGAGGACGGCAAGGAGGAGGACTTCCGGCGGCTCTTCGACACCAACTTCTGGGGCGTCGTCCACGGCTCGCTGGTGGCCCTGCCGACCTTGAAGCAGCGCGGCGGCGCGCTCATCAACCTGGGCAGCGTGGCTTCCGACGTGGCCTTTCCCATCCAGGGCATGTACAGCACGACCAAGCACGCCATCAAAGGGTTCACCGACGCCCTGCGCATCGAGTTGTCCTACGAGAAAGCGCCGGTGTCGGTCACCCTCATCAAGCCCGCCGCCATCAACACGGACTTCGCGCACCACGCGCACAACGACGCCGACCGCGAGCCCATGCTGCCGCCGCCGCTCTACGCGCCCAAGGAAGTCGCCTTCGGCATCCTGCACGCTGCGGCGCACCCCAAGCGCGACATCTACATCGGCGGGGCGGGCCGACTGTTCAGCTTCGTCAACCGCGTGGCCCCCGCGTTGATGGATCAGCTCTCCAAAACGCTCATCCCGCAGTCCTTCCGCGACGAGTTCCCGCGCCACCCGGAGGGAGCGCTGCACGAGACGGGCCGCGACGGCCAGGTTGACAGCGACCATCCGGGCATGGTCCGGCAGACGAGCTTCTACACGCGCCTGTCGGTGCTGCCGGGCTTCGGGGTCGCGGTGGCGGCCTTGGTCGGGCTCGGGTTGGCGGCGTTGTTCCAGCACGAACCGAAGAAGGCCAAGCGAAGCTGGTTCTAACCAGCCGTAGGAACGCACCGACAGACTAACCAAATTCCTTTCTATGAACAAACCGATCACCCGACAGATGCACGGCTGGGTCACTGACTACCCTTACGTCGCGCTCGTTTCCACGGCTCCCGAAACCCTTGGCTTCACCGAAGTAAAGCAAGCCGTGAGCCTCTGTCGGCTCCTGAGCGGCGGCATCCTCGTTTCCAGCCTGCTGACGCGGGCGGAATGGGGCGTGTTCCGGGTGATGCCGTACAAGGCACATCTGATCCTTGACGTGCTGGGCGGCGTGCTAGCGCTGAGTTCCCCCTGGGTGTTCGGCTTCTCGCGCCACGAGAAAGCGCGCGGTGCGTTTGTCACCGCCGGCATCTTCGGCATCCTGGCCGGAACGCTCAGCAAAGAGAACGAGATGTGAGCGCGGCTGCGATCCGCAGGACGCTGTGGTGGATCGCAGGCAATGAAGGGATCAACCGCCCACAGCCAGCGCGGGACGTTCTGTTGGGCGCCGCCTGATGGAACCCGCACAACTTCGTCTACTCGGCAGCGTCGTAGTCGGTCAGCAGATAGTTGGTCAGGACCACCGCGGTGAAGGAGAAGAAGAAGCGGCGGGCGTTGCGCTGCTTGAGCGCGCCGGTCGCCCAAGGCAAAAGCAACAGAGTAGGCACAAAGGGCGTGTCCACTTGGCCGTGCACACGGAAAGGAACCACTCGTCTCCACGCCAGAGGCTGGTTCGTCAAAGCGGTCAGCACACCCGCCGCGCCGCCAAACAGGTAGCAAAGCGTGCGTGCGGCGCCTTTGAGGCCAAAGAGTGTTGGGGCCACAAACAGCGTCGCCACAAAGCCATAGTCAATCGTGCAGTGGGCTTTGGGCCCGAGGGGTGGTTTAGCCATTCTAAATATCCGCGTGGATACAACGTCTTGGACTCTTTCCCGCCACGAGAAAGTTCTGCGACAGCATCCTTCGACTTGCCGGCACCGTGGCTGCGGCTACGTCCCGCCGTGCAGATCATGCACCATTTCCAGTCACGTCCGGGATGACGACCAGCAGGGCACCTCCATGCTGATCAAGCGGTGGTCAACCCTTGGTCGATCCGCGCTTTTACCCGTGACTCCGCGCTGTTCGGCCTTGCGGATGAACGTCGCCCCCTTGCCCCAACGAGTTCCTGCTTTGGCATCGATCCGCGCCAAGCTCCCTCGTGATGGGCTTGGCAGAGTGGCCACAAAGGTAAGCGGAAGGGCATCGCAGATTCGATTCAAGAGCGACAAGCGATTTGCTCGACTTTCATGACCAACGAACCTCCCACCGCACTCGTCGTCGGCAGCACCGGCATCACGGGCCTCAATCTGAGTGCCCACCTCGTCTCCAAAGGATGGCGGGTGTACGGATTGGCCCGCAAGCCCCAGGCCATGCCTGGCGTAACGCCGGTCCCCGCCGACCTGCAGGATGCCGGCGCGCTCAAAGCCGCCTTGACCGACATCGACCCGGCCCACGTTTTTATCTGCACCTGGCTGCGGCAGCCCACCGAAGCCGAGAACGTGCGTGTCAACGGCGACATGGTGCGTAACCTCTTCGCGGCCCTGGAAGGCAAGCCGCTCGTCCACGCCGCGCTGGTCACCGGCACCAAGCACTACCTGGGGCCGTTCGAGTCCTACGGCCAGACCAACGCCGAGACGCCTTTTCGCGAGGACAACCCGCGCCTGCCCGGCCTAAACTTCTACTACACCCAAGAAGACCTCCTCTTCGAGGCCGCCAAGCGGGGCAACTTCGGCTGGACCATTCACCGCTCGCACACGGTCGTCGGCTACGCGCGCGGCAACGCCATGAACATGGGCGTGACGCTCGCGGTGTACGCGACGCTCTGCAAGGAGAGCGGCCAGCCCTTCGTCTATCCCGGCTCACCCAAGCAGTGGAACTTTCTGACCGATGTGACCGACGCTCGCCTCCTGGCCGAGCAACTGGAGTGGGCAGCCACCACTCCGGCGGCGTACGGACACGCCTTCAACTGCTCGAACGGCGACCTGTTTCGCTGGCGCTGGCTCTGGCCGCAGCTGGCTTCTTACTTTGGCGTCGAATCTCAAGGTCCGCCCGACCCCATCGCTCCGCTGGCGGGCCGCATGCAGGACGCTCCCGAAACCTGGAAAGCCATCGCGGCCAAGCACCAGCTGGTCGAGCCGGACCTGAACAAGCTCGTCTCCTGGTGGCACACGGATGGCGACCTAGGCCGCACGGTCGAGTGCGTCAACGACCTGACCCAGAGCCGTCTTCTCGGCTTCCACGTTTACCAGCCCACACCAGCTTCGTTCTTCGATCTGTTCGACCGCCTCAAGTCGGAGCGGATCATTCCAGGCTGACCGCATTGCGCACACCACATCGCCGACCGCTTCTAGCCGCTTGAGACCCGCGAAGGTCCCGTCCCCCGGCCCTACAGTTGGCCGTTCTGGATCGCTGCCGTCAACGCGGCGTGATCCTGGGTGGTTTGCGCGGCATAGGCGAGCGCGAACTCGGCTAACGCGCGGGCGAGTCGATTGGATTGGCCCCAGTAGCCGGCGAGCGCCGCGGCGTTGCCGGTGCGGGCATGCGCCTTGGCCAGGATTTCACCGCACACCCGCGCGTACTCGCCCAGCACCTTGCCTTCCAAAACGACCAGGTCCAACGAGGCTTTGTGGTCGGCCAGTTGCCGCACCAGGTAGTCGCGACCGTCGATGGTCGTCCAACCAATCAGAGGGTCGGAGGCGCTCTGGCAGCGGTGTTGTCCCGCCGCCACCCGCTCGCCTTCTTGTTTCCTGGCGGGTGTGCCGCCCAGTGCCAGTATCCACGCGCTGGGCAGTTCTTCTTTCACCTGCAAGAAGAGCGCGTCGTCCGGTCCGTTGCCGAGCAGGAGCACCACGTAGTCGCGCGTGCCCACGCTGCCGGTGCCCACGACCTTGAAGGTGACGTCCACCGGCTGATAGGCATCGAGCGCCTGTCGGCGGTCGAGACCCAGGGTTTGACGGTACGCATCCAGCGAGGCGAGCACCTTCCCCGCTTCGGCGTCGTCCACGTGCCGCAACAGCGGCGGCTGATCGTGGAAACGCGGTTGGCCGTTGGGACCTGGCACGGTGAGCTTGGCGAGGTTCTTGTTAGGGGTGGCGCGTTCCGCTTTGCGTAACACCTGCTGCACCCCACTGTGCTTGGGATAGCGTGTCACTTCGTAAATCATCAGGTCCAACACGTGCATCCCGGCAAAGCGCCGGAGTGCCTTGCGGTAACTTTTCGCGAAGGCATGCACCGCCTCCACGCCGGCCTCGTCCTGGCCGCCCGCTTCGCGGTTGGCCAAGATCAAACTGGTGGCCAGGCGTTTTACGTCCCACTCCCACGGCGCGTCGGCCAGCGTCTCATCGAAGTCGTTCAGGTCGAAAACCAAATGGCCATCGGGCGCGGCGTACGCACCCAGATTGTGCACGTGGGCGTCCCCGCAGATCTGCACGTTTAAACCCGTCGTCGGATAACCCGCAAGGTCCTGCGCCATCAGCGCGGCGGCTCCGCGAAAGAAGCCGAACGGAGAAGCGGCCATCCTTGTCCACTTGATCGGCAGCAGGTCGGGGAGCCGACCCACGTTTGCTTCCAACAACGTCTGTACCGGGTCAGGCCGATGGGCCGGAGGTGACCAGGCACCGTGAACACCCCGCGTCACCGCCCGGCGGCGGCCTTCTCCGACGGTGCGGTTTTGAGCCACCGTGGTAACGATCGTATCGGTGGTGGCAAGAGACTGGTCAGACATACGGGTTAGTGGTTGGAACTTCGCCGGGTGTTTCCATCTTCGACCGGCCAGGCCACAGCGGACTTCCGGAGATTTGGTGATCTCACCCAGCACCCTCGGCTCTGCGCATCCACGACCAAGCGACAATCCCGTTTGCGCGCTTTTTCAAGCCGAGCCACGCCGCAGGTGACGAATGATCATCACATGCCCAGTACCCCGAAACAAAACGCGGCGGGAGCACCGGCTTCTAACAGTTCGAAGCTTCCATCTTTCTTTGGCGGCTTCCAGAAGGCGACTTTCGCTCCGGACGTGCTCGCGGGTTTGACATTGGCAGCAGTCGCCATCCCGGAGTGCATGGGTTACACGAAGATCGCCGGCACTCCGGTGGTCACCGGTCTGTACACGATCCTGCTGCCGATCCTTGCTTTCGCCCTCCTTGGCTCCTCGCGCCACTTGGTCGTCGGTGCGGACTCGGCCACGGCCGCCATCCTGTTCTCCGGCTTGCAGAACCTGGCGCAGCCGTTTTCCTCGCAGTGGCTGGTGCTCTCAAGTGCCTCCGCGTTGCTGACGGCGGGCTTCCTTTTGCTGGCGGGCATCCTGCGGCTGGGCTTCCTGGCCGACTTCCTTTCGCGCACGGTGCTGGTGGGCTTCCTGAGCGGCGTGGGTGTGTCGCTCCTCTTTGGCCAACTGCCCGACATGCTGGGCGTGTCGGTGACCGGTCACGGCCTGATCAGCCACCTAGAGGAGATCGTGCAAGCCTTGCCGCACCTCCAGTGGGCCACGGTGTGGATGGCGCTGGGGGTGGTCGCCGTGATCGTCGCCTGTGAACGCTTCGCGCCGCGGGTGCCCGGCTCGCTCTTGGCGGTGGTTCTGGCGATCCTGGTGACGTGGCTCTTCGGTCTGGATCAGCACGGGATCGCCACCGTAGGCCGGGTGCAGGCAGGATTGCCCACGTTCGGTTTACCGCCTGTGTCCTGGGCTCAGACGGAAGGCCTGCTCGCCACGTCGGCCTCTATGTTCCTGGTCATCGTGGCGCAGAGCGCCGCCACCTCGCGCTCGTTTGCCCAGAAGCACCGCGAAGACCTCAACGAAAACCGCGACCTGCTCGCTCTGGGTGCCGCCAACATCCTGGCGGGGTTCTCTCACACCTTCGTGGTCAACGGCAGCCCCACCAAGACCGCCGTCGTGGAAGCGGCCGGCGGACGCACGCAGGCCTCGCAGGTGACGACCGCCGTCATGACTCTGGCCGTGCTGCTATTCGCTACGACGTTGATCGAGCGGCTGCCCAACGCGGCGCTGGCCGCCATCGTGTTCCTCATTGGCGTCAAGCTGATCGACGTGCGTTCATTGCGCCAGATCGCCGGCTTTCGACCGGCGACGTTCGCGGTGGCGCTGGCCGCGCTGCTGGGAGTCGTGTTCCTGGGCGTGGAGCGGGGCATTTTCTTGGCCATCGGTCTGTCGGTGATCGACCATCTGCGCCAAGAGTACCACCCCAAGGATGTCGTGCTGGCCCCAGATGGGCACCACTGGAAAGCGCCCGGGGCCAAGATGGGCCTGGAAACACAGCCGGGGCTGATCGTCTACCGCTTCGAGGCTCCGCTTTTCTTTGCCAACGCCGACTACTTTGCCGCCCGGCTGCATCGCCTGATCGAGCAGGCCCCCCACTCCGTGCGCTGGCTGGTGCTCGACCTCGTGAGCATGGATGACATCGACTATACGGGCGGTCTGACCCTCGCCGCGACCTTGCGAACGCTCCGCGGCCAAGGGCTGACGATTGCCCTGGCTCAGACCGAGGACGTGGCGAACGAACTGGAACGCTTTGGCATCGTCACCTTCGTGGGAGCAGGCCAGGTTTTCGACTCCGTTTCTGCGGCGATGACCGCCTTCGGCCACGCTGGCCGCACGGATCACGCGACGTAAACCGGCCGCGAGAAGTCGAGCGATACAGCCACGCCGTCAAGTGATGAAGCATCGGTGCGAAGCGGCCCGGGCTCGATGGACCGTCACCTTGACGCCAACCGGTGCCACCTTGATGAAGAGCGATTCCAAGAATACCCCCACGGCAAACTTCGTCGCGTGGTAGGATGGCAAACTGAACATCCTCCCCTTCCTATGAACGACACCGAAACAAGCAGCGAGCAACTCAACAAGATGAAAAACGCTCCCGGGTTCGTGGCCGCCCTGGACCAGAGCGGGGGCAGCACGCCCAAGGCGCTGGCCGCCTACGGGGTCAAAGAGGACCAATGGAGTGACGAGGAGGGCATGTACGCGCTCGTCCACCAGATGCGCACGCGCATCATCACGAGCCCGAGCTTCACGGGAGAGCACATCCTCGGGGCCATCCTGTTCGAGAACACGATGGACCGGGACATCGAAGGCCGCCTGACTGCGGACTACCTCTGGCAGGTCAAGGAGATCGTCCCCTTCCTCAAGGTCGACAACGGCCTGGCGGCGGAGCAGGACGGCGTGCAGTTGATGAAGCCGATGCCGCAGCTGGCCGAACTGTTGGCCAAGGCCAACGCCAAAGACATCTTCGGCACCAAGATGCGCTCGCTTATCAAACGGGCCAACGACGCTGGCATCAAGGCGGTCGTGAACCAGCAGTTCGAGATTGCGGCGCAGATCAACGCGCTCGGCCTGGTGCCGATCATCGAGCCCGAAGTCGACATCCACAGCCCCGAGAAAGCGCAGGCCGAGGAGTTGCTTAAGAAGCATCTACTCCAGCAACTGGACCAACTTCCCAAAGAGAGGTCCGTCTTTCTCAAACTCTCCATCCCCACGCAGGACGATCTCTACCTTGAGTTCGTGAACCATCGCGCCGTGGTGCGGGTGCTTGCCCTTTCCGGCGGCTACTCCCGACAAGAGGGCAACGAGCGGCTCGCGAGAAATCAGGGGATCATCGCGAGCTTCTCCCGGGGCTTGCTGGAGGGTCTCGCCGCGCAGCAGTCCGAGCCCGAGTTCGATGCGGAGTTAGATGCAGCTGTCGAGAGCATCTACCAAGCGTCCACCACGAAGTCGGAAAGCAAGTAATCATCGCCGAACCAAGCGCAGGACATTCGTAGCTGCCTGCGACGAGGGGTTGCGGACGCTCGGGCAAGATGCGCGTTCGGCAGCGCAGCGACAAAGGGGTAAACCGGTGCATGTTTCCAGGCATGTCCGCATCGGTCCCTGAGGTCGAAGAAGAACACGTCTTGCCTGGGGTGTCGCCGGCGTCAGCGCCTGGACCTCATTTCCCATTGCGGCGGATCGTCCGGTTTGGAGCGTTCGTCTCGACCGTCCTGCTCCTGGTCAATGCCCTGGTCTGCGCGACGTGGAGTGCCTTCTTCCACGTGCCTGGATGGATCGTTTGGCAGATGTTCCCGGCAGGGTTGGCCCTCGCCTTCATCCCGACCACCATCCTGCGCTTTCGCTCGAACCACCCGGCGTTGCGCATCGTCTACGCCCTTTGCGCCGCTTGGCTGGGCGCGCTGAACTTCGCCTTCTTCGCGGCACTGGCGTGCCGAACCGCAGAGATCGCGGCGTCCCTCTTCGGCTGGCCGCTGCCGCGCTTTGCGCTGGCGGCGATCCTGTTCGGTCTGGCGGCGGTCACGACGCTTTACGGTCTGGTCAACGCCAACTGGCTCCGGGTCAGCCGGGTCACCGTGCGGCTGCCCCATCTGCCGGAGACTTGGCGGGGACACACGGTGGCCTTGCTCACCGATCTGCACCTGGGTCCGCTTTCTCGCGCGGCCTTTCTCGGTCGGGTGATCGCCCGGCTGCGGTCTTTGGAACCGGATGCAGTCTTCATCAGTGGCGACCTCTTCGATGGCCCGACCATCGGCCTGGATCGACTTGTGGCTCCGTGGACGCAATACTCCCCTCCCCGGGGAACCTTCTACGTGACCGGCAACCACGATGAGTTCTCCGAAAGGAGCCTCTACCTGGCACCGGTTCGGAGCGTTGGCATCCGGGTGCTGCACAACGAAAAGACCTCCGTCGAGGGCCTGCAAATCGTCGGCGTGCACGACGCGGAAGCCAGCGATCCCGCGCAATTGCATGAGATCCTCCGCCAAGCCCGGATCGACCGGGAGCGTCCGAGCATTCTTCTGTCCCACCGGCCGGTCAACCTGTCCGTGCCGCAGGAGCAAGGGGTCTCCCTCCAACTCTCCGGCCACACCCACGGCGGTCAGATGTGGCCCTGGAACCTGCTCGTCTCGCGCCTCTACGGCCGTGCCGCTGCTGGGCTCAGCCGGTGGGGCAAGCTGCAGGTGTATACGAGCAACGGCACGGGCACCTGGGGCCCCCCGCTGCGGGTGGGCACCAAGTCCGAGATCGTCCTGATCCGGCTTGAAGACGAAACTGTGTAAAGAAGAAGCAGTTAGCGGGAAGCTTCGGCTCGCCGAAGTCAGAGCGACACCAAGATTATCATCTTCAGCCCGCCGGATCGTACATTCCGCAGAATTCACAATAATCACGGCAAACACACCGTTGATTATAATGGTTATCACAAGAATGCTTATTAGACTTTATAGACTATAGACCCTGATTTCTGGCGTAATTCCTTGTCTAGCAACGGATTTTGCCAAAAGTGGCCGCTTTTTCCAAGTAGTTGGCGCGCAAGACGTTCCATCTATATCCTATAAAGTCTAATCAACCAGCAGTAGCAACGAGCACGCACGTGCGGCGGTGACGTGAAGCAGTGATTCAACGTACTGCTCGTGTCAGAAACCACCTTTGTTCAGTACAAAACCCTGCCTCGCCATCCATACGCGTGGAACAAGCAACCTATTTACGCGCTAACTGGTAGCAAGCTGGGTGAGTACCCTTGCGCCTTGCTACCATTGATGGACGAACTGGAGCTTGCTGAACTGATAAGAAGTCTAGCCTGACCTCACAGCAGCTTGTCCAGCGTCACAGGCAGACTCCGCACCCGCTTGCCCATGGCATGCCAGACCGCGTTGGTGATCGCCGCCGCCACGCCGACGATGCCGATCTCACCCAGCCCTTTCGCACCGAGCGGATTGACCACCTCATCGTGCTCGGGCACGAAGATGACCTCGATGTCGTGGATGTCTGCGTTCACGGGCACGTGGTACTCCGCATAATTGTGGTTCATGAAGCGACCCACCTTATCGTCGAGCATGCCTTCCTCTTCCAGCGCCATGCTGATGCCCCAGACAATCGCGCCCATGATCTGGCTGCGCGCCGTCTTGGGGTTGAGGATGCGCCCGCCCGCAATCGCGCTGACCACCCGGTTGACGTGGACCGTACCCAGATCCTCGTCCACGCTGACCTCTGCAAACACCGCCGAATGGCTGTAGAGCGCGTGCGTAGCTTGCTTGGCCAGTTGCGGCAGTTCGGTCGTGTCGAGTTCGAGCTTGTCGAGCTTGCCCGCCTTAAGCGCCTCCGTGTAGGTCACGTTCTTGACCGGGTTGCCCGTGACGTGCATCGCCCCGTTGGCGAACGTGAGGTCCTCAATAGTCGCGTCGCCCAAGGGCGCGCCGTCCACCTTACCCGCCAGCTTGAACAGCCGCGTGCGCAACTCCTCGCAAACGGTCTTGACCGCCGAACCCACGCTCGACACCGTCCAAGAGCCGCCTTCCACGGGCGAGTACACCATCGACGAGTCACCCAGCTGGAAGGTCACGTCCTCGATGGCCACGCCGGAATACTCGGCCGCGATCATGGTCATCACCGTGTAGGTGCCTGTGCCGATGTCGCTTGTTGCGCTGGAAACCACCAGCTTGCCATCGGCTGTCAACACGAGCTTGGCCGCCGCCTTGCCCTGCGAGGCTTCCCACGAACCCGTCGCTACCCCCCAGCCGATCAGGTCGCTGCCCTTCTTCATGGAACGCGGCTCCAGCGGCCGACCGGTCCAGCCGAACTTCTCTGCCCCCTGCCGGTAGGCCTCGCGCAGTTCCTTGCTGGAGAAAATCTTGCCCTCGTTCTGGTCCTTCTCGGCGTAGTTCTTCTCGCGGAATGCGAGCGGGTCCAGCTTCGCCTCGTAGGCCAGTTCGTCCACGGCGCATTCGAAAGCATAGATGCCTGTCACCGCACCAGGAGCGCGCATGTCGGCGGGCGTGGCCACGTCGAGGTCCACCAGCTTGTGATCGAGCATGACGTTCGGGCACTGGTAGAGCAGACCTGACCAGTTCACGACCGTCTCCAGGTACTCCTCGTTTTGCGAGGTTTCCTCGATGGCCGTGTGCGTGACGGCGTCCAGCAAGCCGTCCGCATTGGCTGCCAGCTTGAAGTGCTGAATGGCCTCGGGCCGATGCGAGAAGGAGAACATCTGCTGGCGGGTCATCGACACGCGCACCGAGCGTTTGAGCACAGTCGCCGCCAGGACGGAAAGGTAGATGTCATAAGTCGGCCGCAGCCCCGAGCCAAAGCCGCCACCCATGTAGGGCGAGATGACCTGCACGTCGCTGCTCGACAGACCGAACACGTTGCAGACGTACTCCTGACAGTTCTGCACGCCCTGGGTCTTCTGGTAGATGGTCAGCTTGCCGTCCTCGCCGTAGGCAACGGTGGAAGCGTAACTCTCCATGGGCATGTGGAACTCGCTGGGCTGGTGATATTCCACGTCTACCTTGTGCG
>CAXTMD010000041.1:0-16631 GCA_964245035.1 uncultured Chthoniobacterales bacterium
ACGGCGACACCGAACTGGGGGTGAAGTTCCGCTTCGTGCAGGAAGGCAAGTACACCCCATTAACGGTCCGACGGACCTCCAGTGCTACTTTGCCTACCAGTTTACCTTTGATAATAGCCTGTTCGGATTTGGGAAACATCCGCCGAAGTGAAATGTGCGGAAGATGCGCCGTGTTACCGCCTGTCAGTGTACGGGCCGACATCTGTGATGTAGCGCATGTCCGCGCGGACAAGGGTTCCGTTGACCACCGCATAGCAACTGCCGTTTTGGATTTCAGCCATGCCTGGACGGTCTGAAATCAGCAGGGAAGAAAAGCGGAAATATGTATCGTAAGTATCTACGAGAGAACGAGATGCGGTGAGGGAGGGATTCGAACGCTTGCCAAGCCAGAGGCGAAAACACAATCTGTTCAGCTATATGCACTTTGTATGCACGATCCACAGATAGATTCGGAGTGCGAAGTTTTCGCGTAAGCGGGCAGCAATGCAACATTCAAGCTGCCAACCGTCCGGCCAGCCGTGCTGCGTCCAACGCGGGCGCGGGCAGCTCGGACAAATCCCCGCTGATGTATAGGTGATGCCACAACTGGGTGGCCACGACGGCGGTGAGACCCATCTCCACTGACAACCGCGGAAGAGACCCGGCACGCAACCGGTGAAAAGCCCGTCGCCAATGACGCACCGCCGTCGTGTCGAAATAGCCGGTGCGACGAAGAGATTCTTCACTGAGCAGTTGCCCGATGAAAGGCGGCTCCGGTTCCAGATGGAAGGAGTCCAGCGGCGCGCGAAAGATAGCCTTCTTGCGACGGTAGATCGACGGTGGCACCCACCGCTCGGCCAGCAGGCGCAACAAATGCTTGTCGCGCAGGCCGCGCAACTTCCAACGCGGGTGAAGTCGCGCCAGGAAGTCAAACACGTCTTCGTCCAGAAACGGGTAACGCACCTCCACGGACGAGTGCATGGACACGCGGTCGCCCTTCGCCTGGAGCAGATGCCCGCCGAGGGTCACCCGGCCGGCGACCCAGATCCCCCGGTTGAGCGGGTGCCAGCGTTTCGCGCGCTCCAGCGGCATCCGCAGGTCTTCCCAGGGACGGGATGCCGCCAACACTCCGCGCATTTCCTCGGAGTAGAAGCGCAGTTTCGACAGCCCGAACATGCCGTAGGCGTCGATCCACGCGTTCGGTCCGCCGACCGCATCCTCCGCCCGCTGGCGGAATGCGACAGGGAACTGCGGCACGCGGTTCAGCCGCAGGTATGCGCGGCGGATAAAATCACTCAGCGGCAGGCCCGGCACCACGTCGGCCAACCCGAGGAGCTTGGCCCCTTTGTACCAGGGATAACCCACCAGCCATTCGTCGGCCCCCTCGCCGGTGAGCACCACGCGCTGCCCACACTCGTGGACGCGCCGGGCCAACCGGAGCAGCGCGGCGCAGGAAGTATCGACCACTGGAGACTCCGCCGCTTCGATGAGCCGGGGGTAGGTGTTGACCGTGTCCGCGTGGCGGAACTCCTGCACCGTGGGCGGCCGGGTGCCGATGTGGCGGGCCACGAGGCTGGCGGCGTCGAGTTCGTCCAAGCCGGGAGAATCGACCCGGACGGTGTACGTGTTGATCGCTTCCCCTTTCAGTTTGCAGGCCAGCGCGGCGATGACGCTGGAATCCACCCCACCCGACAGATAGGAGCCGACGGGCACGTCGGCGCGCAGACGCTTTTCCACGGCGGCGAGCAAGAGTTCCTCGAAGCGGTCCACGAGCGGACGCGGGTCTTCGGCATCCTCTTCCTCGCCGCGGTCCGGGAAATCCATCGCCCAGTACGTGTGGGTGCGGATGTCGCCGGAACCGCCTCCGCGCCCCAACAGGTCCACCTGTAGAAAATGTCCGGCGTCCAGAAGGTGGATGCCCTCAAAGCACGTCCGCGGTCCCGGCATGGCGGCGAAGGTGAAAAGCCCGTCGATGCCGCGCCGGTCCGGGATGGCAGGCACCAGGCCCGAGGCCAGTAGCGCCTTGATCTCCGAGGCGAACAGCAGCCAGTCTCCCTGGCGCGTCCAGTACAACGGGCAGATGCCGAACCGATCCCGCCCGAGCAGAAGACGCCGCCGTTTTTCGTCCCAGAGCGCCATGGCGAACTGCCCCCGCAGTCGCTCGAACACGTTCTCCCCCGCGTCCTCGTACAGGTGCGGGATGATCTCGGTGTCGCAGCCGGTGACCAACCGGTGGCCGCGTGCGGCGAGTTCGTCGCGCCGCTCGGCGTGGTCGAAGAGTTCGCCGTTGAAGACGACGGCCACGTCACGCGTCTCGTTGAAAACCGGCTGCTGGCCATCCGCGAGCCCGACGATGCTCAGACGCCGCGAACCCATCCCTACCCTGGGCTGGACGTAAAAACCTTCCTCGTCGGGTCCTCGGTGCAGGATGGCTCGGGTCATGCGGCTCAGTACACCGGCGGGCACCAGGCGACTTCCGGACAAATCGACGATGCCTGCGATGCCGCACATGGCGGACGATTAGCGCAAATCTTTCGCACCGTACAAACAATTTGGACCCGCCACGCCGAATAGGGCAATAGATCCACGCACCTGACAGGGTTTGTGTCCTCGGCGTATCGGGGAAACCCTGATTGCCAAACACGTATATTTATCAATGTGCGGCCAAACGGCCGTTCCTATCTTCATGTCGAACGACCCTATCGCCATCATCGGAACTGGCTGCCGCTTTCCTGGCGGCGTCAACAACTCGGAAGCCTTTTGGAAACTCCTTGTGGAGGAAAGAGAAGTAGTGGGCGATATCCCGGCGGACCGTTGGAACATTCAGCGATACTTTGACGCCGAGGCCGGGCTGCCGGGCAAGTCCATCACGCACCGCGGCGGTTTCCTGGACGGGATTGACCAGTTCGATCCGCAGTTCTTCGGGATCTCGCCCCGGGAAGCGCCGTACATCGACCCGCAGCAGCGCCTGCTCCTGGAGACCGCTTGGGAGGCGATGGAGGAAGCCGGGATCGTGCTCGACCTCCAACACGGCACCGACATCGGCGTCTTCGTCGGCATCTCGCACAACGATTACCAGGGCATCCAGGGCACGCCCTCGGACCACGCGGGGGTTACCTCGCATTCGCCCACGGGTAGCGCGCACAGCATCGCCGCCAACCGCATTTCCTATTGCTTCAACCTGAGTGGGCCGAGCGTGGCGATGGATACCGCCTGTTCCTCCGCGCTGACGGCAATCCACACGGCCTGCGAACACATCCGCTCGGGCCGCGGCGACATGGCGCTGGCTGGCGGCGTGACGGTCATCATCTCGCCCGGCGGGTTCATCGGATTTTCGCAGGCGGGGATGCTCTCGCCGGAAGGGCGTTGCGCGGCGTTCGATGCCTCGGCCAGCGGGTTCGTGCGCGGCGAGGGCGCGGGCATGGTGATGCTCAAGCGGTTGTCAAAGGCCATCGCGGACGGCGACCTGATCCAGGGTGTGATCGTCGGTACGGCGCTCAACCAAGACGGGCATACCAACGGCATCATGCTGCCGAGTTCCCACGCCCAGGCGCGGCTGGTGGCCGACGTTTGCCGCGAAGCCGGGGTTGATCCGAGCGCCATCGGCTACGTCGAGGCACACGGCACAGGCACCGCCGTTGGCGACCCGCTGGAGGCGCACGCGCTTTCGACCGCGCTTTGCCGGGACCGCCCGGCGGACGCCCCGCTGGTGATCGGCTCGGTCAAGACGAACCTCGGGCACTTGGAAACGGCCGCCGGGGTCGCCGGCTTGATGAAGGCGATGCTCGTGCTCCGCTATGGGCAGATTCCTGCCAGCCTGCACTTCAAAGAAGCCAACCCGCACATCGACTTCGCGGGATGGAAGCTGCGCGTCGCCACCCGCATGGAACCGTTCCCCACGGCGATGGGGCCGCGGATGGCTGGAGTCAATTCCTTTGGTTTCGGCGGCTCGAACGCCCACGCCCTGCTCACCGAGCCGCCCCCGCTTCCGCACCCCGAGCACCCCGCCGCTTCCGAGCGGGGGCCGTGGCCGCTCGTGCTCTCGGCGCGTTCGGAAGACGCCCTTCGCTCCGCCGCGTCCCGGCTCGGGGTCTGGCTGGAGGAACACTCCCACCTCAACGGCAGTTCGCCGATGCTGCCCGACCTGACGTACACCCTCGGCGCGCGGCGCAACCACCATCCGTTCCGCTTCACGCTGGTGCCGGAATCCATGCCGGAGGCGATCCGCGAACTGAACGCCTTTGGAGCCGGGAACGCGGAGGCCACCGCGCGCACGGCCTTCGCGCCGCGCCTGGAGGGAGCGCCACGCGTGGCCTTCGTGATGAGTGGCCAGGGACCCCAGTGGTGGGGCATGGGCCGCGAACTCATGCGCGATGAACCGGTGTTCCGGCAAACGATGGAACGCTGCGACGCCGCGATGCGTGCCGTCGGGTTCAACCTCCTGGAGGAACTGGCCAAGACGGAGGACGCCTCCCAGATCGGCCGCACCGGCGTGGCCCAACCGGCCATCTTCGCCATGCAGGTGTCGCTGGCGGAACTTTGGAAGTCCTGGGGCATGCAGCCCTCTGCGGTCGTCGGCCACAGCGTCGGTGAGATCGCCGCGGCGTGCGCGGCGGGGATCTTCAGCTTGGAGGAAGGCGCGCGCATCATCGTGCTACGCGCTCGCTTCATGGACGACTGCGCCCGCGGCGAAGGCACGATGCTCGCGGTCGGCCTGGACGAGGAAGCCGCCCGCGCGCTGATTGTCCGCCATGACCGTACGGTGAAGATTGCAGCGTTCAACGGCCCGCGTTCGCTGACCCTGGCTGGTTCCAGGCTCTCGCTGGAAGCGATGCAGGCCGAACTGGAGCCGCAGGGCGTCTTCGCGCGGTTGGTGAAGGTTGATCATCCTTTCCACCATCCCCTGATGGAACCGGCGGCGGCGGCCTTGGAAAAGGCGCTCGCCGATCTGGTCGCGCAGGCGGAAACCGTGCCGTTTTTTAGCACGGTTACCGGCGGACGCTGCGAGGGTGAGAATTGCACGGCCCGGCATTGGGGCAACGGCGTGCGGCAGGCCGTGCTGTTCGCGCCCGCCGTTGGCGCGCTGGCCGACTTCGGCGTGGACGTGTGGCTCGAACTCGGCGCGCACCCCGCCCTGGTCCACTCGGTCCAGGAATGCCTCGCTGCGCGCGGGGCGAAGGCCACGGTGGTCGCCTCCACCCGCCGCGACCGCGAACACAAAGCCTTGCTCGAAACGGCGATGGATCTGCACCGGGCCGGCGTGGGGCTGGACTTCGCGAGCATGACCCCTTCCCGGCGGCTGCTTACGCTGCCTGCCTACCCGTGGGACAAACGCCGCTGGTGGAGCGAGGCCAGCGAGTGGCGCGAGAGCCGCGTCGGCCCGGCCGCGCGCGGGTTGCTGCAACCCCGGCAAGGCCGCGCCACGCCGACCTGGAGCGTGCACCTCGACGCCCGGCACATGGCCTTCCTCAAAGACCACGTCGTCGAGAGCATGACGATCTTCCCGGCGGCGGGGTTCGTGGAAATGGCGCTTGAGGCGGGTGTGCAGTGGTTCGAGGGACGCTCCTTCGCCATCGAGGATTTCGAGATCCGCAAGCCGCTCATCCTGCCGGACCCCGTCTCGGGCGTGCACCTCGAAATTTCTTACGACCCGGCCGAACGCACGTTCGTCATCCAGAGCAAGTTCGAGCAGGGTTCGACGTGGTCGGTCCACGTCGTGGGCGCGATGCGCAGCGAGCGCACGGAGTCCACCTTTGCAGCGTCGAAGTGGGAGGGGATGCAGGCCGACGGCGGCGAGCCCAAGAAGCTCGACGGCTTTTACCAGCACATGACCGACCACGGCCTGCGCTACGGCGAGGAGTTCCGGCCGATCCGCGAATTGTTCGCCGGGGACGGCAAATCGGCGGGCCGTGTCTCGCTCTCCGAGACGGTGGCGAAGCGGGCGGGGGACTACTCGCTCCACCCGGTGCTTTTCGACGGCGCGATGCAGGTGCTCTCCGCCGGGGCGAAGACGGTGGAGGACCGCAAGTCGGGCATGAAGCTGCCCGTGCGTTTTTCCCGGATCCTGTTCCTGCGTTCGCCGGGCGCGGCCTGCTTGGTCCGCGCGGCGGTGACGGGCCACAGCGACCAGTTCATGGAAGGCCGCATCGGGGTCTACGACGAAGCCGGCGCGCCCTGCGTGCTGGTGGACGGGTTCCGGGCCATCAGCGTGGCCGGGGCGCGACGCGGCGGCAACACGGGCAACCGCAACGTGCTCTATCATCCGACCTGGGAACAGGCGGCGGTCACCTCGGCGCAAGCGGCCGTCGTACCCGTGCCGCTGGCCCGGCTCCATCAGGCTGCCGCGGACGTGATCGGCCAGGTGCTCGATGTCCGGGGCCGCGCCAACCTGCAAAAGGCGGGAACCGACGCCGAAACGCTCGCCGCCGCGCACCTTGCCAACGGCTTGCGCGAGATGGCCCGGTTCTCGAACGCGGGCTCACTTTTCAACGCCGAAACCTTGCAGGTGGCGGAGGGGATGCGCGCATCTTTCGAGCGGATCACCGGTCATCACCTCGTCAAGTGCGGCTTGCTCGAAAAGGCGGCCGCTGGCTACCGCCCGACCCCCGCTTTTGACCGGGAGGCCGACGCCGCGCCGGAGTTGCTGCGCACCTACATCGGCCAGCATGCCGGGCACCTCGCCGAGGCGTTGCTGTGCGCGGCGAACTGCGCCGAACTCGGAGCCATCTTCCGCGGGGAAAAAGAGGCTGTTCAGGTGCTCTTCGCCAGGACAGGGGCTGATCTGCTGGACCAGTTCTACGGCGAGGGGCTTTACACGAGCCACTGGCTGGCCGGGATCGCCGGGGCCGTGCGGGCCGCCGCCGAGGGCCTGCCGGAGGGACGCGGCCTGCGCATCCTCGAAGTGGGCGCGGGCACCGGCGGCCTCGCCGCCCAGGTGCTGCCCTCGCTCGGGCGCGGAGTGCACGCGTACACCTTCAGCGACGTTTCGGCGGGGTTCTTCTCGGCGGCGGCGCAGAAGCTGGCGAGCTACCCGGAAGTGGAGTTCAAGATGCTCAACCTGGAGAAACCGGGGATCGAGCAAGGGTTCGAGGCGGGCTCGTTCGACCTGATCATCGGCACCAACGTGATCCACGCGACCAGTGACGTGCGGGCGGCGTTGCGCAACATCCACACCCTGCTTGCCCCGGGCGGCAGCCTGGTGTTCATGGATGTCGCCAATCCGCAGTTGTGGACGGACTCGGTCTTTGGCCTCACGGCGGGTTGGTGGCGGTTCACGGACCGGGATCTGCGCACGCAGCACCCGCTGCTGGGCCGGGCGCAGTGGGAGGCCGTCATGCAGGAAGCGGGCTTTGCGGAAACGGCTTCAATCCCAGGATTGCCGGGCTCGGAGGGCGAGGGGCAGATTGGCCTGTTCGCCCGGAAAGTCTTGCAAGAGGGAGTCTCTGCTGAGGACACCACCGGAAAGTCGGTGGAAACCTCCTGGCTCGTGCTGGCGGATGGCACCTCTGCGGCGAACCCGTTGATCGCCCGCTTGCGGGCAGAAGGCGTTCGGTGCCGCGTGGCCCGGCGCGCGAAGGAGTTTGCCGCGACGAGCGAGGGCGAGTTCCAACTGCGTCCGGAAGCACCGGAAGACTGGACGCGCCTCGTGCAGGCATGTTCCGCCGACTCGCCACTGGAGCGGGTGGTCTATTTCTGGGGTCTCGACGAACCCGCCGACGGGCTGGCAGATGGCGCGGCCCTGATGGGCGTCGATGCGCTGTTCCATCTCGGCCAGGCGCTTGGCACCGTCAAACCGCCGACGCTGGTGCGTCTCGACCTGATCACGCGCGGAGCGCAGCCGGCTGGGCAGAGCGTCCACGCCGTGGCCGCTGAACAGGCTCCGCTGGTGGGCCTGCTGCGGGTGATCGGCAACGAGTTCCCGCACGTCAAGGTGCGTTCCATCGACCTGCCGCCGACGGCCTCGGCGGCCGACGCGCCGCGGCTCTGGGAGGAACTGCTGCGCACCGACAAGGAAGGGGAGGTCGCCCTCCGCGGCGAAGCGCGCTACGTGCAGCGGGTGCTGCGCGGGCCGGCGGCCAAGGAAGTGCCGCTCGCCGCCGACGTGCCGCGCCGGCTCGAATCCCGCGAGCGCGGTCACCTGGACACGTTGCGCTTCGTGCCGTTCGCCCGGCCGGCACCGGGCGCGGGCGCGGTCCTGATCCGGGTCAAGGCAGCGGGCATGAACTTCCGTGACGTGCTCAAGGCGCTGGCGCTCTACCCGGGCGAAGCACCGGACGCCAAGGTGTTCGGCGACGAGGTGGCGGGGATCGTGGAAGCGGTGGGCGCGGGGGTGACCCACGTGGGACCGGGCGACTGGGTATTCGGCCTGGCGATGTTCGGGCTGTCTTCGCTGAGCCTGGCACGCGGCGGCGACGTCCGCCGCATTCCTGGCAACCTCACCTTCGAGGAGGCGGCGACGCTGCCGGTCGTGTTCATGACAAGCTGGCACGCGCTGCAAAACGTCGCGCGGATGCGCCGGGGCGAGACGATCCTCGTCCACGCCGGCGCGGGCGGTGTCGGCATGGCCGCGATCCAAATTGCGCGTCACCTCGGCGTGGAGGTCATCGCTTCGGCGGGCAACGCGACCAAGCGCCGGCTGCTGGAAACTCTCGGCGTCAAGCACGTCATTGACTCGCGCCGCGGCGACTTCGCAGAGGCCGTCATGGAACTGACCGGCGGACGCGGCGTGGACGCCATTCTCAACGCGCTCGCCGCCGAGGCGATCCCGATGGGGTTGTCCTGCCTCGCGCAGTTTGGCCGCTTCCTGGAGATCGGCAAGCGCGACATCTACCAGAACACCCGCATTCCCTTGTGGCCCCTGCGCAAGAACGCGTCCTTCCACGTCATCGCGATGGACGCGGTGTTCGCGGGCGACGAGTCGTTGACGCGCGACATGCTGGCGGAGATCTGCGAGTTGGTCGAGGCGGGCGCGTTGGGGCCGCTGCCCTACCGCTCGTTCCCGGCCAGCAAGGTGGACGCCGCCTTCCGGCTCATGGCCGGGGGCAAGCACATCGGCAAGGTGCTGGTCGCCTTCCCCGAGCCGTTCCTGCCGCCGCGCGGTGAACCGCTGGCTCCGGGGTTCAACATCCGGCCGGACGGCACGTACCTGATCACGGGAGCGTTCGGCGGGTATGGCAAGGTCGTGGCAGATTGGCTCGTCGAAGGCGGCGCACGCCACCTCGCGCTCACGGGCCGCCGCGGGGCGGCCACGCCGGAGGCGCAGGAACTCGTCCGCGACCTCCGGGCGCGCGGAGCGACGGTGCAGGTCATCGCGGCGGATGTCGGCTCACCCGACGATGTGGCACGCATGATGGCGGAGATTGCCGCGTCGGGCCAGGGGCTGCGAGGTGTGTTCCACCTCGCCATGGTCATCGACGACGCGTTGATGACTTCGCTCGACCGCGAGCGGATGCGAGCCGTCATGGCACCAAAGTCCTACGGGGCCTGGTTGCTGCACCACGCGACACGAGATGTAAAGCTGGACTGTTTTGCGATGTTCTCGTCCGTTTCGAGCATCTTCGGCAATCCGGCGCAGGCCAACTACGGCGCGGCCAATGCCTTCCTCGATGCGCTGGCGCACCATCGCCGGACTTTGGGACTGCCGGCCACGACGATCAACTGGGGCGTGCTCGGCGGCGAGGGTTACGTGGCGCGCAACACCAAGGTCGCGGAGTTCCTCGCCAAGCAGGGCACCACGGAGATCACGCCCAGCGAGGTGACCTCGCTGCTAGAATCGGCCATGGCCGCCGGAACGGCGCAGACGATGGCGATCCGCGTGGACTGGGGCAAGTGGCGTCAGTTCTTCCGCGGGGTGGCGGACAACCCGCTGCTCGAACGCATCTTCGCCACGGTGGAGACCCAGGAAGCCAAGGGCGGGACCACCGACCTGCGCGCAAAGATCGAGTCGGCCGGACCGGGCGAATTAGAGGCGCTCGTCCTCCAGGGGGTGCGTGGGGCGGTCGGCGGGGTGCTGCGCGTCAAGCCGGACACCCTGCGCGACGACCAGCCGCTCACCGACCTGGGCCTGGATTCGTTGATGGGCGTCGAGATCGAGAATTCTATCGAGAGTTCCCTGGGCGTCTCGCTGCCTCCGGCCAGCCTGCTGCGTGCACGCACCATCGGGCACATCGTCACGCTGATCGTCGAGCACATCGGCGCGAAACGCGGTGGGGGGGCTCCGGCAACAGGCGCGCCCGTGCCCGTCGCGGCGGCTTCCGCCGAGGAGTTGAACCTGGACGTGCTCTCGGACGCCGAGATCGACAGCTTGCTCGGCGAAGCGGTCAGCGGCGACGAACCCACCGATCCGGCCGAGGTCAGGCTGTGAGAAAACGCATGAAAAGGAAGCCCGCGGCGGGCTTCGCACACGCTTTCGAACCGAGCCACGACGATGGACAAGCGCACGATCCTCAAAGAGTGGCTGCAAAGCGGGCAGGCCTCGCTTCAGCCGCTGACTTTCCCGCAGCGTGAGTTGTGGGAGGCGTCGCCGGTGCCCGTCGGGGACACGGCAAACCACATTTGCTCGCTCATCCACGTGCGGGGAACGTTCACGCTCGCGTCGGCGGAGAAGGCGCTGCGCCGCGTCGTGGAGCGGCAGGAGGCGTTGCGCCTGTCGTTTTTGCCCGGCAAGACGCAGCCGCTCCAGATGATCCGACGCGAGGGCGAAGCCGTCGTGCCCTACCGCGAGCTGAAGCCGTCCGAATGCTCCGACGATGCGGTGGACGAGATCGCGGCGGAAAACTTCCTCCGACCCTTCGACCTCCTGCAAGGCCCGCTCTACCGCACGCTGCTGCTGCGGCGCAGCGCGGAGGACCACGTCCTGCTGTTCACGATCCACCACGCCGTGTCCGACGGCTGGACGCTGGGGGTCTTCATCGAGGACTTTTGCCTCGCGTACGTGCAGGAACTGCTGGGCCTGCGCGAGCCGCTGCCCGCGCTGGGGCTGACCTACTCGGGCTGGGGAGCAGCGGAACGCGCCTACTGGACCCCGGCGGAACTCGAAAAGCGCCTCGCCTTCTGGCGGCCGGAACTCGCGGGAACTTCCCGGATGTGGGACGCACGCGAAGGCGCGGGCACCGCAGCCGGCCCGGCCTCCCGGTGGGTGCAATACTTTTCCAAGGAGACCGCCGAAGCGGCGCAGGAACTGGCGCGGACCGCCGGAGCGACGCTGTTCAGCACGCTGCTGACCGCCTATCAAGTCGCGCTCTACCAATGGACGGGCAACGCGGACATCCCCATCGGGGCCCCCGTCGCCAACCGCCCCACGCAGAACGTGCGCGAGATCATGGGGTCGTTTTCGAGCATCGTGCCGATCCGCGCCCGGATCGACCCCGCCGCGTCGTTCGCGTCCAACCTGCGCGCGGTGCACCAACGCACCCTCGACAGCACCGCAAACGCCATGCCTTTCGCCGAACTTGCCGCCGCTCTGGGCGAGGTCTCCACCCCGGGGCATCAGCCCGTCTACGAGGTGCGCTTCGCCCTGCAAAACCACCCGGTGCCCGACGTGACCCTGCAAGGGCTGTCCGCCAAGTTGACGATGAAGTCCTCCGGTACGTCCCGGTTCCACCTTGCCTGCGAAATCACTATTGTTCCTGCGGGCTTGTTGGTGGCATGGCTGTTCCGACCGGAGATTTTTCCGCCGGAGGAGATTGCGAACCTGCACCGGCTCTACGCCGCGGCCCTCGCCACCGCCTGCCGCGCACCAGATACTCGTGTTTCCCAATTTGCCTCCTGACCCATGACGACCACCAGCCTCGAAGTCCAACAAGCGACGGGCGAACTCAGTCCACACTGGGTCAATCGCGCGGCGTTCCAGGTCATTTCCGCCTGCATGGTGCTCAACTTCCTGCTCCTGTGGGCCGCCGTGCACGGCGGGCACTACTGGCTGGCGGTGCCGTTGGTGCTGACGCTGAGCCACTTCATGCACGGCCAGATGATCGGCTTCCACGAGGCTTCCCACGGCCTGCTGCGCAAAAATCGCAAGCTCAACGAGATCGACGGCGTGTTCCTCGGTTCGTTCTCCTTTATGAGCTTTAGCCTCTACCGCGCCTCGCACCAGTCGCACCACGCCAAGCTGGGTTCGGAACGCGACGAGGAGCTGTGGCCGTTCACCGTGACCGCCGTGCCGCGCTGGCAGCGGGTCCTGGCCGCCATCGTCGAACTCAACGCGGGGATGTTCTTCACGCCGTTCCTGTTTTACCGCACGTTCTTCCGCAAGGACTCGCCGATCCGCAACGTGCGGCTGCGCCGGCGCATCTGGTGGGAGATCGCGCTCACCGTATTCATCTGGACGGCGACCGTCGCGCTCGTGTCTTGGTTCGGGGTGTGGAAATATTTCCTGTGGATGTACTTCGTCCCGGCGTACATCGCGGGGAACCTGCAAAGCTGGCGCAAGTACGTCGAGCACGTCGGCCTCACCGGTTCTACGGTCAACGGCTCCACCCGCAGCATCGTGTCGGTGGGCTGGATGGGAAAGCTGGTGTCTCTGACTCTGCTCCACGAACCCTACCATGGGGTGCACCACCGGTTCTCGGGCATTCCGCACGCCGAACTGCCGGCCCACGTCGAGGAACTCGAACCCAAGCGCGACGACGAAAACGCGCCTTTCCCAAGCTACTGGCACGCGCTGGTTCACCTGTGCCGCAATCTGTCTGACCCGCGTGTGGGTGTGCAGTGGCGGGCGGCGCCGTCGCGTTAGACTCTTCAACAGCCTCGCGCGGAAAAGCACCCGTCCATGTCTGCCTCCGCCGCCCCCGCCGAGAACGTGCTTCCTTTCGAATCCGTCTTCGAAGCGGCCGGGCTAGAGAAGCGGTACGACGGCGGCATGGTACAGGCGTTGCGTGGCGTGACGTTCCGCGTCGCTCCGGGCGAGTTCGTGGCGATCACCGGACCGAGCGGTTGCGGGAAGACCACGCTACTCCAAATGCTCGGCGCGCTCGACCGGCCAACGGCGGGCACCTTGCTCTACCGTGGTAAATCGTTGCCCGACCTGCCGGATCCGGCGGCGTACCGGGCGCACGAGATCGGGTTTATCTTCCAGTCCTTTCACTTGCTCCCCACGCTAACGATCCTGGAGAACGTGCAGGTTCCCATGCTGGAAACCCGGATGTCTATCACCGAACGAAAACAACGGGCCGCCAGTCTCCTGGAATCTTTGGGCCTCGGTGCGCGGCTGCGTCACTTTCCATCGCAGCTTTCCGGGGGCGAGCGGCAGCGGGTGGCGATCACCCGCAGTCTGGCCAACCGTCCGTCCGTCCTTCTCGCCGACGAGCCGACCGGCAACTTGGACAGCGAAAGCGCCGGGCGCACCATGGAACTGCTGGGACGCCTGCAATCCGAGCTGAACATGACCCTGATTCTCGTCACGCACGACGCCGGGATCGCCGGCAGCGCACGGCGGGTCCTGGCGATGAAGGACGGCCGCATCGTGTCCGACGGCCCGCCGCCCTCCACCCGAACCGCATGACGCTTTTCACCATCGTGGCGCGAGGTCTCCTGCGGCGGCCCGTCCGCACCTGTCTGACCCTCCTGGGAATCGCCATCGGCATCGCGGCCGTGGTGGCGCTCGTCGGCATCTCGCGGGGGTTCAGCGACAGTTGGGGCAACGGCGTGAAGTCGCGCGGGACCAGCGTGGTGGTCAGCAGCCTCGGCAGTTCTCTGACGCCCAAACCGTTCGACGCCTCGGTGGCCGCGCGCGTCGAGCATCTGCCCAACGTGGCGGCGACGTGCCCGAGCTTCGTCGATCTCACCAGCGTGGAGACGGCGCAACTGATGGTGGTCTCCGCGCGCCAGTGGGGTGGCTACACCTGGAACAACCTCAAGGTGATTGCCGGACGCTTGCCGCAGGACGGCAAGGAGCAAGCGGTGGTGCTCGGCAGCACCGCCGCGGAGGTGTTGAAGAAAAAAGTAGGCGATCCCATCCAGATCGAAACGGGTGACCTGAAGGTGGTAGGCATTGTGGACGGCGGAGCCTGGGTCGAGAACGGGTCAGTTGTCCTGTCGCTCCAGGTTTACCAGGAACTCACCGGCAACGCCGGCAAGATCAACGTCATCGACGTGCAAGCCGCCCCGCCGGCGGACTCCAAGGAAGTGCAAACCTTGTGCGACACGATCAACGGGGTCGTCAAGGAAGCGCGCGCGGTGCCCGCCGGGGAGAATATCGGTGACAGTCAGGCCTTCCGGATCGTCCACGCGATGAGTTGGGGAACCTCCCTGCTGGCGGTGCTGGTCGGCGTGCTTGGCGTGATGAACACCATGTTGATGACGGTTTTCGAGCGTACGCAGGAGATCTGCGTGTTGCTGGCTTTGGGTTGGAAGCGCAGTCGGATTGTACGCATGGTCTTGTGGGAATCAGCCCTTCTCGGATTGCTCGGCGGGACCGTCGGCGTGCTGCTCGGCGCGGGTGGCGTGGCGTTGCTGGGCAACGCTCCGGCGATCCGGGGCCTGTTGAAACCGGAGGTCAGCGTCGGTCTCCTGGCGATGGCGGTAAGCATGTCCGTCGCCGTTGGTATTCTCAGCGGTCTCTACCCGGCCTGGCGAAGTTCGCGCCTCAATCCCAGCCGCGCTTTACAGGGATAATCTTCCTCCTAGCCTACAAATCTACCCTCGTATGATGCCGATGCGTTTCCTTTTCTCCGCTCTCCTCTTTTTCGTGGTTGCCGACCTTCGTGCGGCCGGGGATGACTCCCAAGAACCGTCCGCGAAGGAGATCGCCGCCCGTCTGACCGGCAATCTGGAAGGCTCCTCCATCGTACGGTTGAAGATGGACGTCAAAGATTCCGCCGACGGACCGGCCAAGGAGACTTTTCAACTACTGATCAAGCAGCGGCGCACCGCTGGGGCGACCGATCTCGTTTATCAAGTGCTCTATCCTCGGGAGCGCAAGGGCGAGGCCGTGCTTCTGCGCCAGAGTGCCGGACATCCGCTGACCGGCTGGGTGGTCGTTCCGCCCAACAAACCCAAGGCTCTCGCCGCCTCGCAAATGACCGAACCTTTTCTCGGCAGCAGCCTCTCCTACGCGGATGCCGTTGAAAACGTGTTCGCCTGGAAAAACCAGGCGCTCGCGGGCCACGAAACCATTGACCGCGTGGACTGCGTTATCCTCGAATCTAGACCCGGAGAGGGTGACCATTCCAACTACGCGCGTGCGTGGAGCTGGATTGACCCGCGACGGCTCGTCCCGATGCGGGTCGAGAAGTATCTCGTCTCTGGGCGGTTGGCGCGCCGGATCGATACGACCCGTGTCGTGTCCGACCAGGACCATGCCATTCCCGCGAACCTGACGGTGCTCGGCGCATCCAACGGCGCGGTGACGGAACTCGACGGTTCTCGGATCACGCACGACGTGACGTTTTCAGATCACGATTTTACCCCCGAAGGAATCGCGGAGCCTGCCGCTGCTAATCCGGCAAATCAGTGAACGATCACTTGTGAGCTGGAGTTGCCTGAGGGTGCCGTGGAGTGTTTTGGTGAGTGGTGCAACAAGGGCGAAGCGGCGCCGGCGATCCCCAAGGAGCCGCTGCAATATCGCTTGCAGGAGATTATCTCTACATCTACGGACCGACGATCAAGGCACTTGTGGAAGAGAATTTCGGCGCAGGGCTTATGAGCGCCTCGACTTCACCATGGACATCGACAAGGTGCCCGACCCAAAGGGCGACCGGGTCAGATCACCATGAACGGCAAGTTTCTCGTCTACAAAAAGTGGTGAGCGTTGTCGTGGAACCTTGATTTCCCGACATGGCTGCGCGCCGCCTCGTGGTGCGGGTAAATGGAGGATCGAGACGAGCACCTCCCGGACAGCTGATCTAGGCGGCCGCGAGTTCGACGATCCCGGACTGCTCGCATTGCAAAAGATTGCCCCAGTGTCAGGATATAACGCTTGAGAAAGTTGTATCTATAAGTGTCTGCCTCAAGGATATTTATGCGGTGAGGGAGGGATTCGAACCCTCGGTAGCCTTTTGGACTACGGAGCTTTAGCAAAGCTCTGCTTTCGACCACTCAGCCACCTCACCAAATTTGCGCGTGTCCGCCCGTCCGGCGGCTTGCGTCCCAAGCTATCGCACAGTCCGCGGCACGGTCAATCAAGAATCATTGACAGCCACCCACCCGCCGGAACTTACTCGGCATTGATCCTACCAACGGCTGCGCGAACTCTGCCCGGCCGCCCGGCCGCCCCGCCGCCAGCCAAGGCGCAGAGCCCACGCTCCCGAACACCCCCGCGGAAAACTTGACGCCCACCGAACACCTGGGCACCGTTCACGTCATCGGCACCGGACAGCGGTTCGTCCTCGTACAAACCCCTTCCGCCCAGCCGGTGGCCAACCTCGTGGACGGACAGGCGCTCGTCTGCCGGGCGGGAACGGTCGTCACCGCGACGTTGCGCACGTCGCACGAACGCCGCCCTCCTTTCGTCGTCGCGGACGTGGCCACCGGCGAACCGCACGTCGGCGACGAGGTGTTCATCGACCCCGCCCCGGGCCGCACGACGATCCCCGGCGCGTCGGCGGCGCCGTCGCCGGCTGTCTCGCCTGGAGCTGCTGCCCCGGACTTCCGCACCAATCCTGGTCTGCCTCCCACCCGATGAACCCGCCTCCTCCCCAGCCCATGCTCACCGA
>CAXTMD010000041.1:16646-16888 GCA_964245035.1 uncultured Chthoniobacterales bacterium
GGAAGCGCCGCTGCTCCAGGCTCTCGGAAGATTCGTGGCGGACGAACACCTCGCCGCGCATGCCCTGCCGCCGTTCGACAACTCCGCGATGGACGGCTACGCCGTGGCGGTGGACGAACGGACCTCGCCGCTCGCGGCCGGCACCCGGTTGCACGTTTACGGTGAACAACCCGCCGGCCCTGACCGCGGCCTGCGCATCGAACCCGGTGCGGCGGTGCGGATTTTCACCGGTGCGCCTGTGC
>CAXTMD010000042.1:0-16706 GCA_964245035.1 uncultured Chthoniobacterales bacterium
AATCCGGACCCCCCGCCCGCCGGCCTTGAGCGCGCCGTAGTGCGCCGCGCCGCGCGCCACGGCGTAGTCGAGGTCCGTGTTGCCTTCCAACACGCTCGGCCCCGCGCCCGCGCCGTACCAACTTCCGAGGACTTCCACCAACCGGTGACGCAACGCCGCGGCCTTGAGCACGCCGCCGTTGAAGAGCAGGTGCGTCGGCCGCGCCGCCCCGTGCTGGGCCAGAAAGTGCGCGAGGTGCTTGGTGATCGCCGTGTCCATCTCGAACGGCAGCCCAATCTCGCGGAACCCGCTGGAGCGGCTGCGGCCCGGCACGGCGTCGGCGGCGCACCGCGGGAAGAAACCGTCCACCAGCGACGCAGCCACCGCGTGTCGGTCCAGTTCGACGGAAACTGTCCCGCCGATCAGGCGCCGGCCGCGGCCGAGCACGCTGACGGCCTGCTTCTCGGGGCCATCGGTAGCCAGGAGCGTTTCTTTGGCCGCGCGGCAGGCGTGCCACAGCGCGACAGATTGCCACGCGTCCACCTCGACCCCCTTTTGGGCAAACTCCTCCTGCGCACGAAATGCCAGGGCGAGGTCCATGTTGTCACCGCCGACAAGGAGGTGGTTGCCCACGGCCACGCGTTGCAAGGCGAGTTCGCCATCCTGCGCTTCCACGCCGATGAGGGAAAAGTCCGTCGTGCCGCCGCCGATGTCGCAGACCAGCAGCGCGTCGCCAGCGGTTAATCCTTTGCGCCAGCCATCGCCGCTGTCGGCCAGCCACGCGTAGAGCGCGGCCTGGGGTTCTTCGAGGAGGATGAGATCGGCGGGCAGCCCGGCGGCCAGCGCCGCCTCGCGGGTAAGTTCTCGCGCGCTGGCGTCGAAGGACGCGGGCACGGTGAGCACGACCTGTTGTGCGCCGAGGAGCGTGTCGGGGTGCGCGGCGTTCCAGGCGGCGGCGAGGTGTTCGAGGTAGCGGCGCGTGGCCTCGACAGGGCTCACCTTCCCGACCTCGGCCGGCGGGGCATCCCAGGGCAGGATGGGCTGGCGGCGGTCCACGCGGGTGTTGGCCAGCCAGGATTTCGCCGCGGCGACGACCCGCGTCGGCGCGTCGGCGGCCTGCCGGCGGGCGAACTCGCCCACAGCGTAGTCGCGTTTCTCGGCCCAGGGCAAACGGTAGGCCGCGGCGTCTTCGAGTGCCGACGCCAGGTAGAGAAAGGACGGCAGCGCGGGCCGGTTTTCCACCGCCGCTGAGGCGATGACCTGCGGGATCGGGAGCAACTCGACAGGCGCGAGCGTGGCCGACGAACCGTCGCCGAGCCGGATGGCCGCGACGACGCTGTTGGTCGTGCCGAGATCGATGCCGACGGCGAATTGGGCGCGGCTGGACATGGGGGCGGGAGGGATGTTTTAAAATTCGACCTCAGCCGGCGCGATCACCTGCGCCGCCTCCGCCCGGCCGGTCCACTCGGGCACGTCGCTGCGGGTCGCCTGCCAGCCGGGGTGCGCCAGCTTGCCGCGCAACGGTCCCTGGCTCGGCACGTTGCCCACCAGCCGATACCGTGCGGGGTCGTACCCGGCGGGCACCTCCACTGGCCCGCCCTCCGCGCCGGCCTGGAGCGGCTCCACGCCAAACATCCGCTCGATGACCGCGGCGCTGTCCTTGTGCACGCTGCGCACCGCCGCGCCGATCTGCGCGTCGGAGTACCCTTCAATGGGTTCCTTGAGAAAATCCAGCAGCCGTGCCTCGCGCTGGAGCACGGCCAGGAGGCTCAGGGCATCGTGCCGCACGGCGGCCGGGACCGGCACGGGCGCGGGAGGAACCACGGCGGGGGTCGCAGGCGCGGACGGTTCCGGCGTCGTCTGACCGGACAGGAGGCGGCGGACCTGCGCGGCAAACGCCTCGTCCGCGCAGACGCGTTGCAACGCCTGGACGCCCAGCGAGAAGTTCTTGCTGAGCGCCAGGCAAACGGCGAAGGCTATGGCGACGACGACGAGCGTCAGGACGATGGCGGCGACGGTTCCCATGAGAACCCCTGCCTACCGTCCGGCGCGGGCGCTGTCAAATCCCTCCCGCCCATGGAACCGCCTGAACAATGGACCGTTGTTGACCGCTACCTGACCGACCGCCTCGTGCCGTCCGATCCGGTGCTCGACGCGGCGCTGGCCGACAGCGAGGCCGCCGGGCTGCCCCCCATCCACGTCGCGCCCAACCAAGGCAAGATGCTCACGCTGCTCGCGCGGATCACCGGGGCGCGGCGGATTTTGGAGATCGGCACGCTCGGCGGCTACAGCACGCTCTGGCTGGCGCGTGGGCTGCCTGCGGACGGGTCGGGCCGGATCGTCACGCTGGAGTTCGAGGAACGCCACGCGGCGGTCGCCCGCGCGAACTTCGCCCGCGCCGGGGTTACCCCGCTGGTCGAGATCCGTCTCGGACCGGCGTTGGAAACGCTGGGGCTCCTCGCCGCGGAGGGCGGTCCCGCCTTCGACCTGATCTTCATCGACGCCGACAAGGAGAACTACGCCGGCTACCTCGAAGGCTCGCTGCGGCTGGCGCGGCCGGGTGGTTTGATCGTCGCCGACAACGTCGTCCGGCGCGGTCAGGTGGCCGACCCCGCGTGCGACGAGTCACGCGTGCAAGGCGCGCGGCGTTTCCTGGAAGCGTTGGCGGAAGCTGAACGTGCCGGGCGTCTCACCGCGACCGCGGTGCAAACCGTCGGCAGCAAGGGCTACGACGGGTTCGCGCTGGCGGTGGTCGCGGCCGCGGCGGACCCCTGCGCCGCCGTGGAGCAACTCACCCGGGTGCGAGAGGCTATGATGGTCGACGCCGGCGCACCGGGTCAGGTGGGTGTGCGGTTGCTGTTCGTGGTCCTGCGCCCGGGGGCGGAACTGGATGACAAGCTGCGCGCGGAGATCAACGCGCGGTTCTCGGGGCAGCGCGCGCCCGACGCGGTCTACGCCGTCCCCGCGCTGCCGCGCACGTCCGATGGCCGCAAGCACACCGCGGCGGTGGAGAGAATCTTCGCGGGTGGCTCCGAGGCGATGGCGAACCCGGAGGCGCTGCGGCCGTTCGTGGACCTGTTCAACAATCTCTGAGTTGGCGCGGTTGTAGGGCCGGCGCCCCGCCGGCCGCGTCCCGGGGATCCACTGGCCCGTGCCACGCCTCCCCTTCTTGGTCTGTTACCAAGCCACGCGCCGAAACGCGGCAGGCGGGGCGCCTGCCCTACAAGTCTCAGTACAACTGCGCCGGCTGGCCCGTGTTCTCCAGGACGGTGTGCCAGAGTTCGCCGTGCGGGTCGAGCTTGCGCCGGCCGCGCGCGACGAGGTGCAGCGGCAGGTGCACGTACGTGCAATGCCAGCGACCGACGAGCATGTTCGTCTTACCTGCCATCGCGGCGTGCACGGCATTTTGCGCGAGGCGCAGGCAGTACACGTTATCCTGCGCCGAGGCTGGCACGCTGCGAATCAAGTAGCTCGGGTCGATGTATTTCAAATTGAGCGGAATCCGGCGTTCCTCGAAAAACGCCGTGATGCGGTCCTTCAGGAACAAACCGATGTCGCCGAGCTTGCGGTTGCCGGAGGCGTCGGTGGCCAGCGGGTCGTTGTTGAGCAGGTCCTGCCCCGCGCCTTCGGCCACGACGATCACCGCCTGCTTGTGCCGGGCGAGGTGGTAACGCAACGCCTCCAGCAAGCCCCGCGCGCCGTCGAGCGTGAAACGTACCTCCGGCACCAGCGCAAAATTCACCACGTTGCCCGCCAGCGTCGCGAAGCTCGTGATGAACCCGGAGTCGCGCCCCATCAGCTTGACCAAACCCACCCCGTTGATGGAACCCAAGGACTCGACGTGCGCCGCGTTGATCGCCTTGACCGCCTCCGCGAACGCCGTCTCGAACCCGAAGCTCTTGTCCAGAAACTGGATGTCGTTGTCGATGGTCTTGGGGATGCCGACGATGCTTTTCTTCAGTCCGCGCCGCTCGATCTCCTGGCAGAGTTCGGCCGCGCCGCGCAGCGAACCGTCGCCGCCGACGACGAAGAGGATGTCCACGTTCATCTCCTCCAGCAGGTCGACCATCTCGGCTGGGTTCTGCGGTCCGCGCGAGGTGCCGAGGATCGACCCGCCAAACGCGTGGACGCGCGCCAGCGCCTCCGGGCGTAGGACCATCGGCGTGTGGCCGGAGCGGGCGATCAGCCCCTCGTAGCCGTAGCGGAAGCCGAAGATCTTCGTGGCGTGGTAGCGGTGGGAAAGCTCCAGCACGATGCCGCGGATCACGTCGTTCAAGCCCGGGCAGAGCCCGCCGCAGGTGACGATGCCCACCGTCGTGCGCGCGGGGTCGAAGAACAGGCGTTCGCGCGGGCCAGCGACCTCGAAGGAGACGGGCAGTTCGCCGCGGCTCGCGGTCCCTTCGACCGCGGAGAGCCGGTCGTCGTAGAGCACGCGTTCGCGGTCGTCGACGAAGCGCACGCCCACAGGTCCGCCGTGCTGCAACGGCGAGCGCAACGTGGCCGGGCCCAGGGAACGGATGGCGGTTTTCATCGGCGGGCACTCTACTCGAAGTGCGGCCGGAAGTCTTGGGCGCGCAGCGCCTGAAAGCCGGCGAGCAGGCGCGGCGCGTGGCCGTCGGAGAGCGGCGGCAGGGCGTGTTCCTCGAAAAACTCCGCCGCGCTCGTCTCGGTCGAAGGCGTCGCGCGACCTCCGGTGATTTCGCCCGCGAACAGCAGGTGCGTGAACTCGTGGTCTTTCCAGGGGTAGTTCACGTGCTCGTACCGCCGGGAACTAAAGACCCCGAGCATGCGGCTGACCGCAACCTCGAAGCCGGTCTCTTCGCGGCACTCGCGGCGGGCGCACTCGGCTGGAGTCTCGCCGAGGTCTTGGCAGCCGCCGGGCAGCGCCCAGCAGCCGTTGTCCCGGCGGCGGACAAGCAGCACGCGCGCACGCGCGTCGGTGACGAAAACGTCGCAGCCCACGCCGGGCGTCACGGGGCGAGGCATGGCGCGAACGATGTAGCTCCCCGCGTCGGGTGGCGCAACGTCACCCTCCTTTTTTCTCCTCCTGAGGCGAGTTCGGCGAGTCGAAGGAGGACGAAGGGTTTTTGAAGGTGCGCGCCCTGGGAGGACGGTTGCCGCGCACAATGGCTTGCATCTCGCCGCAACCGGAGGCCGGCTGCGCGCCGTTTTTGCTCTGCACGGATGTCCGCCGTCTCGCCTCCCCCACCCGCCACCGACGCCCCCACGAACGCCGGGCCGCGGTTCCTGCGAGCCCTGCGTTCGCGCAACTATCGCCTGTTTTTTTACGGTCAGATCGTCTCCCTCGTCGGCACCTGGATGACGACGACCACCTCGCTCTGGCTCGCCTACCACCTGACGAGTTCCGCCCGGCTGCTCGGCCTGGTGGGCTTCGCCGGACAAATCCCTATCTTCATCCTCTCGCCCTTTGCCGGGGTGCTCGTGGACCGCATCGACAAGCGCCGCCTGCTCCTCGGCACCCAGTCGCTCGCCCTGCTGCAATCCGCCGCGCTCGCCCTCCTGACCCTGGCGGGCCGCATCAACATCCATTGGCTGATTTGGCTCAACGTCCTGCAAGGCGTCATCAACGCCTACGACGTGACCGCCCGGCAGGCGTTCGTCATCCAGATGGTCGACCGCCGCGAGGACCTGGGCAACGCCATCGCGCTAAACTCCAGCATGTTCAATCTCGCCCGGCTGCTCGGCCCCGCGGTGGGCGGCCTGCTCATCCGTTGGGTGGGTCCAGGGTGGTGCTACGGCCTCGACGCCCTCAGCTACGTGGCGGTGATCGCCTCGCTGACGCAGATCGTGCCGCGCGCGGTCGAGCGGGCTGGCCAGGCGGTGGCAAAGAGCCTCGGGCGCTCGCTGGGCGAACTGCGCGCCGGCGTGGCGTACGCCTTCGGTTTTGCGCCCATCGGCAACCTGCTGTTGCTGGTGGCGGCGACGTCGTTCACGGGCTTTGCCGCGCCGGTGGTGATGCCGATCTTTGCCCGGGACGTGTTCGGCGGCGACGCGGGCACGCTGGGCTGGCTGATGTCGGCCAGCGGCGTTGGCGCGCTGGCAGGAGCGATCTATCTGAGCACGCGTGTGAGCGTGCGCGGACTCGGCCGCGTGATCGCCGCCGGCGGGCTGACGATGGGCGCGGGCTGGATCGGCTGCGGGCTGAGCGGGACGCTGACGCCAGCCCTGGCGTGCCTCGCGTGCGCGGGCGTGGGCGGCGTGCTGCTGATGGCCGCAAGCAACACCGTCGTGCAGAGCCTCGTGGACGAGGACAAACGCGGCCGGGTGATGAGCCTCTTCGCGATGGCGTTCACGGGCACGACGCCGCTGGGCAACCTGGCCGTCGGCCACCTCGCGGGCGGCTCGCTGGGCGTGCGCCGGACGGTCATGGTCTGTGGCGCGGGCTGCGTGCTGTGGGCCGTGGCGTTTCTTGTGCGCCTGCCGCACCTGCGGATCGCCGCCGGGCCCAAGCTCGACGCGCTGGAGAGCGTGGCCGAAGAGTCGGTGACGACGTGAAAAGGCGGCCTCACCGCCCACCGATGCTCGGGTCGTTGGTGAGGTGGCCGAGTTGATCCCGGTCCTCCCCGACCTGCGAGGGATCGCCCGCGCGGTTCCCCCTCGACAGCATTCCCGGCTGGTCCACCGACGGCTCTCCGCCAGCGTGACAGCCTGCCAACAAGCCAATCATCACGGCGACTGGACCAACCAGCGCCATCCGACAAAGCTTCCTTTTCAACGCGGGCATCGCCTGTTTCCGGTTCCCCTGGAAAAGGGCAGTCGGGAACGCGGATGAGCCGGCCGCCTACTGCCCGCCGCCGATGCGCGGGTCGTTGGCAAGCTGGCCGAGTTGGCCGCGGTTCTCCCAACCCTGCGGCTTGTTCCAGGGTACGTCGCTCACCCGATCATCCTTGTTCAACATCGCCGTCCGGTCCACCGGCTGATCTTCCTGGCCGCTCTGACATCCGGTCAACAATCCACCGACACCGACCACGGCCAAGCCCAGACACAAAGACAGTTTTTTCATCACGAACCTTTTTGGTTTCTAGCTTCCTCCGGAAAATAGCACGGTGTCGCCTGCCTGCACGCTCACACCCGCTGGCACCGAGTTGGGCACGATGTCCGCGATGGACTGCGTGGGCTCCACCGACGTGACCCTCACCCGGCCCACCAAGTTGTTGCCGCGGCGGATCACCATCGTCTCGTTGGCGTTGAGGCCGCTGCGCCCACCCAGGTTGAGCACGACAAAATTCCAGTTGCGGTCCACGGCCAGCACGCGGCCCTGGAGGCCGTTCTTGGCCTCGGCCCCTTCGCGGACGGCGATTTGGCGCGCCATGGACTGCGTCTGCGCCTGCGCGGACCGCAATTGGCCTTCCAGCCCATCCTTGATGATCTGCAACTCGGCCAACTGCGTCTTGGCCTTCGCAAGTTCGTCGACCGCACCGGGTGCCGGGGTAGCGGCGGGCGGCGGGGTCGCGGCGGCCAGCTTCTGGTTGAGCGCGTCGATGTCCGCCTGCTTGGCCCGGATGCTCTCGTTGGCGGTGTCGATCTGCGCCTTCAGGCTCGAAGTTTCCGTGGTCGCCGCGGTGACCTGCGTTTGCAAGTCGTTGGCCTTGGACTCGGCTTCGGTACGCGCGGCTTCGGCCCTTTTCTGGTCGGCCTTGGCTTTGGAGACCTCCCCTTGGGCGGAGGTCTGGGCGGCCTTGGCGTTGGCGATTTCTGCCTGTCGGTCGCTCAGCTTGCTCTTGTTCATGAAGGCAAGCACCGACGAACCCAGCAACAGCAGGATCGAAGCGGCCAGCATGAGAGTAATTCTCGACATATAGGGAAGTGGGGAATGGTCCGGGAAAAGACCAGCGCAATCGGGGAAAACGCCGGGTCCGCCGGAAAAACGCCCTGTAAGTAACGGAAAAACGCCGGAACGCGCAAGCCCTTTGCTCGCGCCCCACATGATTTTCACGCAAATTTCACGGTTGCGGCCTGCGGCGAGGCGGGTTTTAGTGGCCGTGCCAGGGACGATGGATTTAAGCCGGGCAAACCCCGCCAGGGCCGGAAGGCAGCAACGGTAGTCTGAGCTTGCTTGCCGTCGCTCTCTGGTCTTTTTCTTTCTGCCGGTCTGTACCCGCCGGGGCGGGCCGCTTCCGAACATCGACCCCATGGAAATCCTCGTCACCGGCGGTGCCGGCTTCATCGGTTCGCATCTGGTTGAAGCTCTCCTGGCTGCCGGCCACGGCGTGGGCGTGCTGGACGATTTCAACGACTTCTACGACCCGCGCCTCAAGCACGCCAACCTCGCCGCCGTCGCCGGGCAGGTGGAGGTCCACCGCGTCGACGTGCGCGAAGGGGCGGCGGTGGCGCGCGCCGTGGGCCGGGGACGCTACGGGGCGATCTTTCACCTGGCCGCGCGCGCGGGCGTGGGACCGTCCATCAAGGAGCCGCGTTTGTACGTGGACACGAACATCACCGGCACGCTCAACCTGCTCGAAGCCGCGCGGGCGGGCGGCGTGGAGCGGTTTGTGTTCGCGTCGAGTTCGTCGGTGTACGGGTTGGCTCCGACCGTGCCTTTCCGCGAGGACATGCCGCCCGCGCCTACGGTCAGCCCCTACGCGGCGACCAAGCTGGCGGCCGAGCAGCTTTGCTCCAACTACGCGCACCTCCACGGCCTGCGCGCGATCTGCCTGCGGTTTTTCAACGCGTACGGCCCGCGCCTGCGGCCGGACCTAGCGATCCACCAGTTCACCAAACGCATCCACCGCGGCCAGGAGATCGAGGTCTACGGCGACGGTTCGGTGCAGCGGGACTTCACCTACATCGACGACACGATCCAGGGCGTCGTGGCGGCGCTGACGTACGAGGGGCCGCTCTACGACGTGTTCAACCTGGGCGAGTATGCGACGACCAGCGTGGCCGAGTTGATCGCGCTGATCGAGCAGGCCCTCGGCAAAAAGGCGTCGATCCGCTACCGGCCGGGGCGTCCCGGCGACGTGCCGCGGACGTTCGCGGACATTTCCAAAGCCCGGCGTGGCCTCGGCTACCGGCCGTCCACGCCGATTGCGGAGGGCATTCCGCGGTTCGTGGAGTGGTATCTCTCGACGGTGGAAAAGTCCCGGCACGAGCGGCAGCCGGCCGGCACGCTGGCCTGAAATCTTATGGGAAACCAGGGGCGTTTTCCGGCCGACAGCGTGACGGCGCTGCTCCAGGCGTTTGTGCAAGTGCCGAGCGTCAACCCGGCCGGTGATCCCGGCGTGGACGCCGCCGACACGGGCGAGCGGCGGATGGCCGAACGCGTCGCGCAGGCGCTCGCCGACCTAGGAGTGCAGGCCGAACTCCCCGAGGTCCTGCCCGGCCGGCCCAACGTCGTCGGCCGCTTCCCTGCCGACCGTCCCGGCAAGCCGAAACTCCTGCTCTGCCCGCACCTGGACACCGTCAGCGTGCGCGGGATGACGGTCGAGCCCTTCGCCGCCGAACGCCGCGACGGCAAGATTCTCGGGCGCGGCACCACGGACACCAAGGGCACGATGGCCGCGATGCTCTGGGCGCTGGCCGAACTCGGCCCCGACGCCGTCGCGCGGATGCGGCACGAGGTGTGGTTCGCGGGGCTCATGGACGAGGAAGCCGGCAACCGCGGGGCGCACGCGCTGGCGGCGGCGATCCCGGACGCGGCGTTTGCGCTGGTGGGCGAGCCGACCGGCTGCCAGGTTGTCCACACGACCAAAGGCGTCGCGTGGTTGCACCTGCGGACGACCGGCCGCGCCGTGCACGCGGCCTCGCCGCACCTCGGCGACAACGCGATCTACAAGATGGCCGACGTCGTCCGCGCCGTGCGCGACGAACTCCTGCCGGCCTTCGCCAAGGAAGCGGACCCCGTGCTGGGCACGGCGACGGCGAGCGTGGGCATCATCAGCGGCGGCAGCAAGATCAACATCGTGCCCGAAACCTGCGCGGTCGAACTCGACCTGCGCACGGTTCCCGCGCAGGACCGGCCGGGTTTCCTGGACGAGGTCCGCACGCTCCTGGAACGCGCCTGCCCCGGCCTGGAGTTCGAGACGAACCCAATTCGCCAACACGCGCCGCTGCACACACCGCCAGATCATCCGGGCGTGCAGGCGCTCGTCGCGGCGGGCGGGCGGTGCGTGGGCGCGCCGTGGTTTTGCGACGGCAGCGTGCTGTCGGCGGCTGGGATTCCCGCGGCGGCCGCCGGACCGGGCGACATCGCGCAGGCGCACACCGCCGACGAGTTCCTCGCGGAGGACGATCTCTTGGCGGGCGTGGAGTTTTACAAACGGTTCTTCGCGCGGATGTGAGTCGGCAGCTACCCTGCGGGGAGCGTTGCCGCCGCACAGCCCTCTTGCATCCATCCGTTTCCGGCGGTTGCGCCGCATTATCAACGGATGCTTTCCGGAGAACTCCAGCCACCTCGCGGATGGACCGCCCCGCGCGGGAACTGGGCTTACCGGGTCTCTCGGGGCATCGTCCGGAGCCTGCTCACAGGGTTTATCCAGCGGCAGCTGCATGGCTTCGAAAATGTCGCGGCGCTCGCGCGGCCGCGGCAGGGATTCATCCTGGCATCCAGCCACATCAGCCATTTTGACGGTCCGATCCTGGCCATCACCGCGCCGGGAGCCATCGACTGGCTAATCGCGGCGGAGTTCCTCAAGGTGCACGGGCTGGGCACATGGCTGCGCAAGTCCGGCGCGGTGTCCGTGGGCCGCGATGTGCTTTCCCTGGACGCCGCGCGCGAGGCACGGCGGCGGCTGCGGGGCGGCCGGGCGCTGGGGATCTTCCCGGAGGGAGGCATCCGCTCTGGGGGCACGTCCGTTCTCAACGGCGCGCCGTTGTTGCGCGGAACAGGGTGGCTGGCGCGGCAGGCGGGCGTTCCGGTGGTGCCGTGCGTCGTCCTCGGCACGGATCGCCTGTACGTGGCGCGCCGCTGGTTGCCGTGGCGCAAGCGGGTGCCGGTGTGGATCGGCTTCGGCCCGGCGATCCGGCCGGAGGAATGGGCGGACGAGTCCCCCGGCCTGCTCGGGGAACGCCTGCGGGCGTTGTGCGCGGAAATGCGGGAAACCTTCCGTTTGCAACCGGACGATCTGCCCATGACTTTCCAGCAGCGCAACCGGCACAAGGAGCGCTAGTTGGCTGATTTTCCCCGCTGCATGCCGCCCTGGCGCCTCCGCCGCACCATTGACCAGCCTGCCTTGCCCCCGCGTCCTCTCTGGCGGGCTCGCGCCGGAGCGTGGGCAGCCGATGCTTTTACCCTCGCGGTCCTCAACCTCGTCCAAACCCGTCCGGGCCACCAACACGTCACCACCCCGGATGAACTGGCCGTCTACGCCGCCGCGCACGAACGCGACACGCTCGACCAATTTTATGCCCTGTCGCCGGAAACCGGCGCGGATGAGCCCGTCCTTCCGGCCGCCGACGCCCCTCCCCGTGCCGACCGCGAGGGCGTCCCGGTCGCTTACCCCGTGACGTGGCCGAGCCCGCACCCGAGCGGGTTTGCCGCCAACAACCGGGCGCGGGCGGACTTCTTCCCGGCCGGCGGCGACTGGACCGCCGCGCCGACCGTCTTTCTGCTCCACGCGCTCATGTCCGCCAGCGATCTCGGCTACCGGATGTGGGCGCGAGCGTTCCAACGCCGCGGCTGGAACGCCTGTTTTTTGCACCTGCCCTTCCACTACAGCCGCCGGCCGCCGGGATACCTGAACGGCGAGCTGACCATCAGCAGCGACATGCTGCGCACCACCGAAAGCATCCGCCAGGGAGTCAAGGAACTGCGCCAACTCCGCCGCGCGCTGGAACGGGCCGGCGCGCGGGAGTTCGGCCTGTGGGCGACGAGCTACGGCGGGTGGATCGGCTCGCTGTGGGCCTGCGTGGAGGGAGGCTTTCGCTTCATCGCGTTGGTCCAACCCATCATCGACTCACACGACGCCATCTGGCGCAGCCCGGCCGCGCGCACCTTGCGCCGCCAACTCCGCCGTGCGGGGGTGACGCCCGAGGCTCCCGGCACGGCGGCGCTCATGCGTCTGGGCTCCGCCGCGCAACATCAACCGGTAGACGATCCCCGCCGCGTGCTCCTGCTCGCGGGCGACCATGACACGGTGGTCACCCCCGCGAGCCTCCGCGCCCTGCACGAACGCTGGGAGGGTTCCCGCTTCGTGCGCGGGCCGCAGGGGCATCTCGGGTTCACGCTGATGCCCGAGGCGTTCCGTCAGTTGGAAAGCGGCGGCTTTTTATGAGCGTGGCCGCCGCAGCCACACGGCTAGGAAGTACGCCGCCGCGCCGAAAGCGTACGTGCCCAGCAGCACGCCCGTCCAGACGTGTTTTGCCCGGCCTCCCACCCGTCCGGCCGCCAAGCAGTCGAACAGGGTCCACAGCCAGAAGGCCGTCGCCACCAGCCACGCGGCGGTGAACAGCAGCAGGGTCGTCGCGGCCGGGGGTTGCGCAAGCATCGTCCCGCGTTTTAAGTGGGGACCCGACCGACCGCAACCTTTTCCCTTCCGCGCCATGAGCGATCCCCAGCCCAAAACCGCCATCACGCCCCGCCGCGACCAGGACTTCCCGGAGTGGTACCAGCAGGTCGTCAAGGCGGCCGACCTCGCCGAGAACAGCGACGTGCGCGGCTGCATGGTCATCAAGCCGTGGGGCTACGGTGTGTGGGAAAACATGCAGCGCCAGCTCGACGCGATGTTCAAGGCCACGGGGCACAAGAACGCGTACTTCCCGCTGTTCATCCCGTTGTCGTACCTGGAAAAAGAGGCGTCGCATGTGGAGGGCTTCGCCAAGGAGTGTGCCGTCGTCACGCACCACCGCCTGGAAGTCGGTGCGGACGGCAAGATGCGCCCCGCCCCCTCCGCGCAACTCACCGAACCGCTCGTCGTGCGGCCCACGAGCGAGACGATCATCGGCGCGTCCTACGCCAAATGGGTGCAGTCCTACCGCGACCTGCCCATCCTCATCAACCAGTGGGCCAACGTCGTGCGCTGGGAGATGCGCACGCGGCTGTTTTTGCGCACGGCCGAGTTCCTCTGGCAGGAAGGCCACACCGCGCACGAGACCGAGGCCGAGGCGCGCGAGGAGACGGAGAAAATGATCGGCGTCTACGAGACGTTCGTGCGCGACCACCTCGCCGTGCCCGTCTACAAGGGCGAGAAGAGCGAGGGCGAACGCTTCGCCGGCGCGGAGCAGACGCTGACCATTGAAGCCATGGTGCAGGACCGCAAGGCCATCCAGGCCGGCACGTCGCACTTCCTCGGACAAAACTTCTCCCACGCCGCAGGCATCCGGTTCCTCGGGCGCGACGGCAAGGAGGAGTTCGCTTGGACGACGAGCTGGGGCATGAGCACACGGCTCATCGGCACGCTCATCATGATGCACTCCGACGACGATGGTCTCGTGTTGCCGCCACGCGTCGCGCCGACGCACGTCGTCATTCTGCCCATCACGCCAAAGGAGGAAACGCGAGCCGCCGTGCTGGAGGCCGCGCACCAGTTGGCCACGCGCATCCGCGAGGAGATTTACCACAACGCCCCGCCGGAGGTGGAGATCGACACGCGCGACCTCAACGGCGGCGTCAAGAACTGGGAGTGGATCAAGAAGGGCGTGCCGATCCGCGTGGAGATCGGGCCGCGCGACCTGGAGAAGGGCACGGTCGCCGTCACCCGCCGCGACAAGGGCGTGAAGGAGAAAGAGTTCCTGGTGATGGAAGAGTTCGCCATGCGCGTGCCCGGCATCCTGAACGCCATCCAACATAACCTCTACGAACGCGCCGTGGCGTTTCGCGACGCGCACACGCGCGACATCGACACGACGGAGGAGTTCTACGCGTTCTTCACCGCGCAGAACCCGGACAAGCCAGAGATCCACGGCGGCTTCGTGCGGGCGCACTGGGACGGCACGGCCGAGAGCGAGGAAAAAATCAAAGAGGATCTCAAGGTGACGATCCGCTGCATCCCCACCGACGCGCCCGAGGAGGAAGGCCGCTGCATCGTCAGCGGCCGGCCGAGCCGCCGACGGGTGTTGTGGGCGAAAGCCTATTGATATCTCCCCATGCCACCCCTCTGCGAAAACCCGGTCGCGCGTGTCGAGGAATTGCTGGCGCGCGGCACCCGCGTGCTCCTCGGGCTGACCGGCTCGCCGGGAGCCGGCAAATCGACGCTGGCCGCACGGCTGCATGACCACTTCGGCGGGGCGGCAGTCATCGTACCGATGGACGGCTTCCACCTGGCCAACGCCGAGCTGCGGCGCCTGGACCGGGCCGCGCGCAAGGGGGCGCCGGACACCTTCGACGCCGCGGGCTACGTGGCCCTGTTGCGGCGGCTGCGGCGGCCAACGGCGGGCGAGACGGTCTACGCCCCGGCCTTTCACCGCGAGATCGAGGAAGCCGTGGCCGGCGAGATCGCGGTCCCGGACGAAAAGCGGCTCATCATCTCGGAGGGGAATTACCTGCTGTTCGGCGGCGCGTGGCAGGAGGTGCGTTCCCTGCTGGACGAGGTGTGGTTCGTCGAAGGCGACGAGGCGCAGCGGCAGGCGTGGCTGCTCGCCCGGCACGTCACCTTCGGCCGGACGCCGGAGCAGGCGCGTGCCTGGATCGAAGCGACCGACGAACCCAACGCCCGGTTGATCGGCGCATGCCGAGACCGCGCTGATCGGGTCGTCCGGCCGGACGCAAGCGTCGGGTAGATCCATCTTGAATAGTTCGGGGCAAGCGGCGTCTACTTAGATGGTCTGTCACAGACCCGTTCGCTTCCACCTCCAAACATGAAAAAACTGCTGCTTCTCGGTGCCGCGCTGTGCAGTCTCTGCGCCCTTGGTCAAACCGTCCGTGCGGGCGACGACGGCCCGGCGTATTCCTACGAACGGCCCGCGCCGCGCTACTACGAAGGCCGCGTCGCTGACCGGCCTTATTGCTACCCGCCGCCTCCGCCCGTGGTCGCGGTCGTCGGGTACCCGCGCTACTACCATCGCCGTCACTTCCGCCGGTACGACTATCCTTACGGCTACGCGCCGGGCGTGCGAGTCGGCGTTGGCTTCTGAAAACAAGCCGCGTAGCGGCTTGATCGTCCAAGGTAGGGTTGCCTCTCCGAGGCAACCCTATTTTTGTTTGGACAACCAGCATGCGCCCTTGCGCCCCGCCGGAAGAATCCGGGATTGCCCAGAGAGGCAACAGGGCCTTGAGCTTATTCGATCAACCCTCGCGCGCACAGCCGCGCGTACAGGCTCAGGGTGTTGGCGTTGTTGATTTCACCCTCGGCCACCATCCGCCGGAACTCCTCGGGCGCGAACTCCCGGCAGTCCACGATCCCTTCGCCCTCGTCGTGCGAAGCGCCCGCCTTTGACGGCATCACGCCCTTGGCCAGAAAAAGGTGGTTGTGCTCGTCCGTGAACCCCTGCGAGGTGAAGAAATATCCCAGGTTCACCATCTCGATGCCGGCTGTCAGCTCGTAGCCGGTTTCCTCCTGGAGTTCGCGCACCGCCGTCGCGCGCACCACGGCCTCGTCGTCCGCGTCCTCCTCGTCGATCTGCCCGGCCGGGAACTCCCACAGGAGCGCCCGCACCGGGATGCGTTCCTGGCGCACGAGCACGAGTTTGCCCTCGGCGGTCATCGGCGCGACGACCACCGCGGCCTTGCGGTGCACGACCGTCCACCGTGCGGGCTTGTCCTGGCGTGAAGGGGTGAACACTTCCTGCATGGTCACCTCGACGTTGGGGTCCTTGTACTTGGATTCCTCGCGGACGGTGCGCCAGCCTTTCTTGTCGGCGATGATCGAAGATTTTTTCATGAAGCGGTTTCTTCCTGGAGGGTGGATTGCCAATGTTCGAGCCGCCGACGCACGTTGTCGAACGATGGCGCGCCCGCCGCGCGGCGGCTTTCCAGCGAACGGCGCACGTCCAGCACCCCGTAAACGTCCTCGCCGAAGACCGGGCTCGCCGCCCGGTAATTTTCCAGCGAAATCTCCGCGAAGCCGGTCTTTCGCTCCAGGGTCAGCGCCACGAGTTTGCCCACGACCTCGTGCGCCTGCCGGAACGGCACGCCGCGCAGCACCAGGTAATCGGCCAGGTCCGTCGCCAGCAGCAGCGGGTCGGCCGTCGCGCGGGCCATGTCGGCCGTTTCCACCCGGGCCTCCGCGAGCATCCCGGCGAACACCGTCAGCGCCGCCTTGAGCGTGTCCACGCTGTCGAACACCGCCTCCTTGTCTTCCTGGAGGTCGCGGTTGTAGGTCATGGGCAGCCCTTTGAGGATCGTCAGCAGCCGGAACAAATTCCCGTAGAGCCGCCCGGTCTTGCCGCGGGTCAGTTCGGCCACGTCGGGATTTTTCTTCTGCGGCATCAGGCTGGAGCCGGTGGTAAACGCGTCGGAGAGCGTGACGAAGCGGAACTCGCTCGTCGCCCACAGGATGACATCCTCGCTCAGGCGCGAGAGGTGCATGCCGACGAGGGCGGCGGCCGAAAGGAACTCGCACGCAAAGTCCCGGTCGCTGACGGCGTCCATGCTGTTTTCGCTCACCCGCGGGAACCCCAGCTTGGCGGCGACCAGCGCTCGGTCGAGCACGACGGTCGAGCCCGCGATGGCCCCGCTGCCCAGCGGCAGCACGTCCATCCGCGCCGCGGCGTCGGCGAGCCGGCCCGCGTCGCGGTCAAACATCTCCACGTACGCGAGCAGGTGGTGGGCAAAGAGCACCGGTTGGGCACGCTGGAGGTGCGTGTAGCCGGGCATGACGGCTTCCGGGTGC
>CAXTMD010000043.1:0-16553 GCA_964245035.1 uncultured Chthoniobacterales bacterium
TGCGACTCATGATCACGTTGACCAGCGCCTCGCGGTTCTTCGCCTGGTCGGCCACATCCTGATTCTGACCAAAGAGCTTGTTGACCAGACCCTTAATGTCCGTGTTGGCGGCATTGGGGTCTTGCGCGGCGTTCTGGGCGGTGCCCTGCGCCTGGTCGGCGGCGTTCTGCGCGCGGGCTTGCAGGTTCTCGGGCTGGAGCGCGGGCATGCCGGTCTGTCGCAGCAACTGGTCCACCTGACCTTGGATGTCAGAGGTGTCGATGCCGCTCTCCTGGAGCTTGTCCTTGGCGGAGTCCACCAGCCCCGGTGCCGCGTTGCTCGCGGCAGACGTGGCTTTGGACACCACCGAGGACACGAGACTGCCTGCCCCGCCGATCAGGCTGCCCAATCCGCTAGTGAGCAGGTAGAAGCCCAGCAGGCTGGTCAACCCGAAGGTGACCAAGCCGTGCAGCATCGAGTCCTGCCTGCGCGGCATCCCGGCCAGCCGCCCGGCGACGTAGCCGCCGGTAAAGAGCGAGATCAGCACGCTGAGCAGCGTCCAGATCGCCGCCCCGAAGCCAAGACCGCCCACCGGGTTATCGCTGTACGGGTTCGCCGCGCTCGCGCCCAAGCCAAGGCCCAGGAGCGAGAAGGCGAGTTGCGCGACCAGCGCCATGACAGCTCCGGCGAAGATCGCTCCCCACGAGACGCGTGGATGAGCGTGCGCAGGCGCCGGCACCGCCGTGTCCAGCGCATGGGTGTGCACTGGGGCTGTGCTGGTCTCCCGGTAGGAGGTGGTTTCCACCGGTCCGCCGGTAGTGGTCGCGGTCGCGGGTCGGAACGTGTCCTGGTTAGCCATGGTCGTAGCAAGTGGTAAGTCAGCAGCAAATTGGACGGGTAAGTTTCGCTCAGCGCTTCGTGCGCTCGTCGCCCTCGGCCACGGTCTTGCCGTCGCGGAGCACTTCCACGTCTTCCTTGCGGACCGTCTCGCTGACGTTCTGGGTCTCGGTGGTGGCCGTCTTGTTGACGCGCACGGCACCGGCGACATGCGCCTCTTTGGAGACGACGACCTCTTCGCGGGTCAGCGGTACATCGATGGTTTCATCTTTGAAGTCGGCCGTGGCCGCGCCGGCGTGCACCTGGTCGGCCGAGACGCGCTCGACCACCACATCCTCGCGGCGGATTTCCACGGGTTGGTTGACGATCTCCGTGCGGATGACCTTGCGCAGGCGCACCGCACCGGCGTCCACCGTGCGCTTGCCGACCTTGACCTCTTCCTCGCTCAGGGGAACTTCGATGTCGTCGCTGCCCTGCGCCGTGCGAGCCGTCGTTCCGCCCATGGCACCTGCAGCGAACTCCGTCGCCGCCGCGCTCGTGCTGTCGGCGGCTGCGGCGGCCCGGGTCGTAGAAGTGGTCGCCGTCGTGGTGGAACTGCGGGCACCACCGTAGTAGCGGAAGATCTCCGCCTCCTGCGCATCGGTGATCTCGGCGTCGGCGTCCATGGTTGGCGCATCCTTGACCAAGGCCAACGTGTAAGGCACCTGGATCGTGCGCTTGGCCTCGTCGAACTGCGCCTTGCCAACGGGCACAACGTGGTTGGAGCCGAAGAGCCAGCCGGTCTTGACCCCGAGAAATTCGAGCTGACCCGAGTCGTGGTTGGCCCATAGGCTGTGGACGGTGCCGAGGCTCTCGTTGTTCTGGTCCATGATGCTGTAGTCGAACAGGTCAGAGTGGTTGGCGGCGTTGAAGGAGTTGAGCGATTTCATGGGTTTGTTGCGGTTGGATTGGTTTTCTGCTTTGCGAAATCTCTACTGGGCACATGCCATCGGCGGGTCGGGAAGAGCCTGTGACAACTCCGGCACGCTGGCGTGTTCCTTGCGTTGAAGCTCCGCTGCGTCGTGGGTTCGAGAACCGTCGGCGCAGCCCTTTTGCCTCGGCACCAAACACGGTGGCAAACGGCGATTCCAATACCTCTCGAATGCAGCGCTGATAGCCGACGGCTATGCACGCGCTTCGTCCGCGTCTGGGCGCAGGGAGGAGTGTTAACAAAGAGTTTCTGTTGCGGGACAGCCGCTCGTGGTGGGAGCAAGCCGCCTTCAACGGAAACGTGCGGGCGGCCTCTCCGTACGACGGATTGCCGCTAGCCAGCGTGTTGGCCGGTCAGCGCCCGCTTGAGGAACGCTGATCGTTTCTGTAAGCTCTGGTTCGCTTCGGCGCAGGCGACTGGTTGGCCCGCAATCGATACTTCCTGGGCGATGTCCCCATACCTTTTATCTATGATCCAGAGGAGGGTGCTTGGGTCGAGGACCGCTGTTTCCGGCACCTGGAAGGAGCCTGTGCTGGCACCTTGCCAAGGTTCCCGGCAGGGGCTACAACCAGACTTCTCCCTCAGCCACGCCAACTTGCTCGCTCATCCCTTCGCCCTGCCCCATGGAACTTCGACACCTGCGCTACTTTGTCGCCGTGGCCGACGAGCTGAGCGTCACCAAAGCGGCGAAGAGCTTGCGCTTGGCCCAACCTTCGCTGACCCGCCAGATCAGGAACCTGGAGGAGGAGGTGCACGTCAAACTCTTCCACCGTGACAAGAAGCGGCTGGAACTGACCGAGGCTGGCCACTTCTTTTTGGCCCGGGCCAAGCAGGTACTCTCCCAGGTCGAAGCGGACGTGAACGACCTGCGCAGCCACGGCAAAGGCGAGACAGGACCGCTCAAAATCGGCTACATGCTCGACATGCAGTACGACCTGCTGCCAGTGACCCTGAGCGCCTTCCGCAAGGTGTGGCCCAAAGTTCTGCTTAACCTGCTGGAGATGACCGCCGCCGAACAGATCGCGGCCTTGCACAAAAACAAGATCCAGATTGGCTTCGTGCGCGAGCCGGGGCTGCCCTCTCTGGAGGGATTGCAGAGCATGGCGGTCACCAAGAGCAGGATGATGGCCGTCGTGCCCGACACCTTTCCGCTCAAAGGCAAGAAGGTGCTCCACTTTAGGGACTTGGCGGACCAAGCGTTCATTTCGTTGTGCGAGGACGATTACCCGGGCACCCGCGACTGGCTCAACAAGGTCTGCCGCGACGAGGGCTTCACCCCGAAGATCACGCACGAGTCCAACAGCACCGCCACGCTCATCCACCTTGTAGCGCTGGAGATGGGCGTGGCCCTGCTGCCCGAGTCGTGCCTGCGGCTGCCGCACGAAGGCGCGACGTTCCACCCGATGGCGGAGGAGGTGTACAGCAAAACCTTTCTGGTCTGGCGCAAAAAGGATTTCTCGCTGCCGTTGCAGCACTACGTGCGCATCGTCAGCGACTGCTTTGAGGGCAAAGGGAGCGCGCGGGTCCAGGCCCTGCCCTCCTCGCACCCTGAAAAGAAGCTGCTGGAGGAGGGGAAAATCAAAGAAATCGTCGTTTGAAACCCTCATAGCCCAAAGCTATGAGCAGGCGAAGCGCAAGGTATTGGCAGGGTGCTTCCGGCGGGCGGATGGGTCATCAGTCACTCTCCCTTCACGCCGCACTGCTCCGGACTTTCCTCAAGAGAATCGCGTTAAATGCGGGGGAGAGACCCGGCCCTGCAAGGCGCGGTCAAAGGCCGTCACCCGCTCGCCGATGCGCCAGTCGTGGAACTGCTCGCGGCGCGTGGTGATCGTGTCCAAGATGGCGATGCCCACCGCGCCGCCCAGGTTGCGGCACACGTTGAACACCGCCGAGCCGTCGCTGGCGTTCTCAGGGGAAAGCGTTGCCGTGGCCAGCGCCACGATGGGCACGATGGTAAACGGCTGGCCGAGCGCGCGCACGACGTTAGCAAAGATGAACTGCGGCTTGCCGTAGTCGGGCGTCATGTACGAGTTCATGAAACAGCTCGCCGCAAAGAGCAGCGAGCCTCCGAACACCAGCAGGCGGATGTCTACCCTCTTGAGGAGCAGCGGCAGGATGGGAAAGACGAGCAGCTGCAGCAGACCTACCCAAATGAGTGTTTCTCCGATGAGCGTTGGGCTGTAACCCTGCACCCCGCTCAGGAAGGCCGGGATCAGGTAGACGGTGCCGTATAGCCCTATGCCCAGCACGAAGGCGACGACTGAGGAAAACCCGAGGTTGCGGCTGGCGAGCAGGTTCAATTTGACGAAAGGCTTCTTGGTCACGAGTTCGCGCACGATGAAGATCGGCAAGAACACCCCCGCCAAGTAGGCGCAGTTGCGGATGAATCCGCTGCCCAGCCAGTCCTTGCGTTGGCCTTCCTCCAGCATGGCGATGAACGCGCCCAAACCGACGACCATCGCGCCGATGCCGATCCAGTCGCCTTCCCGAACCGGCTGGAAGTTATCTTTTCCGCCGGGATGGTGGCGAACATAAGAATGCCGGGCACGAAGTTGATGTAGAAGTTCCACTTCCAGTCGAGGTTGTCCGTCAGCAGGCCGCCGACGTAGGGACCCACCGCCGGGGCCAGCGTGGCGGTCAGCCCGAACATCGTCTGGCCGATGCCGCGCAGGTTCGGCGGCATCATGGTGATGATCACCGTCAGCGCCACAGGGATGAAGACGCCGCCCGTGAACCCCTGCCCGGCGCGGAAGCCGATCATCTCGCCCAGGTTGGTTGAGACGCCGCACAGGCCTGAGAACAACCCCAAGAACCTGACGATGGTCATCGCCCTCTACGCGACGCTCTCCAAAGAAATGGGTTTGCCGCTACGCTTCCCGGGCACGTTGGCCGCCTACCAGGCGCTCTACCAAGTGACCAGCACCGACCTCCTCGCCAAAGCGACGGCCTGGGCAGGCGACGCGCCCACGGCGGCCGGCGAGATCTTCAACATCACCAACGGCGACTACTTCCGTTGGCAGTTCCTGTGGCCGCGCATCGCGCGCATGTTCGGGATGGAAGTAGCCGAGTCCGTGCCGATGCCGCTGGCGGTATACATGGCGGACAAAGGTCCGATGTGGGAGGAGATCGTCCGTAAGCATCAACTGCGGCCAACGGCCTACGAGCAAACTGTTCGCTGGCAGTTCGGCGACTTCATCTTCGGCTCGGGCTTTGACAACGTCACCAGCACGATCAAGGCGCGATGTGCAGGCTTCCACGACTGCATTGACACCGAGGACATGTTCGGGCGGTTCTTCGACGATCTGCGCCGGCAGAAGGTGATTCCAACCATTTAAAGGTAAGCTGGGAGGGCTGTTGCGCCTCGCCATGCTGACCACAACAGAGCCAAAGTCATCATTCTGGCTGATGGCTCACGTCACTGCGGGAAGATAATTCAGCACCGCGACGAAGAAAATCGCTGAACTCGTCGTCTGGACTGAAAACCTGACTATGAGTAGCGCCATCAATCCCAGTGGCGATCGTAGATGTTGATGGAGTCAATCGCCGGTTGGTCCTCGGATAGGTCTGACTTCCCAAATGCCTCTTGCTGTCGGGTCCCGCTCTCCTGGAGGTAGACGAGGCTCTGCAAGCATAACGCCTCGCTTGCTGCCTCCAGGTGCCGGCCACGGACGACGACCTCGTGCTCGGAAAACAAAATCCTCAGCCTGCCTCCGTCTAAGCTGTGGTAGGCCAAATGGGCGTAGGGCCATGCGTGTGTGTTGCCGTCGAGCAGACGGACTTGGATGGCGAGTTGCGTGTGCTCAGCGCGCAGGAACGCGGCGAGTTTTTTGCCCTCGACTCGTGGCTGTTTGTTGGCGGGTGGCTGGTTGGATGGGAGCTTAGGCATAAGGTGGCTTCAGGAACAAAGCGGGTGACTAGATCGACTGAGTGCGTGCTGTGCTCGGCGGCTCGGGATCAAATATTGGCACAGAGACGCTGCGCGGCTTCTGCTGCTTGCGAGTGGCCGGCTTGATCTGGGTAGATGGGGGTCCTTGATCGGGTGATTTGGGGGAAACGATCCACGTTTGAGCGCGGGTGTTATACGGTCCACACACCGGTTCTCCATCTTGCATGATCACGTCTTTGCGCCTGTTGCTACGTTCCTCCTTGAGCACTGCCGGTGACTGGTCACCTGTGCTCACCGCCAAGCGCTGGCGGCCCTCCGCAAGGATCTGGGCGACTCCTTCCTTGATGCCCGCACGCAGGTTGTTTCGGCAGGAACGTGCAAAATTGATGACTCTGGCAAGCTGTTCCTTGAGCCGCCTGCGAACAGATAGGCGGGTTGCATCTTGCTTGAGGGTGTTTTCTCCTGCACCGGTCGAGATCACGAGGTCGACGGCGCTGGGTTGCTGCTCCGAACGCTGGATGGCTTGCATCAGACCCTCGATCGAGTCCGTGTAGATCCGAATGTGCGTCCGCCCGCGCGAACAGGACACGTAGAACTGCTCGCTCGATGAAGCGCCCAAGCTCTCGCTGGACTGAGAGATGAGCACTGTGTCCGTGGTCATCCCCTGGCTAGCGTGGCTTGTCGTGCAGTAGCCGTAGGTGAAATGCCCGTAGTCGCGCGGGAGGACCCAGCCGTTGTTGAGCACTAAGTCTCCCTGCTTGGTGAGGCGCGCGACCTTGTACTGCGCGTTGTTGATGAGCCGCAGCTTCGCTACCTTGGCTCCTGTGCGTCGCCGCTGCCCGGCGACGGATGTCGGGGGGTGCGTCGACGCTGCCATCGACTCGCCACCCTTGGAGTCGAGCAGAGGTACGTAGCCGTTTTGGGTGATGCGGATGCGATCACCGACACTCAGGGTAATCGGACGCGCCTCGTACACGTCGAACCACTTGGCCTCTTCGAGGGCGAGCTCGAACGCAGCGCCGTGAGTTGATGCGCCCGCGTGCAGACGCTCAACCCACACCTTTCCCGCCGCTGTACGCTCTCTGACGATCAGCCGGTCACCGCGTTCGATAGCTGGGTGTCTGCCCGGCTGCACAGAGACGTTCTGGGTGTACTGGATGACTTGGCCTGGCTCGTAGCAGCGCGCCTGCCCGCGCTGCGCCGCGGTCAGCCCCAGCCGCCCCAACGTGGTCACCTCGTGCTCCGCCGTCTCCAAGCGACCATCGGCCCGCAACGCCGCACGGACTGCCCGGGTGACCATGTCACCTTCCCGATGGGTGGGCGAGACGATGAGCGCGGTCGCCTCGCCCCGCGTGGCGTCCAAGTACTCGCTGGCCAGGCGGCGAACGCGTTCCTGCGCCTCGGGTGCTTGGACAAGTGCGCCCATGTCGGCGAAGCGTCGGAACGCGGAACTGTACTCGCCGCGGCTCAGGTCGCGCACGGCCGCCTTGTAGTCGGCGACCTTCTGGCGCCGCACCACATGGATCTCGGCCGCACGCAAACCCGCGTAGCGCTCAAGGTCACGCACGGGCGAGCCGCGTTCGACCGCTCTATGCTGGGCCAGATCGTACTGGAGCAACACCCGGCAGCGCTGCTCCCGGGCAATGTGGAAGAGCCGGTCGAGTTGCCGCGCCGACAAGAGACCAGCTTCATCGACCAGCAGGACCCCGCCTGCGATGGAAGCTTGGAGTTCGGCGTTGACGAGCATCTGCGCCACCGTGTCCGCGTCGGCAAAACCTTCTTCTCGGAGCACGCCAGCCGCCTTCGACGTCGGTGCCAGCGCTTGGATGCGCATGCCTGCTGCCCGGAGTGCGGCCGCGATCTCTTGGCTGGCGAACGTTTTGCCGGTGCCGGCCCTACCCCGCACAGCGATCACCCGATCCGGGGCGCGGAGGACATGCTCAATCGCGTTGCGCTGGTCGGCGGCGGTGGGTAGAAGGAGTTCAGGACGCCGGATCTGCCAAGCCGGGGCGAGCGCCCGGCATCGTCCCATGCCGTCGCGCGCAAAGTCGATGCAGCGGCTGGTCTCTGCGAAGGCTTCTCTGGTGGTACAATGCCACTGATCCTGAACCTGGCGGCGATAGATCGCGTGGCTGCCGACCAGACGTTCCACTTCCTCCCAGACGGCGACGGGTTCAATCCCAGCGCCGAGGCCATGGCGCAAAGCGATCTCGGCGAGCCTCCGTTCGCTTGCGACCGATTGGCGCTCAAAGGTGTGGTTGACTGCGAACTGCACACAGGTACGTGCCACGCTGGTGTCTTCCGTCTGACCCAGGATGTTATGCGCTATGCTTGGTTTGCCGCGTATGCTTTGGATGGCTGCCTGTTCGTCTGCCGACAACCCCTCCAACCAAGCCGCTTTGAGTTGAGCATCAGTCAATCCTTTGCGCTTACCCGCACGTGTGCGAGCGCCGAGGCGATCTTTTTCCTTGGCATCTGTCACTCCGCGCTCTCTTGCGAACTCCTCGATCTGCTCGGTGCGTTTGGAAAACTTGTCGACGACCGAAGTTGGTACGTCAGCTATGTCCCAGTACTTACCACGGGCTTCGATGCGGTAGCCGAGCGCCTGGACAGCCCGCGCAAAGCGGGCATGGAACGCCGCCTCGTAGTAGTAGGCCTCACGCTTGATTGCCCAAAACTGGCCTGCTTTCCACCTCGCTTCTGCCGCATCGTAGCTGGCGTTCATCGCGGTGCAGTGACAATGCAGATGAGGGTCTGGCACATCGGCCCCTTCAACAGGGCGCGCAGTCAGGTGGACGAACTCGCCGTACACCCAGTTGCCTGTTACACGATCCACATCCGTGTTGCGCCCGGTGCGCACACGCACCTGCATGGAGCATTCCGCTTCGTCCATCGTGGCACGGGCCGCCTCGATGAAAGCGGCTTTCAGCCGTTCGTCACCGCTCAAAGCATGCACGACCGATACCCCTTTCGGCGCGTGAAAATTAAAATCGTAGCCGACGCGACGGTGTGTGCGGGTGTGAGCGGTCAGGCTCTCGTCGGGGTGTTGGGGGTGCCGGTTATCGGCCAGTCGACCAAAGGTCTCTTGGGTCACGACCTCACCGCCCAATCCAAGTAGAACCGCGCCTCTGCCCCGCCACTGAGCGACGATTTCGCCTCCAGAGACGTAGTAGTCGGCGCGCGCAAGTGCGGCTGTATAATACGCCTTTGCAGGCTCGCTTCCAGCCATCTCGACGATTCTCAACATGGTTGGTCGACGTTTACCAGCTCCGCTTGCGTGAGCGAACAACGCGGTGACTCGGCTGTAGATCCATCAGACATCTCCCCTTTGCGCAGCCAAAGGCAAAATCCGGCAGCCGAAAGAAAGCCGAAAGTTTCGACCGGATTTCGGCTAATTTTCGGCCAGTTCTCGGCTCTGAGGAAGAACTCGGCACGGACAAATTGCGACGCAGGGAAATCACGCACGATCGACGTTGAAGATTGCTCCCAAACCGAGCAGATCTGACGCCGGCTTTCGCCCGGCGCGTTCGTTGCCCTGTGTCTTATGCGTCGCTATCCAGTGGTCTGCCATGCTCTGCACGGAGGAGGTCGTCGGACGACCATGTGCATCCCAATTGCGGCCAACCCAAAACCCGAACAACCCAACAGCGATAAAAGCAGCCACCGTCGCCAAGACCCATCGCCACGGCTGTCCACTGCGCTCGAGTCGCACCCGCTCGGTGACGCTTCTTTCGAGGGACTTTTGGAGCGTCAAGTGCACTTTCTCCAATTTTGCAAGCTGTTGCTCGATGGCTGGCGATACGTTGTTGAACTCGCGGATCGTTACTTGGGCCTTCGAGGTCAAACGATCCAGCCACTGGTCGAGCATCTGCGTCTTTTCGCGCAGGGCTAGTGCCTTGTCTTTTGCAAGCGGATGCAGGTACAGGCCGATCAGTTTCTCAAGCTGCTGCGTGATGTATTTTGCTACGCGTTCCAGATGCGCTGGCGAAACCACATTCTCATGTAGCTTCTGGAGCGAAGCGGCGCGCTCGTCCAGCGCAGCCAGCAATGAACCGACCGTTTGCTGAAACTCGCTGAGTGGCCCGACTATCGCTGCGGGGGCTTGTTGGATCACCACGGTGAAGATGCCCATCGCCAAGATGCACCGCATGATCGGGTCATCTGGCTCCAGGTGTCTGACGTCGCGGGTAAACCGCCGGTACTCGGCGCGCAGGTCCTCGGGGATCCAACGCTCGATGCGGTCAAACATGTTGGGTTCGTCGTCAGGCATAATAGGTTCGTGGTCGGGCATAGGTTTTCTAAGGTTTGTTGTGGGAGAATTAGGCTAGTCAAGCACTGGCAGGTAGGGCGGGATGACCCGGTCGAACTCAGTGAAGATCTGAGTGCGGATCATGTCCGCTTGCGAGAGGTAGCGCACGCGGCGGTACTGCGATGCCTCGGCCTGGCCATCGACGATGGTCTGTAGGCTCAAACCATGGTCGCCCATGTAGTTTTGCAACTCGGGCAAGCGACTCCTCATCCGCATGACGCTTGGCCGGAACCTGGAGCGAAAATCCTGGGCCGCGGGAGCATCTTCCCAGTGCACGAACTTGGCTTCCGGGTCGTTCATCTCGTTCATCACGATCAAGTAATTCACTTTGTCCTGCAGCTCACCGGCCCATTGCAAAACACTAGTGACACTGGCCGGCTCGTCGGTGACCAGCCCCACCATCAGGAACCCCGCTCCCCGCTTGCTAGCCTGGTGGTACAGGTCGCGGAACCACTGGGTGGCGGCATCTCCTTGGCCTGCGCCCATGTCGGCTAGCACCACAGCTTCTTCGCGGTCGAGGGAGTCAAAAAACACGTCGAGACCGTCGCGCTCGCGCACGTTGACCTTCTCGGCGTCTCGATAGAAGAACTGCAGTCCGCCCTTGGTTCGGTTCTCGCTGTCTAAGTCGAGCAAGCCCGCAGGGATACGGTGGTGCTGGAACCACTCCGCAAGTGCGGTCATGAAGGTCGTCTTGCCAACGCCTCCCTTGCCACCCATGGTGACGATGTTGAGTTTATGGTAAGCTTGTACTTCGTCAGTTTTACGCTTTGGCATGGTAGTTATATTTGGGTTTTTTTGGTCGAGTCGGGAAGGAGTGGTTGAGTGGGATCAAACTTGAACAGCTCTGCGTTTGGCCCGGCATCGCTGTGCGCTGCCCGTGCCTTGAGCGATTGGATCCTTGCGCCAAGCGACGTCTTTTCGGCGGGCATCTTGGGATGAGCAGAGGGTCTGTCTAGCGATGGAGGGGCTACCGCTTCGGATTGAGCTGCAACAACGGGGCGCGCCTTGGCCCGACGCTTTTTTGCGGCCTTGACGAAGTCGTGCAGGGTCGAGATCGCTGGTCGCCAACCGATCTGCTGATCGAGAAGGTTCTGGATATGTTCGTAGGTGCAGTGCTTCGCGCGCAACTCGAGGAGCGCAGCCTCTAAATCGACCAAACGACTGCGCGAACGCTTCGGCGCGGTGCGTTGCACTACCTGCTGCACGCGCGCCACCGCGGCGGGGTCGAGTGGTGGATGTTTGCTCATCAGACAAGGTGGGTTGGTCCGTGAATTCTCTGGGTCAGTTTTCTTTTTAGAACGCGTGTGTAGGGACAAAATTGTGGGCGCGGCTACTGCTCGTCAGGTGTCTTGTTTGGAGAGATAATTGCGATGTATTGGAATGATAACAGCCGCGATAAGCAGCAGGCACAAAAAATTTGCACGCAAGTTTTGGCGTGGTGATTTCAGGTCCGCCGGAAGTTGCATAATGGGTGGAATGTAACGGCGCGCTTTGGCGGGAGACTAAAATATTTTCAGCTAATTCTTTTGGCTTGCGATACCGCTTGAAGAGGCGTGACAGACGAGCCTCCCGAGCGGCATCGCCTCATCCATCCAGCTGCCGCCTGGACATCTTGGGCGACATTGCGAAGGGTGCTGCGTCCATGGGTCCATCTCTCCACGAGGTGCTTGCCGACGGGGAGAGCAAGCAACCGGCGCATACCGCGTCTACGACAACGCCGATCTATCTACCTAAGACGTTGCTGATCAAGCGCCACGCGCAGCCTTTCAAGGTGGGATGGAGTAAGAAGGATGACTGGTGGATCGAGTCGCCCGAGCACAACGCCAGTCTGGCGGAGTACGAAAGCAAGCGGTGAGCGCCCCAACCCTCACGCCGCCGCCGTCATCGGTACGATGTTCGTCCCACTCGGTTTCGCCACGTCGAGGAACGGCCCACCGCGCAGGCGCACGGCGGGGTTGCCGAGCACGTAGCCATGCGCCAGGGCGCAGCGGAACAACCCGGAGAGCCTGACGCTGTAGGCGTGCCGACTGCCCTCGCTCAGCGGCAGTTCTGCCAGCCAGTCCTCAACGTGGCCGGCCTGCACCTCGCACGCTCTCAGAAGTGGGTAAGCCGCGGCAAAGCGCGTGCACACCGAACGGATCGTCTGGAGGTTGCCCGTCTGTCCGGACGTGAGGGTGGCAAGGTATTCGCCTGCCAGCTCGGGCAGCAGCAGCCCGGGCCGAACTACCTTGGAAGCGAGCGACACGGGACGCAGGCTCCAGAACACTTCCGCGTCCCTGGCGGTGACGACAGAGCGGTAGTGCTTGAAGATCATGGTCGAGCCCGTGTGGCCCATCTGGTCGATGGCCGCCGCCATGTTCCGGTGCTTGGCCAGGTACATGGAGCAGTAGGTGTGGCGCAGCACGTCCTTCGTCCATTCTCTATAGCGGCTCTCCTCTTCCTTGTCAGCGGTCGCAGCCTCCGCCGCCTGCGCGCCAAAGCCTGCCTTCACGCAGGCACGCTTCATGGCCCGCTGGTAGACTTTGCGCGAAGCGACGATGGGTCCAGCGGGCTGCCGGTAGGGCAGCAGCCATTCGAGCAGATTGTCAGAGATCCCGACGTAACGAACGGACTTCGTGTTCTTGGTGCAGCCCGGAGCGATGTAAATTTCCTTCGTCTCAAAATTGATGCGCTCCCAGGTCAGACGGCAGACTTCGGACAACGGGCGCAGTCCTGCAAACACCCCCAGGAGCAGGCAGGGCATGAAGACCGGGTCGGCCGCCCGCAGCAAGTCGATGACTTGCGGGATGGTCAGGACCTTCGGCATCCCGGGTTTGATCTTGACCCGCTCCACGGCCTTGAGCGGGTTCTCGACGGCGTACCGGAACTTGACCGCGTAGATGAACAGGCTGGAGAGTCGGCGCGCGTCGTCGTTGCGCGTGCCGCCGGAGATGCCCCTGAGGCCGCGCAACCACCGGTCGACCATGAGTGCATCGAAGTCAGTGGTGTTCAGACGGGGATGGTCAGCCGCGAACCGCCGCCAAGTGCTGCGCACCGCGTTGAGGTGGTCGCCGGAAGCGCCGTCCTGTTCCAGGCGCACGAGCAGCTCCTCCACCACCTCACCGATGGGCTTGGCGTTGACGATGGTGCTCAGGTGGCGGATGGCAAAGTCGGCGGCCTGCTTGAGGGTCACCCCGTGTTTGCGCAGGACCCGGAGCGCATTCTCGGCGTCGATGCGGTCACCGGCAGAAATCAGAAAGGCGGATTCTCCCTCGTTGCGCCGCTTGATGCGGGCCTGCTCGGCCACGGTCTGCGCCTCAATCTTGGTGTCGAAGAAAAGCCGTCTGCCCTTGCCGCCGGCAGGCGGGTGTCCACCATGTAGGACGCGCTGCCGTCTTTGTTCGTGACAGGCCGGATGCGCGGCCAGGCAGGCTTGGTTTTGGCGGGCTTCTTCGGCATGGATGCGGGTCAAATCTTGGCAGTCACGTGGCAGTCAGACGCTTTCTAGAGGTAAAAGTACGTCCTCGTACTACATGTTACCTTCGGCGAAAAGTGCTCGTTTTGCTGCGCGTCACTCTCCTGCCCCCTGCGACAAAGATGGGTGCCAGTACACAACTGGCCAAGAAGCCTGCTTGCCAAAGCCGAGTACGACTGTGCTCAGCTTTTCTCTGTTTTACGGGAAGAGTGTTGGGCACCGTTGCTGACAATCAAACTCGGGATGTATCTGAACGTGCCCTGGGCAGAGTGCGTGATGACTCGGGCAGCCAAGCTGTTTTGCGGCCGTCTTAAAACAACCACGTGACTCGGAAGATTCCGGATCCTAGCCGCCGGGACAATGTTTTCAGCAACGTGAATCAGTCTGGTTGCATGGAGCCTTCGACGTGACGTCACTTGATGGTGCACAGATCGACACGCTGCTTCAACCTCAACGACTCGACGACTTGCTTCCCGCGACCTTGGTTTTCGCGCAAAGCGCGAATTGCCCGGGCTCGGCCCCTTCTGGGCCCGGGCAACCACCAAGGCGCTGCCGCGACCTCGCGAGAACAAGTCGTTTACTTCTTCGAGGGAAGTAGAGAGTCAGTCTTACGATCTGATGCGATCCGTCGGCTAACCTTCTACGGATTACCGCCGAGCTTTTTCAATCGCTCGGCTTCTACGCGTAACTCTTCGGCGTACCGATCCAGCCGCGCCGCCGCCCGGCGCACCTCGGATGCTGGAACGACGGGTATCGGTTTGCTCACCGTTTTCTCGGCAGGGTTAGGGTGTATCCCCTTGGTATCATCCACAAAGTATTCCATCGACACCCCGAAGTAGCGGGAGAGAGCAAGCAGCTCGTGTGCACCCGGGAGTTTGGACACCGCGCGTAAATAGTTATTGACGGTCTGCTGACTAAGTCCCGTGGCCAGAGCAACTTGCCTCTGAGAAACGCCGCGTTCTGACAACAAGGTTTGTAGTCGAGAACGAAATAACAACGAAATTTGATGTTTTTCTTGCACTATACAAAATTTGTAGTTATGAGTGGGACAGACGAGCCTACAACGAACCTCGATATCTGTCGCGGTGATTCCGACGTGTCCGAGCGTTCGGTGGTCTTGATCCACATACACAATCAAGAGGACCAAAACGCAGCCACAACATGAAAGCTGAAAACACCATCCAGTGCCCAAAGTGCAAGCACGATTTCCTCATTGAAGTCGCGCTCACCAGTCAACTGCGCGGCAAGATCGACGCAGAACTGCGCGTCAATTACGACGCTCGCTTAGCGAGGGAACGCGAAAACCTCACCCGCGATTTGACTCAGGTCGCGCAAGCGGAAGCCGCTCGCCACAACGCGGCGAAGCTAGCAGAGCTAGAAACCGCCGCCGCCGAACGCGAGGCTGCTCTGCAACGCATTCAAGCGCAGCTTGACACCACCCGCCGCGAGGCGACGCAGCGCGCCCACGACGAGTTCGTGGCGGAACGCAAAGCGATGGAAGAGGAACTTGCCCGTCAAGGTGCCGCCTTAGCTGATCTGCGTAAGCACGAGATCGAACTGCGGCGCGAGAAGATTCGCATCGAAGCGGCCCAGCAAGAACTCGAAGTGCAGAACGCCCGTTGCCTGGACGCCGAGCGCATGCGCCTGCGAGACGAACTCACCCGTACGCTGGAAGCCGAACGCGCCCGTGCACGCCAAGAACTGGCCTCGGCTTACGCTGAGGCGCAACGGCTGCGTGAGGCCGAGCACGCCCAGCAAAACGACGCGCTACGCCGCCAAGTCGAGGACCTGCGCCGCAAGCTGGAGACCGGCGGCGAGCAGCGGCGCGGTGAGGCGTGCGAGGTGTGCTTGGAGGAGGCGCTGCGCACAGCGTTTCCTGCCGACACCATCGAGCCAGTTGCCCGTGGCGTGAACGGGGCCGACGTGCGCCAGCACGTCTGCCCACCCGGCCAGCCACCCTGCGCCACCATCCTCTACGAGAGCAAGCATACCGCCAAGTGGAGCCCTGGGTGGACGACCAAGCTGCGCGACGACCAGCGCGCCGAACAGGCTGATGTCGCTGTGCTCGTCACCGCCGCCCTGCCCAAGGAGGTCACCACCTTCGCGCTGGTGGACGGCGTGTGGGTGACCAACCTTGCCTGCTTGCCCAGCTTGGCCCTCGCCCTGCGCCTGGGCTTGCTCCAAGTGGCCAGCCACCGGCAGGCCGCCGTTGGCCGCGGGCAGAAGACCGAGCTGGTGTACGCCTACCTGACCGGCGACACGTTCCGGCGCCACGTCGAGTCGCTGGTGACCATCTACACGGACATGGGTGCGGATCTAGCCAAGGAAAAGCGCGCTTTGACCACCATGTGGCACCGGCGCGAGAAGCAGCTGGAGCGGGTGACCGCTTCCATCACCGGCCTCTACGCCGACGTGCAAGCCATCGCCGGGGCGGGAGCCTTGCCGCCGCTTGCCCCGCTGGAGCTTGCCGGGCTGCTGGAGGAGGGCAGTGGCAACACCATCGGCAACGAGCCGTTCCGGCGGGCCATCCTGGGGTAGCCGGATCGTTCCGGCCGTTCGGCACCACCCATCTCCGCGGCGGGAGGCTGTCCACTCGGGACCGTGGACGTGGCCTACTGACCCCCCAAGGTCGCTGGTTCCGCAGGTCCACGCGACCAGCGACATCGTTCCTCTTGGTTGCGCAGCCTTGCCGGCCTGTCGCTGCCGGCCTGTCGCCGCCTGCCTGCGTTCGTTCTCCCCAGAACTTCCTCTGCTCCCGCTTTTTCCCTTTCGGACACATGACACCAACCAGCAACGCTTCCGGTTCGCTCCCGACCACCATCTTGAGCACCGATCAACAGGCAGCTTGCGAGCAGCTCCTGGCGCACGCGCAGGCGCGCATCCGCGTCACCACCGCCGCGCTTCCCACTCGCTTGCTGCCGCGCTGGAGCGTGCCGCTCTTGGTTGGCCCGGCGGCGAGCGGCAAGGAGTCCGTCTGCCGGGAGGTAGCCCGCCAACTCGGCGGCCGACCCTGCCGCCGCTGGGAACTGGGCGCCTGGGTGACCCTGTCCAACCGCTCCAGCGGCGCCACGCTCGAGCAGATCGAGCGCTTCATCGCCGCGAGCCCTCGTGGCTGCGT
>CAXTMD010000044.1:0-16552 GCA_964245035.1 uncultured Chthoniobacterales bacterium
GAGTGGCCGTGGCTTCCGCCAGCCGGGCTGCGCCGAGTTCGCGCTGCCAGGCCGGCGGTTCGGCCGGCGCGTCCGGTCCGAGGAAGACGCCTAGCGCCAGCACGAGGCTGCACGCTGCAAAAAGCCGCCGGCCACGCGTTTGACAGGAACAAAGGGCGACGGTATTCATCCTCGCGCCGAAGAACCTCCTCGCGCCGGAGGGTTCTTTCAAGGGTCCGCCATGTTCTCTCTTACTCTCCGCGAACAATGCCTGGTGGCAGCGGTCCTCTGCGCCCTGGTCACCGGAGCGGCGGTCAAGCACTGGCGCGATGCCCGGCGTCTGCGCACGCCGGCGGCCGTTGTCGCTGTCGACGCCGGCGCGGTCCGTCCGCCGTCCGTCCCCTGAGAGGCCTCCATGAACGCTTCCGATTCGTTTTCCGCCAAGGTGGACGCCATCATCGCCCGGGATGCGCGTTTTGACCGGGAGGCGTATCTGTTCGTGCGCGACGCTCTGGAGTTCACCACCCGCCAGTCCAAGAAAAAGGCCGCCGATCCCTACGTGGAGCACCACGTCAGCGGTCAGCAGTTGCTCGAAGGTGTGCGCCGCTACGCCCTGGAACAGTACGGACCGATGGTGCCGACGGTGTTCGAGCATTGGCGCGTGGGCTCGTGCGAGGACATCGGGGCCATCGTTTTCAACTTGATCGAGGCCCGCGAATTCGGCAAAGCCGAGACCGACACGCTCGAAGATTTCCGCGGCGGGTTCGACTTCCACGAGGCCTTCGTGAAGCCTTTCCGCCCGTCGGACGGCCGCCGGATGGTGTCGCGTCCCGCCCGGGAGCACCCCTGAGCGCGGGCGGGCAGCTGCTCCCGCCGCGTTGCCCCTTTCGTTTGTCGCCGCTAGGCTTTACCCTGATCTATGACCGCCTCCCGCAAGTCTGCGTTTGACCAGCCCGCCGCGTCCCTCCAGTTCCCGCGCGTGACGGCGCAGAAGCACGTGCTCGCCAACGGGCTGACCCTGCTCGTGCAGGAGGACGGCAGCGCGCCGGTGGCGAGCGTCCAGGCGTGGGTGGGCACCGGCAGCATCCACGAGGGCGCGTGGCTGGGAGCGGGTCTGTCGCACCTGCTCGAACACATGCTCTTCAAGGGCACGACGACCCGTTCGACCAACGCCATCGCCCAGGCCGTGCAGGACGAGGGCGGCTACATCAACGCCTACACTTCCTTTGATCGCACGGTGTACTGGATTGACGTGCCCAGCGCCGGGGCGGCTACCGCCGTCGAACTGCTCGCCGACGCGTGCATGAACTCGACGCTGCCCGCCGACGAGTTCGTCAAGGAGCAGGAGGTCATCCGGCGCGAGTTCGCGATGCTCGCCGACGATCCCGACCGGGTGAACAGCCACCAGCTTTTCTCCACGGCCTACCGTGAGCACGCGTACAAGCACCCGGTCATCGGGCACCTCGACGTTTTCAACCAGCTCACGCGCGACGACGTGATGGCCTATTACCAGGCCCGCTACGTGCCCAACAACCTGACGTTTGTCGTGGTCGGCGACGTGGACGCCGGAGCGGTGCTCGCGCAGTTGGAGACGCTCTTTGCCCCGTACCCGCGCAAGGCGCTGCCGCCGGTGTTCCTGCCCGAGGAGCCGCCGCAGCTTGGCCGGCGCGAGGCGCACCGGGAGTTCGCGACCGAGTTGTCTCGCAGCCTGGCTTCCTGGCACATCCCGTGCATCACCCATCCCGACGTGCCCGCGCTCGACGTGCTGGCGACGGCGCTGGGCGAGGGGCGTTCGTCGCGGCTGTACCGCACTGTGCGCGAGGAAAAGAAGCTCGCCCACTTCGTCTCGGCGTTCTCGTACGTGCCGGCGCAGCCGGGGCTCTTTGGCGTCGATGCCACCACCGATCCGGACAAGCGCGAGGCGGCGCTGGAGGCGGCGCTGGGGATCATCGCCGAAATCCAACGCGACGGCATCACCGCCCCCGAACTGGCCAAGGCCAAGCGCGTGATCCTCAACAACCAACTCGGGGCGCTCGTGACGATGCGCGGTCAGGCGAGCGACCTTGGCTCGAACTGGCTGCTCACGGGTAACCTGAACTTTTCCCGCGACTACCTCGCCGCCATCCAGGCGGTGACCGCCGACGACATCGCGCGGGTGGCGCGCCGCTACCTGCACGACGCCAACAGCACCGTCGCCACCCTCGATCCGCACGGCACGCAGGCGCGCGAGGCGACCGACCGCGCTGCGCTCCATCAAGCGGGGGAAATCCAGCGGTTCGAACTGCCGAACGGCCTGCGCCTGCTCGTGCGCGAGGACGCGCGGCTGCCGCTGGTGTACCTCGACGCCGTGTTCCGCGGCGGGCTGCTCGCGGAAACCCCGGCTGACAACGGCTTGACGAAGTTGTTCTCCCGCGTGCTGCTCAAGGGCACCGAGCGGCGGACGGCCGCGCAACTGGCCGAAGAGATCGAGGCGGTGGGCGGCAGCATCGGCAGCGACGGCGGCAACAACAGTTTCAGCGTGTCGATGGAAGTGATGCAGCCCGACCTCGCGCTCGGGTTGGACATCCTCTCTGACGTGCTGCTGCACGCGACGCTGCCCGCCGAGGCCGTCGAGCGCGAGAAGGCCGTGCAGTCCGCCGCGATCAAGGCGGAAGACGAGCACATGACCTCGCTCGCCCGCAACCGACTGCGGGCAGAAATCTTCGGCTCGCACCCGTATGCCCTGCGGTCCTCCGGCTCGCTGGATTCGGTCGGCAACTTGGACCGGGCGCATCTGGAGGCGTTTCGCCGGCGATTTGTCGTGGCGAAAAACGCCGTGGTCGCCGTGTTCGGCAACGTGGACGCCAACGAGGTTCGTGAGCAGGTGGAACGGCTGTTCGCGTCCATGCCGCCGGGTGAACTGGCCCTGGAGCAGCCGCCTCAGCCTGCCGCCCCGGCAGAGTCGCGCCTTGTCGAGCACTTCGAGGACAAGGAGCAAGCCGTTCTGATGGTCGGCTATCCGGGCACCACGGTGGACGGCCGCGACCGGCACGCGCTGGAACTCATCGACGAAGCCAGCAGCGACTTGGGGTCGCGGTTTTTCATCCGCATCCGCGAGGAACTCGGGTTGGCGTACTTCGTGGGTTCCTCGCAGATGGTCGGGCTGGCGAATGGGTTGTTCACGTTCTACGTCGGCACCGACCCGCGGAAAGTCGACTTGGTGCGGGAGGCGTTTGCGGAGGAGATCGGTCTGCTGGCGACCAACGGGTTGACCGAGGTTGAACTCACCCGGGCCAAAAAGAAGCTCCTTGGTAAACAGGCCATTGCTTACCAGAGCAACGCCAGCCTCGCTTACACCGCCGCGCTCGACGAACTCTACGCGTTGGGCTTCCTGCACTACCAGGAGATGGCTTCCGCGCTGGAGAAGATCACGCTCGAAGAGGTGCGCACCGTGGCGAACCGGTACTTCTTGGATCAGCCAGCGATCACCGTCATCGTCCGCCCGGAAAGCCCGCAGCCACCGGCAGAGCTGACCCGGCTGGAAGAATGAGCCGTTCTGGTCCGGCGTAGAGAGCGGACCATAGTCACCCTTCTGTCCTCCGGCGGGGGGGGGGGGGGGCCGGGCCGCCGCGGGGGGGGGGGGGGGGGGGGGGCTCGGCGGTGGGCCCGCCGGGGTTGGGGGTGGGTCTCGTTGCACTCGCCTCAGGAGGACAGAAGTGGGAAGGCAAAGTGTTGTTTTCCGATCCCCGCCGTCGAAAAAGCTTGGTCTTGTCTGCTGCGCCGAACCGGCGTTTATTCTGCCATGGCCGAAGTGCAAAGTTCCACCCGGGCCGGCGAAAGCGCGGCGCGTTTCATCGAATTCGTGATGATGCAGGCGCAAAACGCCTCGCTCTTCCTCGGGCTGATGCCCCATCCGCAGTCCAATCAGCCTGAGGTCAATCTCGACCTCGCGCGCATGTTCATCGACCAACTGGCGATGATCCAGGAAAAGACCCGCGGCAACCTTTCCAGCGAGGAGTCCAACGTGCTGCGCAACGCGCTGTCCAACCTCCAGATGGCGTTTTATGAGGTTGCCCAAGGCGGGGGCAAACCCCCGGTAGCAGACAGCGAGCCGATCCAGCCCGCGGCGGAGCAAGAAGAACCCGCCGCCCCGCCGGCCGAAACTCCGAGCCAGCCGGCGGCCGAAAACACCGGTGAGAGCAAAAAGCGTTTCAGCAAGAGCTACGGCAGCTAACGCGAGCCCTTGAACGCCGGACCTGACAACACGCTGGGCGCAAGCGGCCTTTCGTCGTTGGTCTACGGAGACCGCGCCCGTCCGCTGGCCGCCGGGCAGTTGCCGCCGCTGCTGTTCATCCTGGGGCCTTGCGTCATCGAGTCGGAAGCTTTCCTCCGGTCCACCGGCCAGCGCATCAAGGAAATCTGCGACGCGGCCGGCGCAGAGTTCGTCTTCAAAGCTTCGTACGACAAGGCCAACCGGACCTCGGGCAAGTCGTTCCGCGGTCTGTCCGCGCGCGAGGGCTGTCAGTTGCTCGCCGCCGTCGGACGCGAACTCGGCGTGGCGGTGACCACCGACGTGCATTCGCCCGACGAGGCGGAGACGGCGGCGGAGTTCGTCGACGTGCTCCAGATCCCGGCGTTCCTTTGCCGGCAGACTGATCTCATCCACGCGGCGGCGGCCACGGGCCGGGTGGTCAACGTCAAGAAGGGCCAGTTCCTCTCGCCGTGGGACGTGCGGCCCATCGCCGACAAGATCCGCGCGGCGGGTGGCGAACGGTTCTTTTTCACCGAACGCGGCGTGACCTTCGGCTACCAGAACCTCGTCGCCGACATGCGCTCGCTATACTGGATGCGGCAGGCGGGCTTCCCGGTGGTCTTCGACGCGACGCACTCCGTGCAGCGGCCGGGCGGAGGAGGTGACCACACCTCCGGGGATAGTGAACTCGCCCCCGTGCTGGCGCGCGCGGCAGTCGCGGCGGGCTGCGACGGAGTGTTCATGGAAGTCCACGAGAACCCGGCGCAGGCGCTCTCGGACGGCCCGAACCAAATTCCCCTTCGACAACTGCCCACGGTTCTCGCTACGCTACAGCGCATCCATGAAGCCGCGCACGCTTAGGGTCCTGGCCGGCATCGTGGCCGGCGCGTGGCTCCTGGCCTCCGCGTCCGCCGCCCCCGGTGACAAGAAAAGGAAAAAGGGCGACAACGCCGCCTCACCCGCACCGTCCGCCTCTCCGGGCAAGGGAGAAGGCACCTTTCAGATCCCGCTCCCCCCCGGCAAGCCGGGGCTCAACGTCCGGGTGCCCGACACCGACGCGGCCGGCAAGCTGCTCTCCCTGCTCATGGCGCAAAAAGCCACGCGTCTGGACGACGACCGCGTGAAGCTCGAAGGCACGCACTTCGACTTCAACCAACCCGACGGCAAGCAGGATTTCCACATCGTCATGCCGGCGTCGATCCTCAACCTGAAGACGCACATGGTCACCAGTGATGATCCGGTGGAGATCAGCACGCAGGAGTTTGCGTTGACCGGTGAAAAGATGGAGTTTAACACGCTGGAGCGCGAGGGCAGACTGATCGGCAGCGTGCGCATGGTCATCCATAATCTCAAGCAGTTGGCCGCGCCGAAGGACCCCGGCGGCAAATCCGAATGAACAAGCTCGTCCCGTCGTTTGCCGCGGTCCTCCTGTGCGCCGGCTTCTGCCTGGCCCAGGGCCCGGAGCCGTCCACCGCCGCCAACCCCGAAAAACCCGCGCCGGAGGAGACGCCCGCCTCGGCGAACGACACCGAAATTCTCGCTTCGCAAGGGGCATCCTTCGCGGCCAAGGACCGGATCGCCGTTTTCAGCGGCGACGTGCGCGTGCACGACCCGCGCTTCACGCTGGCCTGCGACAAGCTGACCGTCTACCTCAACAAAGGCGCAGCGGTCGGCGCGGTACCGACGCCGACCCCCATCGCCACGCCGACGCCTGCCGACGCCGAGGCAAACCGCGGCGGCGGCATCGACCATGCTGTGGCAGAGGGACATGTCATCATCATCCAAAAGCGCGCTCCGACGAAGGCCGGCGAGGAGGAAAAAACTTCCGTCGGCCGGTGTGACCGTGCCGAGTACGACAGCAAAACCGGTGACATGACCCTACGCGGGATGCCGAAGGTCGAGCAGAACGGCGATTCGCACGAGGCGCTTTCCAACGCCACCTACATGGTCCTGCACCGCGACAACAGCTTGGAAACGCACGGTCCCAACCGCACCTACATCCTCCAACGTGGCAAGGACACCGTGCCCGGCGCCAAACCCGGCGGCAGCCCAGCGCCGGCCGGCCGGCGCCCGCCCGCGACGGCCACCCAAGGCAAAAACGCCAGCCTCTTCGCATGAGCCCTTCCCCTGATCTCCTGACGCCGGCCGCACCCACCTCGACCCAGCCTGCCGGCGTGAAAGGCAGCGGGTCGGAAGTTCCTGGTTTAGCGCCTTCTGCCCGCGAGGAAGGCGGCGGGCCGATCATGCAGACGCAGGGCTTGGTGAAAATTTACAACAAGCGCACGGTCGTCAACCAGGTGGACATCAGCGTGCGCCGCGGCGAGATCGTTGGGCTGCTCGGTCCCAACGGCGCGGGTAAGACGACAAGCTTTTACATGATCGTCGGCCTCGTGCCGCCAAACGCGGGCACGATCACCTTCAACGGCGTGGACGTGACCCGCTACCCGATGTACCGCCGCGCGCGCTTGGGCATGGGTTACCTGCCGCAGGAAGAGTCCATTTTCCGCAAGCTGACCGTCGAGCAGAACCTCCTGGCCATCCTCGAAACGCTGCCGCTCGACCGCCGGGAGCGGCGGGCGCGTTGCGACGAGTTGCTGGAACAGTTCGGCATCACGCACGTCGCGCGCAACCTCGCGCTGACCTTGAGCGGCGGCGAGAAACGCCGGCTGACCATCGCGCGTTCGCTCATCACCAACCCCAATTTGCTGATGCTCGATGAGCCGTTTAGCGGCGTCGATCCCATCGCGGTCTCCGAGGTGCAACAGATCATCGTGTCCCTGCGCGACAAGGCGAACCTAGGCATCATCATCAGCGATCACAGCGTGCGCGAGACCCTGACCATCGTGGACCGCGCCTACCTGATGTACGACGGCAAGGTCGTGCGCGACGGCACCAAAGATTTCCTGATCAACGACCCCGTCAGCCGCCAGCTCTATTTAGGCGAACGGTTCTCGATGTGAGCGTGCGAATAGGAAAACCAAACCGCTTCTGTTCCCCCTGAAGCTCAACCACCACACTCGAAAAGAAGAGGAGAGCCAGAACAAACACGTCATGCAGATCGCCAACGTCCATCCGCACGTCACCGTCACCGGCCGCCACCTCGCCATCACGGCCGCCATCAACGACTACGCGCAAAAGAAAGTCGAGAGCCTGCACCTGGATTACCCGCGCATCATCGACGCCCGCGTCATCCTGGAAGTCGACAAGCACCGCCACCGCGCCGAGGTCGTGCTCGTGTGCAACAACCACATCACCATCGAGGCCAGCGAGGAGAGCGCGGACCTGTACGCCTCCATGGACCAAGTCATCGGCAAGGTGGCCCGGCAGATGCGCAAGTACAAGACGCGCTTCCTCCGGAGCCAGCGGCCCCATCGCAACGCGACCGTGCGCTACCTCGAAGAACAGGTGTTCGACGCCGAGGCGTTCGAGGACTTCAGCGACGAGATCACCGCGCCCGGCTACCAGGAAGCGCCGCCCGAGCCGGAGTCCGTCCACACCGAGAAATACCCGGTGCGGTCGATGTACGTGAACGAGGCGGTTCTCCAAATGGAAATGTCTCCGCGGCAGTTTCTGGTGTTCCTCAACGCGAAGACCGATAAGGTGAACGTGCTCTACCGGCGCAAGAAGGGCGACTTCGGGCTCATCCAGCCGAGTTTCCATTGACCCGCCCGCCGTGAAAAATCCCCCCGGTCACTTGCCGAAGGTCAAGGCGCGTTCGCAGGATTCCAAGCCGCCGACGATCACCGTCGGGCAGTTCTTCCGCGACCACGGGGCCAGCCTGCAATTGTCGCTGGTCGGTCCCGAGCGTGGCTTCGACCGCAAGATCCTGGAGCCGACCATCAACCGGCCGGGTCTGGCGCTGTCGGGGTTTTTCCAGTACTTCGCCGCCAAGCGCGTGCAGGTGGTCGGCAGCGCGGAGATGTCGTACCTCAAGAGCCTGCCGCGCGAGGAGGCGGGCAAGCGCTTCGCGGCGCTGTGCACCCGGCGGATTCCCTGCATCGTGTTCTCCCGCAACAGCAACATCCCGCGTGCCTTGCGCACCGTGGCCGAGCGGGCGGGGATCGCAGTTTTCCGCACGCCGCTGGTGACGATGAACTTTGTCAACGCGGCGACGATCTTTCTGGAGTTCGACTTCTCGCCCTCGCGAACCGAGCACGGCAGCATGGTGGACATCCTGGGGATTGGCACGCTGATCCGCGGAGCCAGCGGCGTCGGCAAGAGCGAGTGCGTGCTCGGGTTGATCGAGCGCGGCTACAGCCTGGTGGCCGACGACGTGACGCGCTTCCGCGCCATCGAGCGGCGCGAACTGATGGCCACCGCCCCGAGCCTGACACGCTACCACATGGAGGTGCGCGGGCTGGGCGTCATCAACGTGGCGGCAATCTTCGGCATCGGCAGCATCCGCACCGAAAAGCGCCTCGACTTCGTCGTGACATTAAAAGATTGGCAGGAGATGGGGGAAGTCGATAGAGTAGGCTTGGAACAGGAGTCTTACCGCATCTTGAACATCGAGGTTCCTCACATCACCATCCCCGTTCGGCCGGGCCGCGACTCCGCGCGCCTGGTGGAGGTGGCGGCGTTTGACCAGAAGCTCAAGAGCCACGGACAGCACAGTTCGATGGAATTCAACCAGCGCCTCGTCAACCTGATGCACCGCAAGCCCACCCTATGAGTTTCCTTGGTCGCACCACCACCGGCGACGCCGACGCTTCCTCCGAACAGAAGTGCTGCAAGGATCTCGTCATCCTGAACAAGCTCGGGATGCACGCCCGCCCCTCGGCGCGGTTCGTCAAGATTTCCAACCGCTACAAGGCGGAGATTCTGGTCGAGAAGGATGGCGAGGAGGTCAACGGCAAGAGCATCATGGGATTGATGATGCTTGCCGCTGGCCAGGGCTCCAAGCTGCGGGTGACCGCAGAGGGGCCTGACGCACAGCAGGCGATCCAGGACCTCGAACAACTGGTGCAGTCCCGCTTCGACGAAGAATGAGCGGAGGGGCCTGGGGGGACGCATCTCGCCGATGAGCGCCGAGCAGGGTTCATCCTCGCTGCCGGAAACGCGCTTCCAAGGTCTCGGGGTGTCGCCGGGGCTGGCGCGGGGCAAGGTGTTCGTCCACCGGCCGGAAACGGACGCGACGCCCGAGTACACGATCCGCGAACAAGACCTGCCGGCGGAGATCGCGCGGTTCGAATCGGCGCTGCTGCTCACGCGCACGCAGATCCTCGACATGCAGGCCAAGATCGCCGACGCCATCGGGTCCAAGGACGCGAGCATCTTCGACGCGCACCTGCTCGTCGTGGAGGACCGCACGCTCATCGACGAGGTCCTGCGCACCCTCCAGCGAGAGCGGCGCAACATCGAAGGGGTTTTCGAGCAGGTGGCCAACCGCTACGCCAGCCTGCTCGAACAAATGGACGATCCCTACTTGCGTGAGCGTTGCCTGGACGTGCACGACGTGACCCGTCGCGTGCTGATGAACCTCGCCGGCCGGCAGGCGGTGGTGTTGTCCGAGATCGATTATCCGCACATCCTGCTCTCGCACAATTTGACGCCCTCGGACACGGCGATGCTCAACCGGCAGTTCGTGCTGGGCTTTGGCACGGACGTGGGCAGCCGCACGTCGCACACGGCGATCATGGCGCGTTCGCTGAGCATTCCGGCCATCGTCGGGTTGCACGACGTCAGCGCCAAGGTGGAGGCGGGCAGCGTGGTGCTACTCGACGGCTACCACGGACTGCTCGTGCTCAACCCGAGCGCGCAGACCCTGCGCGAGTACGAGGACCTGGAGCGGCGCAAGGAGCGGGTGGAAGCCGGGTTGGTTGACCTGCGCGAGACGGCCTCGACGACGAGCGACGGACACCACGTCGTCCTGTCGGCCAACATCGAGTTGCCCGAGGACATCCCGATGGTGAAGACCAGCGGCGCGGAGGGCGTGGGCCTGTACCGGACGGAGTTTTTCTACCTCAACAAAGCCCGCCTGCCCGACGAGGAGGAACAGTACGAAAACTACAAGCTGGTGGCGAGCGAGGTGCTGCCGCAGCCGATCATCATCCGCACGCTCGACCTCGGCGGCGACAAGGGCATCGGCAACTTGCAACTGCCCACGGAACTCAACCCATTCTTGGGCTGCCGGGCGATCCGCTTCTGCTTGGAGCACAAGGACATTTTCAAAGTGCAGCTGCGGGCGATCCTGCGGGCGAGCGCCCTGGGCAACGTGCGGATGATGTACCCACTGGTCAGCGGGTTGGACGAGGTGCGTCAGGCCAACGCGGTGTTGGAGGAGTGCAAGGGGGAGTTGCGCGCGGAGGGCAAGGCGTTCAACGAGGAGATGGAAGTCGGCATCATGATCGAGGTGCCGAGCGCGGCGCTGTGCTCCTGGGAACTGGCGCGCGAGGTGGATTTCTTCAGCATCGGCACGAACGACCTGATCCAGTACTGCATCGCCGTGGACCGCGTGAACGAACGCATCGCCCACCTCTACGAACCGACGCACCCGGCGATCTTGCGCCTGATCAAGATGGTGGTGGACGGCGCGCACGCGGCGGGCATCTGGGCAGGGGTGTGCGGCGAGATGGCCAGCGAGGTGGCGTACACGCCGCTCTTGCTCGGGCTGGGGGTGGATGAACTGAGCGCGGGCGCGGCGCTGGTGCCGCGGGTCAAGCGCGCGGTGCAGAGCCTGGAGATGGACGTGTGCCGCGCGTTGGCGGAGGCGGCGCTGAAGCTCGACACGCCGGGCGCGATCCTGGCGGAGTGCGAGGAGGTGGCGCGCCGGTTCTATCCTGATCTTCTGGGCTAAGAACTGGTCGACTCCCTCACGGCACGTCCTTCTTCTCTTTAGCGGTGCCGTCAACCTCCTTGCAGGAATCTAGTTGCCCGGTCCCGGGGGTCTTTGCTATACCAGGGTGCGATGAAATCCACGGTTTACCTGCTCGCTGCCATGCTCTCGTGCCTCGGAGCCGCGTCTGCCTTTGCCCAGGAGGCGGGCTGGACAGACGACTACGCCAAAGCGGTGGAAAGGGCGAAGGCCGAGAACAAGCCGATCCTCCTGGATTTCACCGGTTCGGACTGGTGCGGGTGGTGCATGAAGATGAAACAGGAAACGCTCGGCACGCCGCAGTTCAACGCTTACGCCCAGCAGAACCTGGTGCTGGTCACCGTTGACTTCCCCCGCCGGACCCAGCAAGCGGCCGCCCTCAAACAACAAAACGAGCAGTTGGGCGCCAAGTACCAGGCCGATGGCTTTCCCACCTTCGTGCTCATCGACAAGACCGGCCGGGAGCTTGGGCGGCAGTCGGGCTACCTCGCGGGAGGACCGTCGGCGTTCATCGCCAAGTTAAGCAAGTTCTACACGCCCGCTCCGACCAAAACGGCGGGCGGCACCGAGAGCGACTTCGACGCGTATTTCAAGAAAAACGCCCCGCCGCCAGCGGCGCACTAAGCTCCACGCCGGGAGGGTGGTTCTGCGTTCGCCGCCAAGCAGTTTGACGGGTGGGGAGCAGCACTCCCGGTAAGTAGTTTATCTCGCCACGGTGCGTCTGTGGCGGCACTTACCCCTCGATCTCGAACCCGCCTTCCTCCATTTTCTTGAGCACGTCGCTCATATCGTCCACCTCGTCCCAGACCTCCTGGCTGACGAACACCGCCGACTTCTGCTGGATGGCCATCGCGATGCTGTCGCTCGGCCGCGCGTCGATCTCGATGATCTTGCGATGCTGAAGCTCGTTCTCGGCGCTGATGATCAGCCGCGCGAAGTACGTTGCGTTCTTCAGGTCGTTGATGATGACGCGCTCCACCTTGGCCCCGAGCGCCATCATGATGTTGGCCATCAGGTCGTGGGTCAGGGGACGCTCCTTGGGCGTCTCGCGCATGAACATCGTGATGGCCGCGCCCACGTTCTGATCGACGTAGATGATGAACACCTTCTCCTTGTTGCCAAGGAACACCGCACACCCCTCCTTGGTGGGCAGAACGGCGCGCACCTGAACTTGCACGACGGTTTTGTTCATCCTCTCGATCCTACCCGTTCCGCGTCGAATGACAAGCTTCGCGCGGTCGCCTCCGACAAGCCGCTCGCGGTCAGGATTTTGTGTCGTCAATGAACCCGCGCACCGCCTCGCGGATGGCCCCGGCGACCTGCGCGCGCGGCGTCACGAACTTCGGTTGGAACCACGGGAACAGCCCGATCAGGTCGTGGGTCACGAGGATCTGCCCGTCGCAACTCGCCCCGGAGCCGATCCCCACCGTGGGGATCTCCAGCGCCGCCGTCAGCCGCCCGGCGGTCTCCGAAGCCACGATCTCCACCACGACGGCAAACGCCCCGGCGTCCTGCACCGCACGGCCGTCGTCGAGCAGGCGTTCCGCCTCGGCGTCCGTGCGGCCTTTGACCTTGTAGCCACCCTCCTCGCGCACCGACTGCGGCAGCATGCCGATGTGACCCATGAACGGCACGCCTGCCGCCACGATGGCCTCAATCTGCGGGCGCATCGCCACGCCGCCTTCGAGCTTCACCGCGCGCGCGCCAGCGTCCACAAGCCGGCGGGCGTTGTCGGCGGCTTCCTGGGGGGTCCGGTAGCTGCGAGCGGGCAGGTCGCTGACCAGCAGTGCCCGCTGCACCCCGCGGGCTGCGGCGCGTGTGTGGTGGAGCATGTCTTCCATCGTCACCGGCACCGTGTCCGGGTGGCCGAGGACGACCATGCCCAGCGAGTCGCCGACTAGGATCAGGTCGACGCCGCTCTCGTCGAGCAGGCGGGCCAGGGGGTAGTCGTAGGCGGTCAGCGCGGCGAGGCGCCGGCCTTCGCGTTTGGCGCGGCGGAGGTCGTCGGGCGAGAGGGCGGCGGTGTCGAGGGGGGTGTCACCAGCGCGGTGCATAGAGCGTGACGGTCGGTTCGGGGTCCAGCGAGCAAAGCAATTCCGCCACCGAGCGGGTTTCGCCGGGCAGCACGAGGTCCGGGCGGATGCGGGCCAGCGGGGCGAGCACGAACCGGCGCTGGCTCAAGCGAGGGTGGGGGAGGATCAATCCCCGCTGCTCGCAACGGCAGCGCCCCCCGTAGAGGATGTCGAGGTCGATGGTGCGCGGGGCGTTGCGCGGATGCCGCGTCGGGCGGCCCAGCGCGTTTTCGATCCTCTGCAGGCGCAGCAGCAACCAAGTCGGCGAAAAGGGGGCTGCGCAGCCGACTTCGATGACGGTGTTGAGAAAGTAGCCCGCGTCCGGCGAACAATCCACCGGGGCCGTTTCGTACACCGGCGCGCTCACGCAGTGTTCGGGCGGCGAACCCGAGCAGCACCCGAGCGCGGTGATGCGCGCACGCGCCTCCCGCAGGTTCGCCAGCCGGTCGCCTTGGTTGGAGCCGAGCGCGATTCCCACCGGGATGGCTTCGGTGGACGCCGCAACCATTTCCTTCAACGGATGAAGTACCCGCAGACCTTCCACTGACCGTCGCTGTCGAGCAGCGTCGTGACCGTCTCGGTCGCCGCCGCCTTCTTCTCGAACGAGGTCTGGTAGTGGATCACGACGTATTGCCCATCAGGCGCGCCGGGCATCGTGGCGGAGAATTTGGTGTCCTGCACGGCGCGGGAGCGCGACTTGCCCAGCAGGTTGCGGCCGTTGCCGGCCACCTTAATCCATTGCTCCCTGGTGACGAGCTTCTGGAAGATGCCGGCCGCCGACTGGTAGGCGGGCTCGTAGCGGTTGTCGTCCACCAGCGCCAGCCAGATGTCGGCGGCGGCCTTCGCGGCGGTTTCGCCGCCGTTTTGGATGGCGGGCGTCGGCGAGGAACCGACCGCCTGCGCATGCAGGCCGCCGACGAAGGCGAGGCAAGCGGGAAGAAGGATGGCCGCGTGGAAAAAACGTTTCATGAAGCGTGGGCAGAAGCAGGGGCGCGCAAGCCTAACACATCCTCCATGTCGTACAACGCCGGGGTGCGCCCCACCAGCCACGCCGCCGCGCGCAGCGCCCCGGCGGCAAACGTCTCGCGGCTGGAGGCGCGGTGGGTCAGCTCCACCCGTTCCCCCACGTCGGCGAAAAGCACGGTGTGCTCGCCCACCACGTCACCGCCGCGCACCGCGTGCACGCCGATCTCGCCGGCCGTGCGCGCGCCGACCAGTCCCTCGCGGCCGTGGCGGGCATCTTCGGCGTAGCGCAGGTCCCGGGCTTCCGCCAGGATTTCGGCCAGGCGGCGCGCGGTGCCGCTGGGAGCGTCTTTCTTCAGGCGATGGTGAACCTCGATGACCTCCAGATCAAACGCCGGTCCGAGAATCCGCGCGGCCTCGCGCGTCAGCCAGAAAAGCGTGTTCACGCCGACGCTGAAGTTCGCCGCGAACACCACCGGAATCTCCCCCGCGGCCTCGGCGATGAGGTCACGCTGCGCCGCGGTGTGGCCGGTGCTCCCGACCACCAGCGGCGTCCCTGTGTGGCGGCAGTCCCGGAGGATTGGTTCGAGGGCCGCGGCGCTGCTGAAGTCGATCACCACGTCCCCGCCGGCGATGGCTTCCGTAGTGGGCTCGCCCCGTCGCAGGGCGGCGAAAAGGTGGTAGCGCTCCGGCTCGCGTTGTGCGCATGCCAAGACTGCCTGTCCCATCCGGCCGCCAGCGCCATGCAGGACCACCGCCAAAGGAGATTCGCCACTCACGCCTTGATCAATCCCAGGTCGAGCAGCGTGCGGCGGAGTTGGGCGAGGTTGCCCTCCGTCATCTCGCAGAGCGGCAGCCGCACCTCGGGCCGCAGCCAGTCGCCCGTCAGCGCCATCGCGGTTTTCAGCGGCACGGGATTCGGCTCGATGAACAGGTCCCGGAACAACGGGTACAGCCGCTCGTGCACGCCGCGCGCCACATCGATCTTGCCGTGCGCGAACGCCCGCACCAGGCGCACGACCTCGGCCGGCACCAGGTTGGAAGCCACGCTGATGACGCCAACCGCCCCCGCCGCCAGGAACGGCAGCGTCAGGCCGTCGTCGCCCGAGAGGATCGAAAATTCGCTCGGCAGCGCCGCGCGCAGTTGGCTGACGCGGTCCACGCTGCCGCCGGCTTCCTTGATGGCGACGATGTTCGGGCAGTCCGTCGCGAGCCGCCGGGTGGTCCCGACGCCGATCTCGATCCCGCAGCGCCCGGGGATGCTGTAAAGAATCACCGGCAGGCGGGTCGCCTCCGCAATCGCGCAGAAATGCCGGTAGAGCCCCTCCTGAGAGGGTTTGTTGTAGTACGGCGCGACGAGCAGCACGGCGTCCGCGCCGATGGTCTCGGCCTCGCGGGTGGTGGCGACGGCCTTGCGGGTGGAGTTCGAGCCGGTGCCAGCGATCACCGGGCAGCGGCCGTGCGCCGCCTCGACCGCCAAACGGATGACGCGGAGGTGTTCTTCGTGGTCGAGCGTCGGCGACTCGCCGGTGGTGCCGACTGGCACGATCCCGTCGATCTCCGCGGCGATCTGCGCTTCGATGAGGCGCGCGAACGCCGCCTCGTCCACTGCATCGTCGCGAAACGGGGTGATCAGCGCGGTGTAGGTCCCGGAAAAAGGCATGGTGGGAAACCTCAAAGCGCAATCTCGCCGCCGAACACGAAGTCGGCCGGACCACCCAGCGTGACGTGGCGGAACTGGAACGGCCCGGTCCGCTCGAAGCCGATGCGCAGCACGTCGCCCGAGCGCACGCGCACCGCCACCGCGCCCGCGCCGACGAGGTTGTTGATCTCGGCGTGGATCAGGGCGCTGGCCGTCGCGCCGGTGCCGCAGGCGAGTGTCTCGCCCTCGACGCCGCGCTCGTAGGTGCGCAGGAGGACCTCGCCCATGCTGTAGGGCTCGATGAAGTTGGCGTTGGTGCCCTTGGGCGCAAAGCGGGCGTGGTAGCGGATCGCGCGGCCGACGGGATGCACGTCCACGGTTTCCACGTCGTCCACGGGCACGGCCACGTGGGGCACGCCGGTGTTGATGAAATAAGCCCGGGTCAGCTTCGTGCCATCGTCCAGGGTCAGCTCGCCGAGATCGGCACCATCGGTCGGCTGGCTCATCTCCAGGTGGACGAGTTCGCCGTCCAAGCGGGCGCGGATCAGGCCGGCCTGCGTTTGGAAGGCGAGGGTGTCGCGCGGGCCGCCGCCGGTCAGGCGCGCGGCGTACCGGGCGAAGCAGCGCGCGCCGTTGCCGCACATCTCGACCTCGCCGCCGTCGGCGTTGTGGTAGCGCATCCGGAACTCCGCGCCGCTGCCATCCGCGGTCGGGTGCTCGACGATGAGCACGCCGTCCGCGCCGACGCCTCGGTGGCGGTCGCACAGGCGCGCGATGGCGGCGCGGTCCAGCGCGAGCGCGCCCGCGCGGTTGTCGAGCAGGACGAAGTCGTTGCCCGCGCCGTTCATCTT
>CAXTMD010000045.1:0-11131 GCA_964245035.1 uncultured Chthoniobacterales bacterium
GTCCGTCGCCGCCCGCCACCAACGCGGCTCGCGGGCTGGCACCGTCGGTGCCGCCGAACGGGTGCAGCGTGGTCAAAGCCCCCGTGCGCGTGAGCACAAAGAGCGTGCCGCCGCCCGCCGCGCCGCCGGCCGCCGTCGTGCCGTAGAAGCTGCCATCGGCGGCGAGCAGCAACGCCGCCAGCGGCTGCGCGCCGCCGGCGTTGATCCCCTCTTTGTCAAGGGCGCTGAAATGGTGGAGCGTGGTGAACGCCCCGGCCGGTGTCAGGTCGAAGACGGTACCGGTGCCACCCGTGCCACCCTCGGCCGTCGTGCCATAGAAATTGCCGTCGCTCCCCCGCACGAGGCTGGCGGCGTGACCGGCCCCATCGGCGTTGTGCCCGGCGACATCCTCGGCTGCGAACTCATGCAAGGCGCTGAATGCCCCGTCGCGGGTCAGCCGGAACACCGTGCCCGCGCCGTGCGCGCCGCCACCGGCCGTCACGCCGTAGAAAGCGCCGTCGTGGCCCTGGAGCAGCGCGGCAGGGCTGGCCCCGTCCTGGCCGGTGAAATCGTGCACGGCGAGGAAAACCCCGTCGCGGGTCAGCCGGAACACCGTGCCCGCACCGTACGTGCCGCCTTGCGCCGTCGTGCCGTAAAAAGCGCCGTCGCCGCTTTCCAGCAGCGTTGCGCCGGACGTGGCGGCATCAAAGCTGTGCAGGGCCGAGACAACCCGCTCCGGTGTCAAAACGAACACCGTGCCCGCGCCGTACGTGCCGCCTTGCGCCGTCGTGCCGTAGAAAGCACCGTCACTGCCTTGGAGCAACGCGGAACTCGGCCGGCCGCCGTCGGCGGGGTGGAACGGACGCAGGACCGTCAGGGGAGCGGCGGGACCTTGAGCGCGCAGGGTGCTCGGCGCAAGGGTCGGCGGCAGGCACAGAGCCCCCATGAGGGCGAGCGAGAGGAGGGGTTTCATGGCAGCGAGACGCGAACGGCAACCAATCGGCGAGCGGCGGGCGTGTTACTGCGTGATGATCTGGCCGGTGGCGAAGTCGTAGAAGTAGCGGGTGCCGTCCGTGTTGTAGCGGCCCGGGTGGTTGGGGTCCGGGTAATAGTACAACACCGTGTTCAGCGTGAAGTCGTACAGGTACGGGAACGGAAACGGGAAGGCCGGCGACGTGTAGAAGAAGTGACTGCTCGCAAAGTCGTACAGGTACACGCCGTCCTGGCCGTCCTTGGCGTCGAAGACGTACTCGTAACCCAGGTCATCGTGGAAGATGTACCGGGGATCGGAGAGAAAGCCGTAGTAGCCGAAGACGTTGCCGTTGCGAAACGCCAGGTAGTCTGTGCCGCTGCCCAAGTTCACCTGGCCTGTGAAGAAGGACGGGATGATGTTGGCGCCCGTTTGCACGAAATCACTCAAGATCAGCGTGCCCGGCGCGTAGGCGCTGGCCGGCCCGTAGTTGACCTGGAAGGTGCCGCCGACCGTGACGGCCAGGGTCGAAGCGGCACCAGCGGTAAACTGGCCGCCGACGTGCAGCGTGCTGCCTGCGTCCAGGCTGATGATGCCCGTGTTGCTGAGGCTGGCGGAGGTGGTGAACTGCTGGAGGTTGAGCAGCGAGAGGTTGCCCGCGTTGGTCGTCAGCCCGTTGAGGGCGCTGAAGTTGGCACCCGCGCCGCTGAGCGTGATCGTCGCCGCGTTGACGAGCACGTTGCCCATGCCGAACTCCAGGTAGGTTCCGTCGCCCACGTCGGTGACGACGTAGGTACCGCCGGTCAGCGTGCCGTTGCTCGCGTTGAAGTTGGTCAGGTTGGTGGTGCCGGAGAGGGAGAGAATGACGTTGCCACGGTCGCCGGGCTGGTCAACGACCGCGAGCACGCCGTTGTTGGTGAAGGTCGGGCTGTAGATGGCGAGGGTCTGGTAGACGCTCTCCACCGTGCCGTTGTTGATCAGGCTGGCGTTGATCGAGCCAGGGCCGCCGTAGATCGTCGCGCCCGCCGCCACGGTGAGGGTCGCGTTGTTGGTGGCGTCGATCTCCCCGCCCGCCAGCCGGGTGATCCCCGTGCCGGCCAGCGTGGCGTCGGCGGCGAGGGTGAACCCGCCGTACAAGCGCGTGTTGTCGTTGTAGCCGGCGAGAAAGATGTAGCCGTTGTTGGTCAAGGTGCCCGTGAGGGCAAGGGGGTTAACCGCGTAGAAGGCGCTGCCCGCCGAGAGGGTGACGTTGTTCAAGGCGGCCGAGCTGTCGTTGCGGAAATAGCCGCCGCCGTTGAAGTCGCTGCTGGTGTCGAAGTCGCTGGTCAACGTGCCTCCCGTGATCGTGGCGCCGTCCAGCAGGATGAAGCTGCTCGTGTCTGCGACGGTGAGGGTGCCGCCCGCGTTGTTGAGGGCGACGCTGTTCAAGGTGAGGATCGCGCCGCCGCTGGCGGCGAGCGTGCCCGTGTTGGTGGCAGTCGCGGGGTTCAGGGTCAGACCGCCACCGCCGACCGACTGGAGCAACCCGGCGTTGGCAAAGGGCGCGCTGATGTACGACCCGCCGTTGCCTGTCAGGGTGACTTCGGGCGAGAGGATGAGCGTACCAGGACCCTGGATCACGTTGGATACATTGGTGAGGGTGTAGAGGCCGCTGCCGCTCAGGGTCAGATTGTTGGCCAGGGTGACGGTGGTTTGTAGCAGAGCAGCACCGATGACGATGGAGCCGGCGTTCTGCACCGTGCCCGCGCCGCCGGCGGCCATGGTCACCGCGATGGAGTGGTTGCCTGCCCCGCCGCTGTTGCCGCTGTCAATGGCGAGCGACCCGGCGCTGCCCACGGCCACGCCCTGGAAGGACACGTTTTCGTTGAGATGGCAGCTTCCGTTGATGATGGCAGTGACGCCCGCGCCGTTGGGATAGGAGGTCAGGACGGTCCAGTTCGTGTACGCATTGGGGTAGGTGTTGCCCTGGGCATCCTCATTGGTGGTGTAGGGCTGGGTCCAGAGGTTGTTGTCGGGAAAAGTGAACTGCGAGCCGTCGGCGTTGGTCACGGTCTGGCCGTTGTCGTTTTGCTCGAAGACGTACTGCGCATGGGCAGGCGGGGCAGTGGGGCCCGACAGGAGGAAAGCGGTTAACCCCACGGGGGCAAGACGTTTAAATAAATTGCGTTTGAAGCTGGTCATAGGTGGGCAAGGAAAGGCGTTGGGCGGAGGGGTGTGATGGTGACAGTCAACGTGGACTTGTCGTACAGGTCGAGCGAGCCGCCGGGGGCGAGGGTCAGGGAGCCTGGGAAGGGCGAGTGAGGATTGGATGGGAGACGTTTTCATGTGGGTTGGGCGGTAGTGGATGAAGCAGTAAGCAGGCAGATCAGTCGCGCCGCGTTGGGACGCGGCGGCGCAGGACGAGGCCGAGCAGACCTGTGCCCGCGAGCACGGCGGTCCAGGTGGACGGCTCGGGCACGACGTACATCGCCGTGGAGTCTCCGAAGGCGGTCGCACCGCTGAAGTGGTACAGGGTGAGGCTGCCCGTGCCGATGGGTGCCGTGGTCGCCGGGTTGGAGAACGCGAGGCGTTCCAGATAGCTGGTGAAGTCGTTCAAGATGCCGTCGCCATCACTGTAGACAGCCGGATTGTTCAGCACGGCCACAAGGCCGCTCTCGTCCGGCGACAAACCCGAGGCCGTGAGTGCGGGTCCATCCGCCTGGAGAAAGGGCGCGAAGAACGTGTCGAAACTCGTGCCGGCGGGCACCGGCGTCAGGCTGTTGAAGGCGACGAACACGGACTCGCCGGTGACCGTGCCCCCGGAGGAAGCGCCGTAGACGCCGAGGGCCCCGAAAGAGGAAGAGGAACCGTAAGGAGCAGGAACCAGGAAGGGGTGGGACACGCCGCCGTCGTAGTTGACGTTGTCGAACTTGTAGTAACCCTGGAAGCCGTACGTTGCCGATCCATCGAAGAGGTAAAGCTCGGGCAGCACGGCGGCGGGGTCGGTCAGTGTGATGTTGTAGGCCAAGTAGGAGGTGGGGCCGCTGATGGAAACACCGCGGCTAGTCGCGTTGCCCAGGGTGAGTGCCGCAGAGATCAAGACAAGGAGCCGCTGTAGGTTCATTTTGGTCATGGGTAGGTGTGTTTGGATGAGTGAGCGTTTCAACGGTGTTGCGGCCGGCGGCGCAGGACGAGGCCGAGGAAGCCTGCGCCTGCCAGCAGGGCGGCACCCAGCCAGGTGGATGGCTCCGGCACCGCGCCGTAGGTCACCTCGCCGTCTGCCAGGATGATGCCCGTGCCCAAGAGCGTGCTGCCCGCCCCACCGCTGTAGAAGGAGACCTCGCCGAGCTGGGTCGCGGTCAGCCCCATGGCGTCCGTACCGAAGAAGAGTTGGTCCACGCCGCCGCCCACTCCGGGCGTGCCGCGGTAGTCGTACACGCTCAGCGTGCCGGTCCACGTCACGCCGCTGCTGTTGCCAAACGCCAGTACACTCTTGAGCGAGACGCCGCTGCCGAAGTCCACCGCCGAAACCGGATCTCCTGTGTAGGTAGGAGAGAGCGTCAGCGCGCCGAGCGCGTGCGCCTGGTCTTGGCTCTGGCCGTTCACGTTGATCGTGCCGCGGGCAGCCAGATCCACGGGGATGCCGGCAGGAACCTGATTGGACGCGCCGTAGAGCAGGGTGCCTTGATTGGTGACTTGCAGACCGGTGGTGCCGCCCAGCGGCTGGTTGGTGCCCGTGCCCGCCAGTTCCAGGGTGCTGGTTTGCACGACGGTGATTCCGGTGATCGCGTTGTTGCCCGAGAGGACCACCGTGCCTCCGACCGCCACGCCGGTGTTGACTTCAAGACTGCCCCCGACGGTGAGATTCCCGGCGACAGCCAGGGTGCTGCCGGTCCCCGCGTTCAGTGATGTAAGATTGGCCGTGTTGATCGGTACGCTGATGGTGATCGTGCCGCCGGATAAGTTGGAGATCCCTCCGGTGTACGACGCGCTGAGCGTCAGCGCGTAGCTGGTGCCGGGCGCATCCTGTAAGACGTAGCCCGGCGTGTCGAACTCCACGTAGTAGGCGGAGACGCCACTGGCATTCAGATTCACCGTGCCCGTCGTGCCCTCGAAGTAGGCTTGCAGGTTGGAACTGCCGTTCTGGAAGGCCACGTCGCCGCTGCCGGAGGTGCTAACCCAGTTGGGAGTCGTAAGGTCCCAATTGCCACTGCCGCCGCTGCCGGGGGTGGTGCCGGAGTGGCCCGGGTCCCAATAGGTGTGAGAGAGCGCGACCGCGGCTCGCGCAGCGGGCGCACCCGGCAGCAGGAGCATGGCAGCCAAGCCGGCCAGCCGGAGCGAGCGGTGCCGGGAGTGAACGGTCGGGCGGTCGGATTTCATCAACGTTGGTTTTGGCAGTGGCAGGTGTACTGGTTGGCGAAAAACGGAGGGCGGCCGCAGGGAGCGAGCGGACTTGCGACAAGCGCGGGAAGCCCGCCGGACAGAATGGAACTGGAAGCCCGCATCGCCATGGTTCTACCTAGGAAGCGGAAAAATCCTGCGCAGGGGACATTCCTCCCGCGCTACGGCGGCAAGGACGATGCCCGGCAGCGCCGCCGGTGTCTTTGCTGCCGTTGCGCCGCACGGCAGGCCTGGCTCCTGAAAGGCGAAGCGGGACTTCCTTCCAAAGGACAGGATGCCGCGCATAATTGCCTTCCCACCAAGCACTCCGTTGCGGTATAAGCGTCCGCGCCCATGGGCACCGCCTCGACCCACAACGTGACCGGCCTGCTCCTCGCCTGGAACGAGGGCGACCCGGTGGCGACCGAGCGTTTGTTGCCGCTCATCTACGACCGTTTGCGCGAACTGGCGCGCGCCTCCATGCGACGCGAGCACGGCGATCCCAGCCTGCAATCGACCGCGCTCGTCCACGAGGCTTACCTGCGCTTGGTGGACGGCCAGAGCGTGGCCTGGCAGGGCCGGGCGCATTTCTACAACCTGGCCGCGCGCGCCATGCGCCGCATCCTGGTGGACCACGCGCGCCACCGCCAGAGCCTGCGCCGCGGGGGCAAGCAGCCCCATGTCCCGCTGGAGGAAGCCGAGCCAGTGCAGCAACCCAAAGCCGACTCACGCGAGGCTGACCTGGTGGCGCTCGACGACGCGCTGACCCGTTTCGCGGAAACCTACCCACGTCAGAGCAAGGTGGTGGAGATGCGTTTTTTCGCCGGCATGGAAGGCCGCGACATCGCCGAGGTGCTCCAGGTCAACGAACGCACCGTCAAGCGTGACTGGCAGTTCGCCAAAAACTGGCTGCACCGCGAAATCGGCCTGCCCGCTACCCAAGATGAACTCTGAACGCCTGGCCGATGCCGTGGCCGATGCCATGGAATTGCCGCCTGCCGAACGCGCGCCGTTTCTGCGGCGCGTTTGCGACGACGATCCCACGCTTTTGCACGAGGCGCTCTCGCTGGCCGGCCACGGCGACAACCGGTTCCTGGAACAGCCCGCCCACCGGGCGGTCCAGGGCGAGGAACTGATCGACCCTCGAGGGGGCCAGTTGGCTCCCGGCGATATTGTGGGAGACTGCCAGATCGTCGCGCTCCTGGGTGAGGGCGGCATGGGCGAGGTGTACCTGGCCGAGGACACCAAGCTGGAGCGGCCCGTGGCCGTCAAGTTGCTCAAGCGCAGTTTTGACGAGGCGGCCCTGCTGCGCCGTTTCCGGCACGAACGCAAGGTGCTCGCGGGCCTGAACCACCCCAACATCGCGCGGCTCTACGGCGGGGGCACCACCCCCGAGGGCCGCAGCTACCTCGTCATGGAGTACGTTGAGGGTGAGCGGCTGGACCGCTTCTGCGACGCGCGTGGGTTGGGCATCAGCGAGCGGCTCACTCTCTTTCGCAAGGTGTGCGCGGCCGTGGCCTACGCGCACCAGAACTTGGTGGTCCACCGCGACCTGAAGCCCGCCAACCTCCGCGTGACTCCCGAAGGCGAGCCCAAGCTCCTGGATTTCGGCATCGCCAAGCTCCTTGATCCGGAAGGCACCGCGCACGCCGAGCCGACGGTGACCATGCAAGGAGTCATGACGCCCGAGTACGCCAGCCCCGAGCAGCTGCGCGGCGAGCCGATCACCACCAGCAGCGACGTGTACTCGCTCGGCGTGGTGCTCTTTGAGCTGCTGTGCGGCCAGCGGCCCTTCGCGCACCTCAAAGGCCGCCGCCCCGACGAACTCGCCCGTGCCATCTGCGAGGAAGAACCGCCGCGTCCGAGCACCGTGGCCGCCCGGTCAGCCTCCACCATCCCGCCAGCGGGACAAACCCCCGTGACAACCACGACGCCCGCAGCGCGACCGGCGACCTTGCGCCACCAGTTGGCGGGCGACCTGGACAACATCGTGGCCAAGGCACTGTGCAAGGAGCCCGCCCGCCGTTATCCCAGCGTGCTGGCGCTGGCCGAGGACCTGCGCCGCCATTGCGAGGGGCTGCCAGTCCGCGCGCGCCGGGATACGTTCGCCTACCGCACGGGCAAGTTCGTGCGGCGCAACAAGGCCGGCGTGGCGGCGGGTGCCTTGATTGTCTTGGCGCTTATCAGCGGCCTAGTCGCCACGACCTGGCAGGCGCATGTCGCCGACCAGGAACGTGACCGCGCCCGCGCGGCGCTGGCCAAGGCGGAGACTGCCCGCAAACAGACGCAGCAGATCAACGACTTTTTGCAGAAGCTGCTCGGCAGCGCGAGTTCAGCGAAAATGGGTAAAGACGCCAAGGTCTCCCAAGTCCTTGATACGGCCAGCGCCGATGTGGACCAGAAGCTGGCCGGCGAGCCCGAGGTACTGGCTGAAGTGCACCACACCCTGGGCAGTACCTACGGCAATCTAGGCTTGATCGCACCGGCGGCATCACATCTCCGGACGGCGCTCGCGCTCTTCCAACAACATGACGGGATGGATGATCCGCGCACCGTGGCAGTAGAAGAAGACCTTTACCCTGTGGAAGCTTACCAGAACCATCACTGGGAAGTGATCCGCCTCACGGGTCACGTGATTCACTGGTTGCGTCAACACCCTGAAGACAACGCGGCCAGACTGGCAGGTGCGTTGTGCGGCGAAGGTTTCAGCTACACGCAGACCCACCGCTTCGCGGAAGCGCAGCAGAGCCTGGAGGAAGCTCTTGCCCTCTACGCAAAAACCACCGGGGAAGACAGTCCTGGATACGCGCATATCTTGGCAGAGATGAGCGCGCTGAAAAGGGAGGAGGGCGATCTGGATGCAGACGTCGAATTTCGCCGGCGGCAGCGAGCCATCCTGTCCAAGATCACCCCCGACCAGTCCACACTCGTCATCAGCGAATTGAACGAATGTCTTTCTCTGGTGGAAGCAGGACGTTTCGCAGAAATGGAGGCGCTCCTTGAACCAACCAAAAGCGACTGCCGCCGGATCGTTGGCGAAAACGACAATTTCCTTTACACGAATGTTCTGTTCCTCGACGAACTTCTCGACTTTCATCAAGGAGACTTCGAGAAAGTGGCAGGCAACGGCAAAGCCATCCTCGACCGGTTCGTGGCGTACCTGCCGCCAAATGAGTTGGATGTGGTGACGGCCAACTACTTGTTAGGCGTCAGCCTGACACGTACGGGCCGCGCTGGCGAGGGAGAGCCTTACCTGCGTACCGCGTTGAGCAACTTTGATCCCGCCAAACGGGCCTTTTTCCTCGGGTACGGCAACGCGGAAGCCGCCCTGGGAGATTGTCTGTCCGCGCAGAAACGCTACGCCGAAGCCGAGCCGCTGCTGCTGACCGGCTACGGCAAGTCGAAGCAGAAGTATGGCCCATCTTCCCCGGAAGCAACGCGGACGACCGCCTGCTTGCACGACCTCTACCTGGCCTGGAACAAACCCGCCGAGGCTGCGCGATATCCATCCGAAGCAACCGCCCAGCCAGTTCCCACCCCGTAGTGCTCCGTCACCTGCTTCGGACTCGCGACCACACCCTCTTGCCAGCGAACTCATGCCAGACAAACCCGCGCGGTGGTTGGGCGACGCGCAACGTCAGCGACGCTTGTGCATCCAGAGTGCATATGGACGAAGAATCGCGAAATTTACCTCTGAGTAATGGAGCGTTCGAATCCCTCCCTCACCGCATGTCGCTCTATACGAACCACTTACAATTTAGCATTTCCAGGGTTTTCTTGATGTTTGATCGACTTCCCGCTTCTGATCCACACCATCGGCGGGTTGTTGGCACCCGTTGCCCCGGGCTGACGTGGAACCGCGGCTTCAGCTGACTTGTGCTGAGACGAGATGGTGGGCGGCGTTGTTGCCGTAACCCTTGAAGTTCCACACGTCCTCGGCCCGGGCAGGCTGCGTGTTGGCCCCGGTGTCCCAGGCGCGCACGATGAGTTGGATCGGTGCGCGCTCTGCGGCCATCAGTTCCACGCGCCAGAACCGCCAGCTCCAGCGCCCGCCTTCTTCGTCGGCAGCCTGCAAGCCGTCTTGTGGCACGGGCAGCAGTTCGGCCAGCGTCCAGCTCTCGCCCTCATCCTCGCTGATCTCCACGCGGTGTATCTCGTGCCCTGCGCCGACGTAGGCGTAGCCTTCCACCACCATGGGGTCCTTCGCAGGGTGGCCGCGGTGCACGCGGCAGATGTAGCTCGTGACCGGCATCTCGCCCAGCGGCAGTGCGATGTTGGCGTCGTGGTGTTCCTTGGTGGCACTGGCCGGGTGCAGGTGGTACTCCTCGGCCTGGAAGAGGTTCGCGGAGGGGTGGGCGAGCACGTTGATCTCGCGCAGCCACTTGACCGAGCGTGCCCCCAGGTAGCCTGGCACCACGGCACGGACCGGGAACCCGTGGATGACCGGCAGCGGCTGGCCGTCCAGTTCGTAGGCCAGGAGTGTTTCCGGGGCGAGTGCTTTGGCCAGCGGCACGGAGCCGCCGAAAGGCGGATGATCCTTCTTTTTCGCTTGGTCGTGACCGATGAACTCCACGAACTTAGCCTGGGAACGATCCACGCCAACCTTGGCGAGCACGTCGGCCAGGCGCACGCCGGTCCAAAGCCCGTGCGAGATGGCGTTGCCTGCCCACGGAGCCTCGCCGGGGATGTCCTTGACCTGGATAAGTTCGTCGCGCCGGTTGCCCGCGCACTGGAGCGTGACGGCGATCCGGTGTGCCGGGAAGTCGCGCCGGAGTTCTTCCAGGCCCAGCCCCAGCGGCGTGGCGACGAGTCCCTGCACGCGCAGACGGTAGCTGGAGGCGTCGAGTTGGGGAATGTTCCCGTGGTTGCGGGTGTAGAACAGGTCGAGCGGCGTGATGAACTCAGCCCGCGCCAGGAAGGGTGGCGGCGCGCCGTTGAGCGGCTCGGTTTCGTAGTAGATGAACTCCGGGTGCTTGGCGGGTTCGACGGGAGTGGTGTCGTGGGAAGGCATGGAGGTCGGGAAGGAGGACGTTGGTGGATGCTTGCAGGAAGAATCGTCCGCAGACGAACCGAGGACCGCTTTCAACCTTCAGACAAAGCGCAGGACGATGCCGAGCGAGGCGACGCTGATGAACCCCCACAGCAGCACGCCCTGGAGCAAGGGCCGCCAGCCGACCTGCCGCAGCGTCCTGGCCGAGAGGCCCGCGCCGATGAGGAGCAGCGTCTGGGTCAAGCCAACCGTGGCCGTGTGCGCGAGCGCCGGGGCCGCCGCCACGCCGGGCACGGAGGAGCGCAGCACACTGGCCAGCAGAAAGAAACCCACGAACCACGGCACCTTGACCCGCGGCTTCTCCGCTGGGAGCGAGTCGCGGCGGGTAGCGGGGCAACCTGACCAGGACGGAAGGCGTAAGCCGCGCCAAAACCCACCGGGATGATCTACAAGGGGCGCGCGAGTTTGACGGCTGTTGCCGTTTGCAAGGCGCTCAATCCGTGGCGCGAAGCCGCTCCCACCACGGAGGAGATATCGTGGATGGCCACGCCAGCCCAGGTACCAAACTGCGCTTGGCTCATGTGCATGGCATGACCCAACACCGGGAACAGGTACAAGGCGACCGCGTTGAGGATGAACACCGTGCCCATCGCCACCGTGATCTCGCCCTCGGCCACGCCGATGACCGAGCCCACCGCCGCGATGGCCGAGCCGCCGCAGATGGCGGTGCCCGCGGAGATGAGCGCGCTCGTCTTGGGCAGGATGACCAGCACCCGGCCCAACCACCAGCCGAGACCCAGCGTGGCAGCGATGGTCACGGCGGCAAAGCCCGC
>CAXTMD010000045.1:11141-11622 GCA_964245035.1 uncultured Chthoniobacterales bacterium
GTGCAAAGTCTGACCGCCATCGCCCACACAGCCTGCGCGACCACCGCAACTGCGGCAAGCTTTACCCCCTTGAGCCAACCGGCACCGCTCACGTCACCAAGAGCCGTTATCCCGTAGCCGCAGAGTGTCATCATCGCGGCCGAAGGCAGGGTAAAACCTACCCACGCCAGCAGACCGCCGGTCAAACCGCCACGCAGCAGCCCGATGGAGAACCCCAGTTGGCTGCTGGCCGGTCCTGGCAAGAACTGGCACAGCGCCACCAAGTCAGCGTAAACAGCCTCCGAGAGCCAGCGCCGCCGCTCGACGTACTCGGCGTGAAAGTAGCCCAAGCGCGCGCCGGGCCGCCGAAGGAAGTGCAGCCGAGCTTGAGCGCGGCAAGCAGGATTTCCAGCCAGGAGAACGCGAAGGGTTTGTCATGGTGCTCGTTGATTTCAGTCGTCCGGCAGTCCGGTGCGTTCGTATCTACGGCGGTCCTTTGGCA
>CAXTMD010000045.1:11632-16531 GCA_964245035.1 uncultured Chthoniobacterales bacterium
CCCGGGCGTTCTCGGTGAGCCAACGAAAGCAGATTCGGGGCGGGTCGCCGCTGCAAACCGGCAGCGTGCCTCTCATCACCGGCGTTGGAGCCCCCCCCCCGCGCGGCGCTCTAAAGGATCCCGTCGGTTCTACTCTCCTTCCCATGACTTCCCTTGACCCACTCGAGCTCTGGGGCGGCGTGGAATGCACCGTCAACCGCGTCGGCGACGTGTTCTTCGATCAGATGGAACGCAACGGCCACGCCTGGCGCGAGGACGACCTCGAACGCTTCGCGGACCTAGGCGTGCGAACCCTGCGCTACCCGCTGCTCTGGGAACGCCTCGCCCCGGAATACTCCCGGGTCATGGACTGGTCGTGGGCCGACCGCCGGCTCGGCCGCCTGCGTGAACTTGGCATCCGACCCATCGTCGGCTTGGTCCACCACGGCAGCGGTCCCCGGCGCACTCACCTGCTCGATCCGGGCTTCGCCGATGGTCTGGCCGACTTCGCCTGGCAGGTGGCCGAGCGTTACCCGTGGGTCGAGGACTACACACCCGTCAACGAACCGCTGACCACCGCGCGCTTCAGCGCCCTTTATGGCCACTGGTACCCCCACGCCCGCGACCAGCGCAGCTTTGCGCGGGCCTTCCTGAACCAGTGCCGCGCGGTGGCGTTATCCATGCAGGCGATCCGCAGGGTCAACCCGGGCGCGCGCCTCGTGCAGACCGAGGACTTGGGCAAGGTGTTCAGCACTCCGGCCCTGGCCGGGCGGGCCGAGTTCGAGAACCAGCGGCGTTGGCTGACCTTCGACCTGCTCGGCGGACGCCTGGACGAAGCGCATCCGCTATGGACCTATCTGCAGACGGCGGAGATCGCGGCGGAGGAGCTGCATTGGTTTTTGGAACACCCCTGCCCGCCCGACCTCCTCGGCATCAACTACTACATCACCAGTGAACGCTTCCTGGACGAGCGGCAGGAGCGTTATCCCGCCTACTCCCACGGCCCGGACTACGCCGACATGCCGGCGGTGCGCGTCAACGCTCCGGGAGTCACCGGGCTCGGCCGCTTGTTGCGCGAGGCGTGGGAACGTTACAAATTGCCGCTGGCGGTCACCGAGGCTCACCTCAACTGCACGCGCGAGGAGCAGATGCGCTGGCTGGTCGAAATCTGGCGCGACGCCTGCGCCCTGCGCGAGCATGAAGGCGTGGACGTGCGCGCCGTGACTTTGTGGGCGCTCCTGGGGGCGTTTAACTGGACCAATCTGCTCACCCGCGACGATCCCGACAGCTACGAGCCTGGGGCCTTCGACCTGCGCGGGCCGACTCCGCGCCCGACTGCGCTCGCCGCGCTCGCTCGAACCTTGGTCAAAGAGGGGCAGGCAGACCACGCGGTGCTCCGCGTGCCTGGCTGGTGGAAGCGGCTCGAACGCTTCGTCGGCGAACCGACGACCGCGCATCAGCCGCTGTCCGCAGCCATCCGGCCAGGCGAGGACAGCGGCTCGGCGGCTCCCCTGCTCATGACCGACATAGAAAGTCCGCTGGCCCACGCGTTCAGCGTCGTTTGCCGGGAACGCGCGCTCCCAACTCATTTCGTCGAACGCCACGCGCAAGCAGGCATCGACCTCGCCGCCGCACGCAGATTACTGGAGCGCTTCCAGCCTTGGGCAATCATCCATGTGCCTGACGTACCGGTGGTCGAAGAGGCACCGGGTGAGCAGCGGCACTGCCGATCCGAATCTATCGACCCGCCCCACGTCTGGATGCAAGCTTGTGCCGAACGCGGTTTACCCTTGTTGATTTTTTCCTCGGGTCAGGATTTTGAGGTGCGGTTGCACAACGCCCGTAACGAGCAAACGGCCATCGGTCATGATGGAGCTTGTGGGCGCAGCCAAGTCAAAGGGGCGAACCACGTTTTCCCAGCGTTGGTAATCCGCACAGACGTGCAGTTTAGTCCCTGGCAGGAGGGAGACTTGGTGTTGCTGGCGCTACAGCAGCCCGGTGAGAGCAAAACGAACGGTTTACCCGCAGATCGGGTCTTCACGCTGACGTACTTGCCAGATCTAGCCAACACATGCCTGGACCTGCTGCTCGACCAGGAAGCCGGTGTCTGGCACCTGTCGAACGCCGGCACCTTGGATCAAGCTTTGTTCCGCGCGTGCGTCGCGGAGATCATGGAGGCCCGCATCCCCATGGATCGACCTCCTCCTTCCCGGCTTGGACAAACAGACAACACGGCAGCGAGCCACGCTGCATTGGTTGGTTGCCGCACGGCTCTTCTACCCCCTTGGCAGTCTGCTGTGCGGCATCTCGCCTACACGAGGCTCCCTGCGCTCTTCCAGGAAGTTCTGCCTGATGAATGACCCGGCCCAGAACGTGGGAACAGACAAGCGTCATCACAGCGGTGGAACGTCATTTGTATACCCCGCCGCCGCTTCTCCAGAGAACCATCAAAGCCGTTGCTCGGATAGAGCAAGCTGGTCTCCCCCGAGCAAAGCGGTTGTTGGTGCAAAGCCGGTACCCATTCTTAGCTGACTCCACGCGGCTTCAACTTCGTGCATACAGAGTGCATGTAAAGACCAAATAGCCTACTTCCGCTCTGAACGACGGAGCGTTCGAATCCCTCCCTCACCGCATGCGGCTCTCGCTGAGGCATCTGTGATGCATCTTTCCGAGAGGACGCAAGATTCCGAGATGCTGCCATCCTCAAAGAAGTGCCCTCGCCTCACGACGAAGCGTGCAGCGTGGAGTTTAGCCCGGTGTTGCTGATCGGAACTTGCGAGAACGTCCGCACGGCGCCTGCCTGCCACCCATCAACAGCCTGATCGTTCGGCCTCCGCCGTGACCGGTAGGAACGCGGCGCATCCTCTTTGGAAAACATTTGGCGGGCGGCAGCCGGGTTCGCTACACCTTGCCGATGCGTTACACCGGTTTGTTGGGAAAGTGTCAAAGCAGTGTCCATCTGGTGGCTTGTCTGGGCGTTTTCCTGTTGTCGCGGGGATCGCTGCACGCGCAGGAGATGACACGATCCTCGCTGTCCAGCCGACCCGACCCGACGCCCGCCCCTGCGCCCGACACGGGTGCGTCCGACCGCGTGGTCATCACCGCCCCCCAGCCAGAAGTCCCCGAGTGGAAGCTGCCCGACGACCAGCGGCCCAAACTCTCCCACATCATGAAGGAGGTCGAAGGCACGCAGATCACCGTCACCAAGAAAACCACCGTCACCAAGCTCGACCAGGTGCCGACGATCATCGACAACGACCAGCAGGAAGCCTTCGCTCGCACCCCCGGCATCCTCGTCACCCAGCAGCAGACGCCCGCACAGTTCAACTTCAGCTACCGCGGCTTGGGCAATCCGCAGGAGTCCGAGTACGTGCTCGTCTTGCAGGACGGGGTCCCCATCACCACGGACTGGATCGGATTCCCGACACTCTACTACCTGCCGCTTTACCAGAGCATCAGCGAGATCCAGGTGCTGCGCGCGGGCAACAGCCTGCTCTACGGCCCGGAACCCGCCCCGGCGATCAACTTCGTCAGCCGGCGGCCGAGGGCGGGTGAGGCGCTCACGGGCTACAGCGAGCAGGTCGGTGGCGGCTACGGGCTCTACTCGACCTACAACATGATTGAGGGCACACGCGGACCGTGGGAGTTCCGCGTGGACTTCGGCGACGTGCGTTCGGACAACCAGCGCAACAACGCCGGGTCCAACCTTCTCCAGAGCGACGCCTACCTTGCTTACCGCCCAGACGACAAGCAGCTCACCTCGCTCACGCTCCAAGGCTACCGCGTCGCCGCCGGGGACCCGGGCCGCATCACCTACCAGCAGTTCAAGCAGGATGATTCGTTCTCCCCCACCCCGTACAACCACGACTGGGTGGACCGTTTCTCCACCGTGCTGCTGCACAGCCACGACCTCGGCGACGGCTGGCTGCTGGAAGCCAAGGCGTGGTTCACGTACCAGGATCTCGACAGCCGCGCCGCCGGCAACCTGAGCGCGACGGGCGCTCCGCCGACCAGCACGACGCTCCAGGAAGAAGAGTTCTTCAACGTTGGCGGCGACCTGCGCCTGCGGAAGAACTGGGGCCGCGGCAACGCGTTTACCATCGGCGGCGTGGTTTACCACGACGACGCGCCCTTTCGCCAGTGGGCCGACAAGGACCTTTACGCCGACCGCAACGACCACTCCGGCACGCCGATCCTCGACCAGACGCGCAACTCCAACTACCAGGCGTTCTTCGCGGAAAACGTGTTCCGGCTGCCGTGGGAATTTCACATCGTGCCTTCCGTGCGCGTGGACCACGAGTCCGTAGACGTGGGCGAAACCGTGCGTCCGCCGTTCCTCACGCGCCCGCTCATCAACGTGAGCGCGGACCGCTGGGTGCCGCTGTGGGCGGTCGGTATCGGCCAGGATTTCTTGAAGGGCAACGAGACGTACTTCAACGTCTCGACCGGCTGGCGTCCGCTGCGCTATTTCGACGTGGCCTCGCCGTTCGCCAACCTCCAGCCTGGCAGCACCGCCGATCCGTCGCATTCCATCACCTACGAGCTAGGCGTGCACGGCACGCCGGTCACCGGGGTGTGGTATGACGTGAGTTTGTTCTGGATCGACTTCGACAACCGCATCGAGAGCATCGCGATCAACAACGTGGATGTGGTCAACCAGAACAGCGGCGACACGCGGCACCGGGGCTTTGAAGGCGAGCTGTCGTACGATTTTCTCGCCTACCAGAAAAAGACCCGCCACCTGACAGCTTTCGCCAACGTGCAGTTGCTCGACGCGACCTTCACCGACAGTTCGATTGCAGGGCAGGTCGGCCGGACGCCCGCGTTTGCGCCGCACACGGTCGTCAAGGCAGGGCTGACGTTCCGGCAGGACAAACGGTTCAACCTCAGCCTGACGGCGGTGTCGGTCTCCTCGGAATA
>CAXTMD010000046.1:0-4711 GCA_964245035.1 uncultured Chthoniobacterales bacterium
TCTTCCAGGGATGGACGAACTCCATGAAGGCCAAGCCCGCGAGCCGATCCTCGTGGCGGCGCGCCCAGTCGAAGCCCAGGCCCGAACCCCAATCGTGGAGCACGAGGACGACCTTGCCCTCTGGCACCACGGCGTCGAGGAACGCTTCGAGGTAGCGGGCGTGCTCCGCGAAGCTGTAAGCCGAGCCGGGCAGCTTGCCCGAGTCGCCCATGCCGATCAGGTCCGGCGCGATGCAGCGAGCCTTGGCGGCCACGTGCGGGATGACGTTGCGCCAGAGGTACGAGGAGGTCGGGTTGCCGTGCAGAAACACGACCGTGACCTGAGCAGAGTCGCCGGCCTCGACGTAGGCCATCTCGGAGGCGAGCACCGGGACGCGGCGCTTGGTGAAGGGGAAATCAGGGGAAATGTCGTTCATGTGCGTGGTGGATTCGGTTCTGGGATTGCGTCGGTGCCTGTCATCAGTGGTATAATGCAAGCATCAAAAAGACGGCCAACCAAAGTAAACAACCTCAGTTGATAAACTCCAGTGAATCAATGTCAACACCCAAACCCATGGACTTGGGTGCGCTCTTGAACATGGCTTTCGGCCTGTACAAGGAGGGCTGGTACCGGCAACTAGCCGAGGCGGGCTTTGACGACATGGGTTCTTCCTTCTGCTACGTGTTCCGCTTCCTGAAGACCGAAACCCCCAGCCTGCGCGCTTTGGCGGATCACCTGGGCATCACCCCGCAGGGCGCGCTCAAGCTCGTCAACGACATGGAAGAGAAGGGCTACGTCGAGCGGCAGGACGACCCGGAGGATGCCCGCAGCAAACGGCTGGTGCTCACGCCCCGCGCGGTCAAGGCGCTGGCGGAAGCCGGACGCTTCCACGCGCGCTACGAACGCGAACTGGCCAAGCGGGTCGGGCAGCCGTGCGCCGCCGCGATGCGCCGCGCCCTGGAGAACATCGTCGCGCAACACGAAGGTGAACGGCCGCCCGGCATGCGACCGCTCTGAAGCCAGATAATGCGATGGTTCCGAACGGAGAAATTAGAAATGCCATGATCCTCTTTTCCACCGCGAGTGCAGGTAGGTTGAACCAGCAGCGACCCGCCCATGCGTGACTCTGACAAATTCTCCGCGAGAACGACGCACCCCTACGCCTGGTTGTGGGAGCCGTTGGAAGGCGAAGCTTCCTTCGTCTTGCGCTCGATGTTTGGAGGCAAGGCCGTGTACGTCGAGGGCCGCTGCCAGTTCATCTGCTTTGCCAAACAGGAGCCGTGGCGCGGCGTGCTGGTGTGCACGGACCACCAGAACCAGGCATCGTTGATCGCGGAGTTCCCTTCCCTTGCCCCGCACCCGGTGGTCCCCAAGTGGCTCTATCTGCCAGAAGCCGCCGACGACTTCGAGTCGGCCGCGCAGCGACTAGTCCGCCTCGTCGGCCGCCGGGACGCGCGCCTCGGGGTAGAAAGCTCACCCAAGAAGAGGAAAACCATCGGCCACCCGACGATCCGTCGGCCCGGAGCCGGAGGTTGAATCGCAGGCAGCTTCCACCATGCTCCAGGTGCCAATGATGGAAGGAGCCCACCGGCGCATCTGCTTCCCAGCGTGGTCGGCCACGAAGTCTCCACAGACTTGGATACGCCCAAAGGCGTACCTTCATGGTGCAAGTGACGCGCCAGGAAGTTCCGAATACGGGCAGTGCGGCACACGAATAAACCACCGGATCATGGAAATGGCCGTCCGACGGCTCTAGCGGCGATTCGTCCGCAGGCATTTCAGGAGTTCGTCGAGGAGCACTACCGCGCCGCTTGCCATTTTGCGTTGAGTCTCTGCTGCCACGAGGAAGACGCTTGCGATCTGACACAACAGGCCTTCTACATTGCACAAACTAAACTCCATCAGGTCCGTGAGAAGCCCAGACAGAAATCCTGGCTTTTTGTGATCATTCGCCACGAGTTCCTGCGTTGCCGCCGGGAGCGCGCGATGTACGAGCACTATCCATTGGAGTGGGTGGAGCACGAACTTCCTGCGACCATCGTTGACCATGCTGCCGGGATTGATGCCCGGGAGTTGTTGATTGCTTTGCTCAAGATGGAGGAGCGTTTCCGCGTACCTCTGAGTCTCTTCTACTTCGAGCAGCTTTCCTACAAGGAAATCGCCACGATGATCGATGCACCCATCGGAACGGTGATGAGTCGGTTGGCAAGGGGAAAAGAATTGTTGCGCTGTGTTCTTGATCGACCGAATGCGGATGGATTCGCGTGCCAAGATGCAATTGCGGCACGTCTCCCGCAGGAGCAGCCGGATCAATTCTGAATTTGGGCGAGCAGTTCGCGGACTGCTGTGGCGATCTCGTCCACGTGGGTCTCCAAGGCGAAGTGCCCCGCGTCGAGCAAGCGCACGGCGGCGACGGGATTGTCTTTGCGGAACGCCTCAGCCCCCGGCGGGATGAAGAAGGGGTCGTGCTGGCCCCAGATCGCCAGCGTCGGCGGCTTGAACTTGCGGAAATATTCTTGGAAAGCCGGGTAGAGCGCCACGTTGGTGCGGTAGTCCAGGAACAAGTCGAGCTGGATGTCGGCGTTGCCGGGCCGGGCCATGAGCGTCGCGTCCAGCCAGTAACCTTCCGGGGCCACGGTCTTGGGGTCCGGCGCACCGGTCGTGTACTGGTCGCGCGTGGCTTCCAGCGAGAGGAAAGGACGCAGGGCCTCGCGGTGCTCCGGGGTGGGTTCCTTCCAGTAGGTCTGGATCGGTGCCCAGGCTTTGCCCAGACCCTCCTCGTAGGCGTTACCGTTCTGCGAGATGATCGCACTCACCCGCTCGGGGTGAGCGAGCGCCAGCCGCAAGCCGGTGGGCGCGCCGTAGTCGAAGACGTAAAGCGCGTACCGCTTGAGGCCGAGGGCTTCCGTGAAGGCGAGCAAGGTCTTGGACAAGGCGTCAAATGAGTATTGGTAATGCCGCTCGGCGGGTACCTCGGTGAAGCCGAAGCCAGGGAAGTCGGGCGCGATGACGTGGTAGCGGTCGGCCAAGCGTGGGATCAGTTCGCGGTACTGAAAAGAAGAAGCCGGGAAGCCGTGCAGCAGGAGGACGACCGGCGCGTCAGCCGGGCCGGCTTCGCGGTAGAACATTTCGACGCCGTCCACGGGGAGGCGGTGAACGGTGGTGCGGGGAAAGTGGGATGGGGTGTTCATGGGTGGTGGATCGGCTGGGAGGTGCAGGGTGGAGGCAGCGAGGAACCCGCCGCCGAGGGCTACGAAAGTGCGTCGGTTCATCAAGGGTGAAAGTTTCTGATATCAGCGGCTGGATTAGAGAAGAGCGGACACCCGCGCCATCGTTTGGCTAGTCCGTCTGATCGGTCGTTCGAATACCGTCACGCCAACAGGATCGGTAACAATACTCCCAGGCCCACCGCAAAGAACCAGAGCGCGGGCGCGGGGGTGCCGACGGGGCGTTGCCGTCGCTCCTCTCGTGCGGCAAAGCGCGCGTCGAGCCGCTCCCACTTTTCCCGCCGCCGTTCGAGCAACAAGAACGTGCTCGCCGTCACCATGCCGTACAGCAGGTGGCCGAGGAGCGACGGCAGCGAATTGCCCACCGCTGCCGCCGACCAGGTGAACGGCCTGCCCAGGATGGTCTGGAACAGGGTGAACGGCCCCAGGAACCACCACACCAACCCGTAGAGGAGTCCCCACCCTATCCCAGAGGTGAAGTCGGGCGATTCATGCTCGAAGAGCCAGCCGTAGCTCATGCCCACCAGCACGGCGATGACCAGATGCACGATCAATCCCACCGGCACGGTAGAACCGCCGACCAGCGTGGCCACCCGCTGGAAACCATCGATGCCCGCGATCATGGGGATGAACGCCACGCCGCCCGCCAAGCCAGCCACCGCGCCACGGCCCAGCGAACGTGCGGTCCGCGAACCGGGACCCTCCGGCTGGCGGCGGATCGGGTCGCTTTCGATGAACAGCGTGACCCACACGCCGTCCAGCGTCGCGTAGATCAGCCCGAGCAGCAGTCCGTAAACGATGTGCGCGGGCAGGAGGTCGAAGAGTTCCCGCGCCCGGTCCACGCTCCATTCAGGAAGATGCTTCTGGGCCACGGCGAGGAAAGTGAGCGGACCCAGAAACCACCAGAACATCCCGTAAGCGAGCCCCCAGCCCATGCTGGAGCCGTAGCCACGCACGTCCTGTTGGAAGAACAGCCCGAACGACGCGCCGATGGTGATCGCCAAGGCAAAGTGCAGGGCCAATCCCACGGCGGGGGAGCGCGAGCCGATCAGCGCCGCCACCGCCATCAACTGGCCCGAACGCGCGATCCACCACGCGAACACGGCCCCGCCGACCACCCCGGCCATCCCGCCGCACACCAGGGCGCGCAGGAGGGAAAATCGCCTGGCAACGTCAGGGCTCTGGGTCATCGTGCGGGCGCGGGCTGCGCCGAGCATCAAGCCCAGCGGAGCCCCGAAGAGTAGCAGTACGCCAACCAGGGCCGGGAAGTGGGCGCGGGCCGCATCCATCGTGGGCATTTTGCCCAGGGACAACGAGAAGATGCCCGCGAACCAGAGCGCGAGCGCAAACGCTAGTCCCCAGAGCAGCCCGCCACCGGCGGTCCGCACCCGGTTGATCATCAGCGCGGCAAAGGCGACGCCAACCGTCACCCCGAACAGAGACCCCGGAACGAAGCTCGCCAAGCCAGCCACCCCCAGAGCCAAACCGCCCGCCAACCCCATGAG
>CAXTMD010000046.1:4721-11227 GCA_964245035.1 uncultured Chthoniobacterales bacterium
TTTTATGATTTCTACGTCGTCGGCAGGCGTCTCACGCCGGGGCACCTCCAACTCGGTTTTCATGCGGTTTGCGGAGAGGCCACGGGCGCGGGCTTGGCGGCCTCCGGTGCCGCAGGCGACTCGCCCATCTCGCCGCGGTGCTCGTTCAGATCGAGCGTTTGTACGATGTCGCGTGGGAAGAACAGTTCGATCACCCAATCGCTCAGGACGCGCACCTTGCGCTCCAAGCCGGGCAGCTTTGCCCAGTAGATTCCCCGCCACATCACCCAGGCAAAGAAGCCGCTGAAGCGAAAGCCCTTCACCTCCGCGCAGGCCGTCTGGTGGCCAACGACGCAGAGCGTCCCGAGCGTGTCGAAATGGAAACCCGTCAGGGCGTGGCCCGACAAAACGGCGTGGAGGTTCCGGGCGAGATGGGGCGCTTGCCGCACGGCAAATTGCGCCGTGCCCGGGCAGGGTTTGCCCGTCTTCGCATCCGGCACGCTGGCGCAATCCCCGAGCGCCCACACGTTCTCGCATCCCTTGACGGCCATCGTCGCCTCGGTGACGACGGCCCCCCGCTTGTCGAGCTTGACGGGCAGTTTCTTGAGCACCGGGCTGGGAGCGGAACCGGCCGTCCAGACGAGCGTGGCGGTGGCGATTTCCTCGGGGTCGCCGGGCGGCCCGTCGTCCTTGCCTTTCGTCTGGATGGTCACGCTGCCCTGCCGGGCGTCCGTCACCCGGGCGTTGAGCTTGAAGGTCACGCCCCGCGCCTCCATCCGCTCCAGCGCGTAGGCGGCCAGACTCTCGCTGAGTTCGGGCAGGATGCGGTCGCGCGAATGGACCACGATCACCCGCAGTTCTTCTGCCGAAAGGTTCGGATAGTCGGCGAGCATCCCGCGGGCGAAGTCGTTGAGCGCCCCGGAGAGTTCCGCGCCCGAAAACCCACCTCCGGCGATCACGAAGGTCAGCAGCTTGCGGCGTTTCTCCGGGTCGGGTTCGCCGGCGGCGGAGTCGAAGGCGGCGATGACGGCGTTGCGCACCCGGATGGCGTCGCCGAGCGACTTGAAGTCGAGCGAGTGCTCGCGCACCGCGTCGTTGCCGAGGTAGTTGGAGACCGCGCCGAGGGCAAGCACGAGGTGGTCGAAGGGGAGTTCATCCGCCACGCCTTCCGGGCCGGCGTTCACGTCACCCCGTTGCACCCACACGTGGCGCTGCTCCAGGTCGAACCCGACGGCGCGTCCGCGAACGACCTGCGTGCGCGGCAGGCTGGTGCGCAGCGGGCTGGAGATGTGCGTTGGTTCCAGGCTGCTGGCGGCCACCTCCGTGAGCATTGGGGTAAACAGCAGGGCGTTCGTCTCACTGACGAGGGTAAACTCGACGGAAGGATCGGCGCGGAAAAGCCGCTCCAGTTCCCGGGCGGTGCCGACACCCGCGAAGCCCCCGCCGAGGATGAGGATGCGCTTCTTCTCCGAAGAGGGCGGCACGGAAGGCTCTTCCGCCGGTTCCGGTCCGAAGAATCGCTCCGCCAGCAGGCGTCCCAACGGCAAGAACAGCCCGAGCAGGATGCCGGAGAGCACCCAGCCGACCAGGGAGGGAAAGAGGTCGCGCATCCCTTCGGCCGTCCACTGCGCTCCCCGGCCGGCCAGGGTCGGCAGGGCGCACACGCTGACCGCTCCCCAAAGCGGCACTCCCAGCACCGCCGCGGTGAACGCGCTGTCCACGTAGGCCCCCTGCTTCCTGGCGGACGAGTTGATCAGCGCGTAGACGATGCCGCAGAGTGCGCCGAGGACGATGGCCAACGCCGCCTGCCCCAGCGTCAGGACAATCGGGAAGCTGGCCAGCAGTCCGGCAGCCGATCCAAGCAGCACGCGCCGAAGACGGAAGTGGATTTTCATGCGTTCCAGATGCCTCGGTGGCAGAGCGCCGACCTGGAGTTGATCCGTGCGGGCTCGACCACCACCACCTTCGGAGCGGCTCCCTCGGCTTCGACCCTGCCGCGCACCCAGTGCAAGCCCGTGGCTCCGTGGGGCACCTGGTCGCGGAACTCCTCGATCTGGCGCTCGCCTTTGGCGTTGACCGCGCGCACGAACACCCGCACCTCCTGAGCCGGGGCGGTCGGTGTCCACTCGTAGCGCCACAAACTCCAAGCAATCAAGGTGCCCGGTTCGTGGATCTCGGCTGTATTATACGTCTGCCCGCCGTCGGTGCTCACTTCCACCAGGCTGATACCCTTGTCGCCGCCGTAGGTCATCCCGCGGAACTCCACGGTCTGGCCAACTTTGAAAGGCTGGTCGAAGTCACCGCCGTGCTGCGGCGCATCGATGCGGCTGGTCGTGGGCACGTACACGTTCGGTCCCCACCCCTGTTCGGTGTAAAAGCCCACCCCTTCGATGCTGTGACGATTGATCTTCAAGCGCGGGTCGGTCTTGGCCAGGAACTCCAGCCGGGTGATCCACTTGGGATTGCGCTCGCCGTAGATGCCGGGCACGATCATCCGCATGGGAAAACCGTGGCGCGGGGGCAGCGGCTCGCCGTTCATCTCCCAGGCCACGAGGGTGGTCCGCTCGTTGGCCTTGGAGAGCGGGAAAGTCTCGAAGAAGCCGTCGGCGGCGTGGAAGAGGACAGCGGCGCTGTCGGGCTTGGGTTTGACCATCGCCAGGAGGGTGGGCAGCGGCACCCCTTTCCAGATGGCGTTGGAGATCAGCCCGCTGCCGACGCCGTAGGAGATGCACTGCATGGTGGTTTCCTGCTCGACGGCGGGCAGGGCCGTCAGTTCGTGGAAGCTCCAGACCTTGGGCGTTTCCACGTTGCCCACGATGTCGAAACGCCAGAGGTCGCGGGCCACGTCGGGGTCCACGAGGTTCTTGGTGACCTGGTAGAACTTGTCGTTAGGCGTGATCTTCTGCACCTGTGGCCCGCCGTACTTCGTGCCGTCGTACCCGAAGGTGCCGAGCTTGAAGAGCCGGTGCAGCAATCCTCCCAGCACGACAACGACCAGCGTGCCAAAGCCGCCCGCCAGGAACCGGCGGCGCGTCAAAACGGCGTCGGGTGACTCGTCTCTGACAGCCTCGGCGTGTCGCGGGGGCGTGGTCAACAAACCGTAGAAGAACATAATCATCACCCCGCACGTGCCGAAGCACGCCAGCATCCCGAGCGCGGTGATCACGTCCGCCTGCACGGGTGGTCGGCCATGGTAGTTGGTCAGCAACTGCGGGTAGAGCAAGATGACAAAGAGCCCCCAAACCCCGAGTACCCCAGGCACGATGAGCCGCCAGCCACGCGGGTCGAGCAGAGGTCGAGGGTTTTCCTTGTCTTCAGGCTTGGCACGCCAAGCGAGGAACGAGGCATACACGACCCCGCCCGCGCCGGCCGCGCCGAGCTGCCCCGCCAGCGCACCGTAGACCCCGTTGAGCTTGAGGGCAGAGTAACTGCCGGACTTGACGAGGGCACCGATGAAAAACTTCACCGTCAGGAAAGGGAAGGCACGGTCAAAAATCATCTCGGTCGGTGTGGCGACGTAGAAAAACAGCCGCAAGCACGCCATCAAAACGAGCATGACCAAGCCGCTCAAAAACCCGGCTGCGAGACCGAGCGCCGGTGGACGCAGCCAATCCAACAAGGTAGGTCGAGTCTCAGGAGGAATCATAGAAAGTTGTAGAGGGCGGGAACGAGCAGGCGCTTGGTAAGGTCGCCCGAAGCGCCGAAGAACACGACGGCGCACGGCTTCGCGGCTGACCCCTGGGAAGGAGGAGTTGACATGGAACCGGAGATGCTCAGGACTCCTTGTCCGCCTTCCCGGTTCCTTCCGGTGGTTGTTCGACGTGCCCACCGAAGCCCTTGCGCATTGCGCTCAGGACCTTCTCCGCGTAGGTGTGCTGCTGCCGGGAACGGAAACGCGTGTAGAGCGCCGCACTGAGCACCTCCGCGGGCACGCCCTGTTCCAGCGCGGCCTGGATCGTCCAACGGCCTTCGCCTGAGTCCTGCACCCGGCCGGTGTATTCCGCCAGTTCCACGTCCTCGTCAAAGGCGGTGGAGGCCAGGTCGAGCAGCCACGAACTCACCACGCTGCCGCGCCGCCAGAGTTCGGCCACGCCGCCCATGTCGATGTTGTACTGCGTGTCCTCGGGCAACTCCTTGCAGTGAGCGCTCTTGATGATGTCGAAGCCCTCGGCGTACGCCTGCATCAGGCCGTACTCGACGCCGTTGTGCACCATCTTGACGTAGTGGCCCGCGCCGTTGCGTCTGCAGAGCATGTAGCCCTTTGACGTAGTTGATTGAGCCGTCTTGTCCGAGGTGGGCGGGATGCCACCGTCGCCAGGCGCGAGCGTCTTGAAAATTGATTCCAGACGTTGGAAGGCTTCTTCCGGGCCGCCAACCATCAGGCAGTAGCCGCGCTCCAGGCCCCAGACGCCACCGCTGGTGCCGGCGTCGAGGTAGTCGATCCCCTTTTCGCTCAAGAGCTTGGCGCGGCGGACATCGTCGTGGAAGTTGGAGTTGCCGCCGTCGATGATGGCGTCACCCTTTTCGAGCAGGTCACGCAGCTTGAGGACGGTTTCCTCGGTCTTGGCCCCGGCGGGCACCATGATCCAGACCGCACGGGGCGCGGAGAGCTTTTTGACGAGATCCTCCAGCGACTCCGCGCCCTCGCCCCCTTCATCGACCAGTTTCTTGACGCTGTCCGGCGAGGGATCGAAGCCGACGCAACGGTGACCGGCCCGGACGAGGCACAAAGCCATATTCGCGCCCATGCGGCCGAGGCCGACCATGCCGAGTGGTTGTGGTTTGGTGTTCATACGAGGCTAGACAGCTTGGTGAGAACAACTACTTGACCGTCACCTGGAAGTTCTCGCCCTCCCAGCGTGCATCGTCCGACCAGTAGAAGGTCCACTCCAAAGCTGGCGTCCCCGCCACGGCCGCTCCACCAACGGACAAGTCCGCGAACCACAGTCCGGGCAAGCCGCTAGGCGCGGTTTCAACCTCCTGCGCGGTTTGCCAGCCGTCGGAGGTCCACCGCACCTTGGCGGCGGCCTCGACGATGATCCGCAAAGTCGCGGCTGGGGCGATCTCGGCGGTGCGGTGGCGAAAGGTCCAGCATTGCGGCGGCACGCTCGCGGCTGACTGTGCGACGTAACGTTGGTAAACCGGTTCGATGCGGTCGAACACCTTGCCATCGTGGTGGCTGCGGACGAGAGAAACGTATTCGGCGTGGCTCCAGCACAGCGGCATTGCCGAGCCGCTGGGCCGTCCGAACTCCATCTTGCCGTCTGCGGTGTCCGGCTCGTCCCACAGTTGCTCGGGCAACAGGTTTCCGGCGTTGGCGAATTTCTCCAGGGCAACGATGAATGGCCCGGGATCACGGCCCGCGGCCAGCTCGTAGTGGCCGCGCTCGCCGGTCAGGATCGGCCAGGAGCGCCCCTCGCCGGTGCCGTCATAGGCCGTGCCATCGGGTTTCTGGCCGTAGCCGTCGAACTGGTAACGCCGCCAACATGGACCGGCCGGCAGGTCGCGCTTGAGGGCGGCATCCATGACCGCCACGCTGTTTACCATGAGCGGATCTTCGGCAGCGCGCAGGCCCAGACGGACGAGTTGGAGAAAGTCTCCGCCGACGATCTGGCGCGCCGGGTGCTTCCCCCCGCCGTTGCCGAGCGTGATCTCCGCCGTGTCGGGGTCCACCCGCGCATCAACCACGGTCGGGTCGGCGGGGGTGATGCGAATGTAGTGGCGGGTCTTCCCCTCGACCAGGTCGCCCCGGTTCGTCACCGTCCAGTCCTCGATGTGCGCGTTGAGCCAATCGGCGTAGGCGAGCAGAAAATCGCCGGTTCCCGCCTCCTGCCGGCTGCGGGCAAACTCCGCCGCGCAGACGAGTCCCGCCACGATGGCCGCTAGGGTGAAGGGAGAGTAACCGGCATGCTCCTCCCAGCGGGCCTGGCCGGGCACGGGACCGCTTTTTACGAGGTAAGCGGCGGCGCGTTCGATGACCGGCCACGGGTCGAAGCCTCCCAGCGCGTCCGCCTGCTGCAAGCGCCACGCTAGCAGCAGCGGTGCGGCCATCTCGTCGAGCTGGATGCCGTTCCAGTACGCCCGTCCGTCGATCCAAGAGTTCTGGGGGAAGGAACCATCGTCATCCTGGATGCAGGCCAGCCAGATCAGCGCGCGCAACGGGGTGGCCGTCTGGCCGGTGGCCAGCAGCGCGCTGGCGCTCTGGACGAGGTCGCGCGTCCAGACGAGATGGTAGCCGCCCGCATCCTCGTCGGTCTTCGTCTCCCCCCACGGCGTCGAAAGGGAGGCGGTGATCGCCCCTTCGAACGCCTTGTCCTCGTGGGCCAGGAGCACGTTGCGGCTCAGGCGGTACAGGCCGCCATCGTCGCTGGTCGCCTTGGAGAAATCGAATTCCGGGGCGATGGCGGCACGTTGCCACTGGGCGACGAAGCTCGCACGTTGCGCGGGCCACGGGGTCGCCATCGCCTGCAAGGTGCGGGTAGCGGCGCTCTGCGTGGTGCTGCCGAAGCCGATGCCCACCGTAAACT
>CAXTMD010000046.1:11237-16470 GCA_964245035.1 uncultured Chthoniobacterales bacterium
GATTGTTGACCTCCGGGTCATCGCTGCCCAGGTTGACTTCGCCCATGAGCGCCAGCGTGCCCGGTCCTGCCTGCCGGTACTGCCAGTCCATCTGGAAGTTGCCTTTGTGCAGGTCCTGCCAGCCGTCCGATGCGCCGACGAACCCGGCCGAGCGTTTGGAGAACCCGGCGCTGCAAGCCAGCACCAGATGTCGCGCGCCACTCTCGGCGCGCAGGAGACGCGCCTGGGCCGTCTCGCACGGGTAACCCGTGTTTCCCTGTCCGCGACCGCCCAAGCGAGGGGCGAGCAGGGCATAGATCCTGAGCCTGCCGCGCAGAGGCTCGTCGGAGATTTCCAGTCGGACGCGCATCAGCACCACGGTGCGATGCGGGTCCGCGATGACCTCTTTGATCAACCGGTAACGGCCGTCCGGCGCGGAGTTCGTGAGCCGGTAGAGCAACGCCCCGCGCTCGGGCATCTCGATCCGGTGCTCCAGGTCCCGTTTTTCCTCGTGTACGAAACTTTCGCCATCGGTGAGGAGGAACTCGAAGTCACGCGTGGCGGGTGAGTCCACGTTGGGCCAGAAGATCTCGTTGAGCACGCCGTGGCTCAGCGTGAACCAGACCCGGGAATTCGCGCTGTAGGCGGTGCCGACGCCATCCTTGGCGCTTTGAGTCCATTGCGGGATGATGCCGGGAGACCCGGGAGCGGAAAATGCAGGGCCTCGCATAAACGAAACAGGAGCGGCGAAATCAACTCTTTGGCTGGCTGGTGGAGCCAGGAATGGGCTCGTACAACAGCACCAGGAAATTTCATGTCTCGCTACAAAGAGTGAATCTCCCGCCACTTTATTCCCGCAAATTTTTATCCGACCCTAGGTTCTGTCTGACGGACTGTATTCGAGTATCAGCAGCGTCGCCGGACGATGCTCGTCTCGACATCAACCCGTTTGGAAGCCAGATTCGCTTGAGCCAACGATGTCTAGTTAACGAATCACTGCGCGGAAATTGACCTCTAGCATCCTTTGTGATGGAACCTTCGTCCCCCATTGCCTCTGCCACCTACACTTCTCCGGGTGACGTGGCATCGCCCTTCCATGCGACTCTTGATACTATCATCAGAGAAAACCGCGGTTTGTTGCTGGAGCAACTCGACTACACGACCTTCGAGTTGCTCGCCAACGAACTACTCGGTGTGCAACGCATCTTTACAGTGGCCGCAGGCCGCAGTGGGTTGGTGTTGCGCATGGCTGCCATGCGCTTGATGCACCTCGGCCTAAGCGTTCATGTCGTTGGCGAGACGACCACTCCCGCCATCCGCGCCGGCGATTTGCTGTTGGCGATGTCTGGATCCGGCACAACGCCTTCGGTTGTGCGAACGGCTCAAGATGCTCGTCGCGTCGGTGCCCGTGTTGCCGCCGTGACCATCGCGGCCGGTTCTCCTCTAAGCGAAGCGGCTAATCTGGTTGTCATCATCCCTGCAGCGACCAAGCATAATCTGTCAGGAACGTCATCCACCCAGTACGGAGGGACACTTTTTGAGCAAAGCAGCTTCCTAGCATTTGACGCACTCTTCCAATTGCTCAGAGAACGCAGCGGGCAGGCAGCCGAGGAGCTTTGGAGCCGCCACGCGAACCTCGAATGACCCTGCCGGGCCTGCCGCAAGTTGCACTCGCCCAAACCTGTCTGATGGATCATGCAAAAGACCTAAGCAGCGACGGATCATGGCGAGCTTGAAAGTGGCCAAGTAGCTAACGGCCAGCTTGGCGTGGCGGGTAGCGAACTGGCGGATTCCCTTCAGCCAGCCGACACATCGCTCGACCGCGTTGCGCTGGCGGTAACCTTCAGTCAGACAGAACCTAGCTGTTAGCCGACTCGCATCGTGGTCCTCGTCCTGAACGGTGAGATGACAGTCACGGCGTAAGCGGTGCGGCGCTCAGTTCTCTTTGCGTCAGGGCAAACCTTAGCGCCTACGGAGGCGAAACCAAGGGCATATGCAGAGGCCAAATGGCACAAATGCCCGAAGCGTTCCCCGGTGGTATGCACCGCCGCCTCGGCTTGATCGCGCCGGGTGTCGTTGAGCGCCGCCGAGAAGGCCACGTCTTTGCGCGGTGCCAAGGGAGTGTCGAACGCTAAAAGGGCGCGATCGTCAGGGGCTCGTCAGACTGGCACGACCACCGGATTGCCCTTGCGGCCGGGCAGCGAGTGACCTGACGCCGATATGGGCGCGGGCGTCCCCTCAAGCGTGTGCGGTACCTGCTGAGCCGGGGACGCTCTGCGCTGGCATGGAAAAGCTCAGGCGCGTGTTCATGCGCACGAGGCAATCGAAGGATTGGGCCTGCTCGCTAGAATCTGTGGCACGACTCTATTTGGCAAAAACAGCCAGCAGCATCGCCACAGCCCAAGGCACAAAGATCCCAACTAGCCCCACCTCGCGGAAGCGGTGACTCAGAAAGCCACCCACCAAAGCTCCCGAGGCAAACAGGCATAGGATGCCCGCCAAGACATTCATTGAGTGGCGTGCCTTGCCGTCGAGTTGTTTTTGGTCGGTGGCGCGCTGCACCTCCGAGGCCAACAGCGACGTGCTGATGCCCGTGATGAACGTGGTGTGCACGCTGATCCCATCGCACTTGCGTATGGCACCGTTTTGCAGACCCAGCCCTGCACACAGACAAGCCGCACCAAGATCCACGTACAGGGGTTTACCCCAGCCAAGGCATCCTGCCGCAGCGAGAAACATGAGCCCCTGGATCGCCAGCGGCCCGCGCAGTTGCCGAGCTTCCTTCGGCGCACCTGCGTTGGTGGGCAGCCAGTCGGCTGCGGCCGTTCCCGCCGCGAAGCTCGCCACAGCCAAAATGTTTCTGCCTGCCTCGCGCCATGTTCCCTGCGCCAGGTGCACCATGCCCAGCACGGTGTTGCCGGTGAGGTGCCCCGTAAAGGTTTTCGTCAGTAGAAAACTCGCGGCATCGGCGTAGCCGCCAGTAAATGCGAGCACGAAGGAGAGAACCAGCAGGATGCGCATGGACCAAGCGTCAACCGACCGAACAGCTATATCTCTTTTTCGCTCACACGCAATCTGCCGCTGTTTGCACGCTGATTCACGCACCTATGGGTGATCTGCCAACCAGCGAAGCCTGATGCTTCGACTCCGGCGGCCTCGCCATGGTCGTGCCAACCTCGGGTGCTGGCTCATGAGAGGAAAACCCGGGAACCCGTCGTGACAGCTTTGTAACACTTTCTCTCCCAAGCTCCTGAGATCCAGTCAAAACATGTCGAATCGGTTATTTTTACAACCAAGGTTTACGAAAGGGTCGAAGTCAATGTCTGTACAACCAAGGTTTACGAAAACGTCAGAGCCAACGATACCGATGAAGCACACGCTGCCCACCACAGATACCTCCACTTTGCATGGCCTCGCTTTGTTGGATCACCCAGGCTTGAATAAAGATACTGCCTTCACCCAGGAGGAGCGTGAGAAGCACGGCCTGGTGGGCCTGCTGCCCGACGTGGTCGAGGAACTCGACCGGCAGTTCCAGCGCGCCACCCGCCAGTTGGCGCAGAAGCCCTCGCCCATCGAGGAGTACATCTTCCTCAACGGCCTTTACGAGTACAACGAGACGCTCTTTTTCAAGGTCGTCATGAGCGACCCCAAGCGCTTTTTGCCCATCGTCTACGATCCGACGGTGGCCGAGGCGTGCTTGAAGTTCGGCCACATCTACCGCCGCGCGCAGGGCATGTACGTGTCCATCCAGCACCAGGGCAAGATCAAGGAGGTGCTCCAGAACTGGCCGGTCAAGGACGTGCGCTTCATCTGCGCTTCCAGCGGCGGACGCATCCTGGGCCTGGGCGACATCGGCACCAACGGCATGGGCATCCCGATCGGCAAGCTGCAGCTCTACACCGCCTGCGCGGGCGTGCCGCCGGATGGATTGCTGCCCATGCTCATCGACATCGGCACGACCAACCAGGCGCTGCGCGATGACCCACTCTACCTGGGGCTGCGCCAACCGCCACCCTCCACCGATGATCTCGACACGTTCATGGACGAGTTCGTGGACGCCGTCCAAGAAGTCTTCCCCGGCTGCTGCATCCATTTCGAGGATTGGAAAGGCACGGACGCGCTGCGGATGCTGGATCACTACACGAAGAAAGTGCTCTGCTACAACGACGACATCCAGGGCACGGCCAGCGTGACCATCGCAGGCTTGGTGACGGCGTTGCAGATCAAGGGAGAGAAGCTCAGGGATCAAAAGATTCTCTTCTTCGGTGCGGGCTCGGCGGGTGTCGGCATCGCCAACATGATCGTCACGGCCATGACCCTCGAAAGCTTGAGCAAGGAAGACGCGCAGAAGCAAGTCAGCCTCTTTGACGTGAACGGTTTGCTGGAATCCTCGCGTCAGGACCTCAACAGTTGGCAGAAGCCCTACGCGCACGAGCACGCGGCTACCAAGGACCTGTACGCCGCCGTGCAATCGATCAAACCGAACGTCCTCATCGGTGTCAGCACCGTGGGCGGCACGTTCACCGAAGCCGTGGTCAAGGAGATGAGCAAGAACAACGAGCGGCCCGTCATCTTCGCGCTCTCCAACCCGACCGACAAGGCAGAGTGCACGGCGCAACAGGCCTACGAGTGGAGCGACGGCAAGGCGCTCTTTGCGGCGGGCGTGCAGTTCCCGGATGTGACGGTCCACGGCAAGACCTACGAACCAGGACAAGCAAACAACTTCTACGTGTTCCCAGCGGTCGCCATGGCGGTGTACCTGACCAAGCCCAAGCGCATCACCGACGAGATGTTCATCGCCGCGGCGCATGCCTTGGCCGAACAAGTCAGCAGCGCTGAACGCGAGAAGGGCCTGCTCTTCCCGCCGCAGCGCGACGTGTTCAACGTGGAGGTGCGCACGGCCATGAAGGTGGCCCGTTTGATCTTCGAGCAGAAGCTGGCCACGGTGGAGGAACCGGCTGACCTGGTCGCATGGACCGAGACGCAGGTCTACAAACCCGCGTACAAAGCGGCCCTTTAGAGTTGCTCTAACCTTCTACTGGAGGCCGCTTCATCATGAGTTTATTCGGGAAAGCAGACGGCAAAGGTTCTCTCAAGGACCTTCCTGTTGGCATCGACGCCAGCGGCAAGCGCGCGGAGACCGATTCTATGGGGTCGATCGAGGTGCCTGCCGACCGCTACTGGGGCGCTCAGACCCAACGCAGCCTCATCCACTTTTCCATCGGCGACGACAAGATGCCCAAGCGCGTCTACC
>CAXTMD010000047.1:0-8254 GCA_964245035.1 uncultured Chthoniobacterales bacterium
ACGTCTACCTCCCGGCCATGCCCGCCATGGGCCGCACGCTCGGGGCGAGCACGGGTGCCATCGAGTGGACGGTGTCGGGCTACCTGATCGGTTTCAGCCTGGGCCAGTTGCTTTGGGGGCCCATCGGGGATCGTCACGGACGCCGGGTGCCGGTGGCGCTCGGGCTCGTGCTTTTCATCATCGGTTCGGCGGGCTGTGCGCTCTCGGGCGGCATCTGGGCGATGATCGGCTGGCGCGTGGTCCAAGCGGTGGGCGCTTGCGCGAGCGTCGTGCTCGCCCGCGCGATGGTCCGTGACCTCTACGAAGGCAGCCGTGCGGCGCAGATGATGTCCACCCTGATGACCGTCATGGCCATCGCTCCCCTGCTCGGTCCGGTTGTGGGCGGACAAATCCTGGCGCTGGCGGGCTGGCGGGCGATCTTCTGGACGCTGGTTGGCGTCGGGTTCGTGACGCTGGCGGCTCTCTTCACCCTGCCGGAAACACTGCCGGAGGCACGGCGCAGCCGCGAGCCGCTGGGCCGGGCGCTCGCCCGCTATGGGGAACTATCGGGCGACCGGCGGCTGCTTGGCTACGCGGGGACCGGCGGCTTTTTCTACGGCGGGATGTTCGCCTACGTCGCAGGCTCGCCCTTTGCCTACATCACTTATCACCATGTCCCGCCGCAGCTCTACGGGCTGCTGTTCGGCGTGGGGATCCTCGGCATCATGGCAACTAACTTCGCCAACTCCCGGCTGGTGACGCGGTTCGGCAGCGACCGCTTGTTGCTCGCGGGCACGCGGGCCGCCACCGTGGCCGGGATCGTCCTGGCGCTGACCGCTTCGTTCGGTTGGGGTGGCCTCGCGGGGCTGGTGGTGCCGCTGTTTTTGTTCATCTCGGCGACGGGCTTCATCGTCGCCAACTCCATTTCGGGCGCGTTGGCCGAGTTCCCCGGGCGGGCGGGCGCGGTGTCCGCCCTCATGGGCGCGGTCCGGTACGACAGCGGCATCCTCGGTTCCGCGCTGGTGGGTGCGCTCGCGGACGGCACGCCCCGACCCATGAGCTTTGTCATCGCCCTGACCGGAATTGGCAGCCTGCTCTGCACCCGGCTGCTCGCGCCCGCCCACAAAGCGTGAGCGCGCCGCCGTTTCACACTCCGTTGGCTTTGGGCAGGCTTGCGACTCCGAACCCTGAGGGATTTTCTCGACTTTATGGGATGATCCGCTCTGCCTGCAGCCGGTCGAACAATTCAAAGAACGAGCCGGGCGTGGGCTGGTAGGCGTGGAAGCCCAGCAGGCGGCTCTGCGTCAGGTCGTTGACGCACTCGACCGTGCGGCCGAGGTCGCCGTCCGTGTGCCACCAGCTCACGAGCTTGTTCACGTCGGGCTCGGCGAGGTCGTGCTTGGCGGCAATCTTCTGCCAAGCTTCGGGCGCGTCTTGCATCCGGCCTTCCAGTGGTGCGACGGGCTGCGGTGGTCCTTGCGCCTCCACGCCGAAGTACGCCGCGAGTTGCGGCCACAGCCAACGCCAGCGAAACAGATCGCCGTTCGAGCAGTTGAAGGCGTGCCCGTAGGCGGCCGGGGTCGTGGCAGCCCATTGCAGTTGCTCGGCTAACAGGCGCGCGTCGGTGACGTCGGTCAGGAAGTTCCACTGCTCGTGCGAGCCCGGGAACACGAACGGCTCGCCGCGTTCCCGGCACAGGGTCGCGTACACGGCCAGCGTCACGCCCATGTTCATGGCGTTGCCCCGCGCGTAGCCGACCACCGTATGCGAGCGGTGCACCGTCCAGCCGAAGCCACCCCGCTCCGCCGCCGCAAAGAGCAGGTCTTCCTGCGTGTAGTAAAAGTTTTGGCCGGGCAGCCGCGGATTGTCCTCGCGGAAGGGCGTTTCGGCGTTGGTCTGGCCATAAGCCTCGAAGGGCCCCAAGTAGTGTTTGGTGCCGGTCACCAGGGCAGCATGGACGAGCGGCTTGCCCTCCAGCGCCACGAACAGGTTCTTCACCATGTCGCCGTTGACGCGCACGTTCTCGGCTTCGGTGTCCTGTCGCAGCCAGGTGCAGATGAACACGTGGGCAGGTCCGACCTCGGCCAAGGCGATTTTGAGGGCAGCGGCATCTTGCAAGTCGGCAGCCACGGGAGCCACGCCGGGCGTCGCTTGGGGTTTGCGGGCCAGGCCGTACACCCGCCAGCCGTGCGCCACCAAATGAGTTGCCAGGTTGAGGCCCGTGATGCCCGTGCTTCCCACGACGAGCGCGGATTTAGTTTCGTTGGTCATGTGGTCGATGGGTTCGCTTATCCCCTGTGAATCGAATCTGCTCCTGCCTTCCGCTTCCCTGCATTGGGCGTTCTTCTTTTGATGGGTAGCTCCCGTGCAACGCGCTTGGGAAGGCACCCAACGCATCGAACGCTAAATTTCATCATGACCCAGCCGCCTTCCGACGCTTCCACGCAGCCCGCTGCCCAGGACCCGCGCACCGACCTGCGTCATCGCCCGCCCCACCGGCAAACCTACCGCACCACCACCCAGCCCCTCATCGTCACGCCAACCTTCGTCTCGCGCGTGGACACGACCACGCGCTCCTAGCGCCCGTTGGATGAGGGTTTCAGCTTGGACCGCGAAGGCGACACGCTCCCCGAGCCTGACGCGGCCAAGGAGCCCCCGGCCATCGAGACGGACCCGAACCTCGCCTGGGAACACTGGGACGAATACTGGCGCAAGGTCCACGGGCCGAAGTTCGCCTACGAGGAGCCGGGCGGCACGACGGAGCCGGTCATGCGTTACGACCAACTCCACCGTCTGCCCAGCGGCCCCTCCTCCTTTTTCAAGCCGCCCTACCGCGCGATGACCCAGGAGAATGGCAAGCTCGTCAAGGACGCCTACGACCGGGTGCCCGGCTACGGGCGGCCCAAGTGGGATGGCTTGGCCTACATCGCCTACGAGAGCGAGGAGGACATGAAGAAGTTGCTCGGCCAGAGCAAGTACACCCAGCGGGTGGTCGCCGACGAGGAAACGGCTTTTCGCGTGGTCACGCGCAACTACGCCAAGGAATACATCCTCCTGCCCAGCGCCTTGCACCGCGATCCGATCAGCCTGGTGAAGATTCACCAGCGCCACGCCAACCTCTCGCGCGAGGAGTTCCAGCGCCGCTGGCTCCACGAGCACGCCGAACTGGTGCTCTCCAAAGCGGCCACCCACCAGTACGTGCGCCGTTACGCGCAGTTGCATTATCTCGGCTCCACCCAGGAGGACCCGGAAGGTAGCTTGATGGATGGCATCACCATCATCTCCTTCGCCAGCGTCAACGACGTGGAGGACTATCTGACTCACACGGACCACGCGACCATCGGGGTGAGCGAAAGCGCGTTGAGCGATGCGGTAGGCTCCGAGTGGTGGACGGCGGTCAACATCTGCGTCATCAACCGCCTCTTGCCCGAACTAGCGACTGCCCGGTGACAATCACACCGGGGGTTGTCTCGTGCCGTCGCCTCGACTTTGAGGGAGCCACGTCACCGCCTATCGGCCCACAAAGCGCAAAATCCCCACCACCACGAAAGCGGCGGTGGGTCGTTCTGGGTCGTCTGCCAACCAGGTCGTTTTAGTGCAGCACTCCCCGCACGCCAACGATGGTGATGATCACGCCGATGAGCGTCATCACGGCCACGCTCAGGTAAGGCAGACTGCTCACCCACTGATCGAGCCCCTTGAACCGCTTGCTCGCCTGACGCAACGAGATGGCGGCCACCAACCCGGCGCTCATTAGGGTAATCGCTAGTCCGATGCCGAACGCCAGCACCGCGACGAAGCCCAGGGTGTACTGCTTGAGTTGCAGGCAGACCATGAGCACCGAAAAAGCGGCGGGACAGGGCATCAAACCGCCCGTCAGACCAAAGAGGACGATTTGTGGGGTCGTGACCGTGCGGCCCGCGAAGCGCCGTTCCAGGTCGGCGGCGTGGGCGCGGGCGTGCGCGTCCATGTACTCGGCCTCGCTGTCGTGGTGTTCCCCGCCGTGGTCGTGGGAGTGCCCATCCTCCCGGTAGGCCACCTTGTAGGTGTGGCTGTGGTCCCCGTGGCCGACCTGCACGAAAGCAGTAAACTCGTGCGGTTCGGGTACGAGGGCGCTGGATTCCAGGTAGCCGTCCTTGCCGTTGGCTGCCACCGCCGCGAAGTCAAAACGCTGGCGAGCGCCGTCTGGTCGCACCGTCTCCACGGAGACATTTTGCGCGAGCGGCAGGAGGTTGGTGACCGGAGAAGCAGCTGGGGTCGGGAAGAACAGGCGGAAGCGCGGCGGGGTGTTCTCTTCAAAGATGGCCAACTCGATGGAGCCGTGTCCGCCCGTGTCGATGAGTTGCCCACCGTGCGGGCCACCCGCCTCCCCTTCATGGCTGTGCCCGTGCCCATGATTGTGCTCGTGCTCATGGCTGTGCCCATGGTGGTGTTCAGCTTCCTCCCGCCGTTCGCGCCGCGTGCGCAGGAACGTCCACGCGGCCAGCAGGAGGATGACCACGCCGGAGCCGAGTTGCAGGTAAGGCTCGCTTTTCTCCACGTCGATCTTGGCTGCGAAGTACATCCCGAGAAATGCCAGGAACCAAATCACGGCGGTATGGGAAAGGGCGGCGGACAGGCCGAGCAGAAGCGCTTGTTTGACCGTGCCGCGGATGGAGACGATGAACGCCGCCATCATCGTCTTGCTGTGCCCCGGTTCCAGGCCGTGCAGCGCCCCGAGTACGATGGCCGTCGGGATAAAGAGCCAGGCGCTCGCCGCACCGTGTTGAACCAGTTGCTCAAAGGAAGTCATAGCCGCTAGGCATATACCCCCATCCCCCTTGTTTGCAACCGGCTTGTTTCCGCTTGGCCCCGGGCGGGATTGACCTATGCTACAGCCGATTTCCCTCCTCTTCCATGGCCAACGACGACATGCCTCCCCACTTCCACCCGGAAGCCGAGCGCCGCGCGCTCCAGATCCGCGTGCGCAAGGTGGCCGGGCAGCTCCGCGCGCTCGAAACCATGCTGGGCGACGACCGGGATTGCGCGGAAATCCTTACCCAGCTCGTTTCCGCGCGGCGAGGCTTGAAGTCGCTGGCCGAGAAGGTGCTCGCCATGCACCTGCACCACTGCATCGAGCACCTGGATGACCCGAAAGCGGCCAAGAAGAGGATGCGTGAGTTATTGACGGTGCTGGAACGCTACGTCGAGTGAGCAAGCTGTTCGGACCCGGCCAGGCAAAATCCTTCGCGTTTGGTTCCCCTCTGCCGAGTTCTCCATGCAGATTTCTTTCCTTCGTGGCACAACCTTGCTTTTGCTGGCGTTGGCCGGATGCACATCCCCGTGGCGCGACCGGTTTCCTGATGGCAGTCGGCTCTACGAGCGCGACGGCCACAAATACTTCGGCAAGGTGATCGCTTACGATCCCAGGCACGACTTTGGCAACGGCATGGCCGCCGGCCCGGCGGTGCTGATCCAGTCGGCTGGAGGAGGCCATCCGCCGGTGTGGGGTTCGTGCGCGACCTGCGCGGCAACGATGGACGTTGAGAAACCTTGATGCCCTCGGCTCCAGTAAGGGTACGCCCTTCCCAGCCTACCTTGGCCCCAAACCGGCCGCGTTGGAATCGACACACCCTCCGGCTGCCCCCAACGACGGCTATGCTTCGCAAGGTCCGCACCGCCTTGAGGAGATAGGCGCTACGCGGACCCCGTTGTACGAGGAGCCGGGAGCCAGGTCCCGGCTTGCCGAGGCCGTCAAAACCTCTCTGCGGGGCGTTCGCCAGGACTCAAGCCGCAGGCTGAAAAGTGACGCCACTTCCCTTGTAGGAGATCACCGCCATGCCCTCGTTTGCCAGCCCTTCCAGGTAGCCCGCAGGGAACTCGGCCAAGACCGTCGGGTTTGTCACCTTCGCAGGGTAACAGAGCCGCCCGCCGACTTCCTTGGCACCCCAATCGTACAGCTCGAAAAAGAGCGGCTTGCCTCCGACGATGAGCAAATGCAGGTACATCCCATCCCGATGGTCCGGGACGCAAAACAGGCTTTTCAAGAAGACGCGGCGTTGCTCATCGACGGCCCATTCCTGCCGTAAAATGCGGGATTGCTGCTCCGGGTTGTCGTCACCAAAATGCAGGTATTCGGACGGCACACCGAGTGCCGGAAGGTCGAGCGCGGCGAACTCGGGTTCGGTGAGAGTGCGTTTGACGAAAGCCATGCGGCCAAGCCTACCACGAAGATTTGAAGCTGTCCGCTTGAGCGATCCGAACCTTGCCCCTCGCTACCTGGCGCTCTGACCATCATTCGCAACGCTTCGAGTGCCATCCCCGCGTGGCTCCCCCAAGCCCCGGAGAGCATGCAGAGGACGTGCAGTTAATTATCCGAATCCAGGCTGATGTCACCGTTCTGCAGAAAGGTCAGCAAATCTTGCATGGCTTGTTGCCTCTTCTCCGAACGGTTGAGTTGCACCACCGCCCGAATTGTAAGCCATGTTCCTTCATTTTGTGCCGGTGGCGTGGTTCTCCTCGATGAAGATCGTCAACGCGTTGAACATGGGTGTTTACGAAGGCGAAGAGAACCGGATCGTCGGCACCGAGCAAATGTTCGTGCATCAACGGGTGGAGGACGCCGCCACCGAACAGTTTAGCCCTTTGCTCGATCCCGAGGCCGTCAGGGACTGCCTTGAGGAGTTTTCCGGACCGCAGATGCGCGACATCGACGGGACGGCGTAAACCGTCCGTGCGATTGAAGAAACCCGGCTATTGTCTGCCGATGCCGCCGACCCGGACGACCACCCAAAAGGTTGAGCGCATCACGAGCCTACTTAGAACCCTGATCCAAAAGCAACAGGACAGATTGAACGTGTTGCAGTCCCAACAACCCGGTTACTTCGCCACGCGGGCAGCAAGGGCAACGTGGTTCGCAGACCTCGAAAGAGTTAAGGATCGGATCATCACGCTCCATCTTCGGTTCAGCCGGATGGAGAATCTGAAATCCCGCTTGGAAGCAGCATCGTAGGAGGGAGGAAGCATCCTCCCACCGCCGTTTTCCAAAAAGGCCAGCAAGTCGCACATCGAGCAGCTTGCCAGACCGCAGATGCGCGGGATCTGGAAGGGGCAGGTTGAAGCGCGGAAGATTTCCGTGTGCGGCACGCTCTGCCCCCCAACGATGTTGGGGGGCAGAACGCACGGATGAAGTAGCCCTAGCGCTTAGACAACGGCTGGCTGAGCGCCTATGTGTTCGCTTATGCCGAAATCCACCTCCCCCGCCCCTGCCGACAAGAAACCCGCTGCCAAGAAGCCAGCCGCTGGCTTCGCCAAGCCCGTGCAGCCCGACGAGGCCCTCGCCGCCGTGGTCGGTTCCACTCCCCTGCCCCGCACGGAGTTGACCAAGAAGTTGTGGGAGTACATCCGCACCCACAAGCTCCAGGACCCGGCCAAGAAGACGACCATCAACGCCGACGACAAGCTGAAGGCAGTGTTCGACGGCAAGGCGCAGGTCACCATGTTCGAGATGACCAAGCTCGTTAGCGGCCATGTGAAATGACGTCTGCCAGACTGACTACGCGCCGAACGCCCGGGCTTCGGGCACGAGCCGGTTTCGCCGGTGCGAAGGTTGTTCTGGCGAAAGGCGCGGCAGCGCCCGGAGTGGTCGGCCAAGCTCTACCTGATCGGGCTTGGCCGAGCGCCACCGCTGCGGTGGCGAAAGCGATGGTCGCCGGAAACAACCTTCGCACCGGCTTGGATGGATGTGGAAAGCACCATGCGGGTTGTGCTGCCCGAAGTGGTGTCATGAACTCAACTCACGGTCACGAAACGACCCGTTGAATTGTGAGACGAACTGTTGGCACAACCATGCTGCTTGTAGGCTAACAAATCTTCAGAGGAAGCTCCCTGGCGCCAAGGATGGGATGTCTTTCGATTTGGGTCTTGCACCTCTAGCGAGGGTTGCTAGCGAAGCCAAAGCGAGCCGCTTAACTTGTGCACCGCTCGGCTTGGCCAGCCTTCTTTGTTGCCTGGAGCCACGCCGCTGGTAAATCAACGAACAAACTTCAACACCATGAAGCTACCAGGAACCGGCTTGGGCCGCGTGTGCTCCTGGCCAGAGGCCAGCGTCGGCGCAGGTGCAAACTCGGCGGTCGCGAGGTAAAGGACGTGGGTAGCCGGGTCGAGTGCCATCGTGCGCGCGCCGGTTTTGGTCGTCACCTTCTCGACCACCGGGAAACTTCCCGCGGCTTCTTCCTTGACGACGGCCAGCGTGCCGTCACCGCAAGAAGCAAACGCTAAACCTGTACCTGGGTCG
>CAXTMD010000047.1:8264-11649 GCA_964245035.1 uncultured Chthoniobacterales bacterium
GCCGATGGCTGGAGTGGCGAGCACCTGGCCACTCTCCGCGTCGAGGACGACCATCTGTTCGTTGTGGCAGCCTGCGAACAGACGGTGGCGGCTGGCGTCGAGCGCCAATCCGGACGGGCTATCGCCCGGAGCGAGCGGCCAGCGGTGGATCACTGTGTTTGTTCGCGTGTCCAGCGCGAGCGTCTCGCTCTTGTCCTCCAGGTTGACGAAGAGCATACCCGCTCCGTCCACCGCCGCGAACTCCGGTGCGCCGCCCAGAGCGATGGTGGCGACCACCTTGGCGGTGGCGGCGTCGAGCACGCTCGCCTCGTCACTGCCGCCATCGAAGGCAAAAACGTGTTTGCTGGCGGGATCGTAGACGATGGCGTCGGGCTTCTTGCCGACTGGCACCGGTTCGCCCACGGTCTTGAGGGTCTGGAGGTCGAACACGACGACCGTATTGCTCTTGCCGCTGGTGGCAAAACCTCGGTTGAACTCGGGAGTCAGCGCGACGCCGTGGCCGCCGTCCAGTGCCGTGACCTCGCCGACCAGCGTCCCTTTGTCCGTGTCGATGACCTGCACCCGGTCGGTGCGCGTCACGTAAAGGCGGTGGGCTTGCGGGTCGACGGTGAGGTAGTCCCAGCCACCCTCTCCACCCGGCTTCCAGGTAGTGTCGAGATGGTAGCCGGAATCCGCTGGAGCGGCCGACTCCTGCGCCCGTGCGGAGGCAGGCAGAGTTCCCAAGGAGTGAACGAGCACCAGCGCGAAGCCAATCGCTTTGACAGGACGAGCGGCAAAGGAGCGGCAACTCATGGGCTGGCAAGCTCGGCTCGGCGTCGAAACAAGACAAGGCGACGCGCGGTGATATTTTGCTGGTCAGCCGTGCCGGGGTGGCGGCGAGTCGAAGCCCTTAGTTCTCACGCACTCGACCGCTCAACTTGCTTCATGAAATCCTTGTTCCTGGCTTTCTTCACGCTCGTGTTGCCCGCCTGCCTCCACGCCGGGCCGCCGTATGTCACGGACGACCCTGAACCCGTGGAGTACCGGCACTGGGAGGTGTACCTCTCCTCCCAACTCTTTCACGACGACTACGGCTGGACGGGCATGGCTCCACTGACCGAGATCAATTACGGGGCGCTGCCCAACCTCCAGCTTCACGTCATGTTCTCGGCCAACTTCACCGCTCCGTCGTCCGGTTCCAGCGCGGTCGGATTCGGCGACATCGAGTTGGGAGCGAAGTACCGCTTCGTCCAGCAAACCCGCCTCCTGCCGGACGTGGCCTTCTACCCGCAGGCGGAGTTTCCGACCGCCAGCCGCAGCCGGGGCTTGGGGAACGGATACACGCAAGGTTTTCTGCCGATCTGGACCGAAAAAGACTTCGGCAAGTGGACCCTGAACGCCGGGGCGGGCTGCGACATCAATCCCGGCAGGGACAACCGCAACTGGTGGCTCATGGGAGCGATGCTCCAGCGTCGGCTCACTGATCAAGTCGCCGTGGGAGCGGAGGTGTTCCACCAGACAGTCCAGGTAAGAGGGGGAAGATCGGACACCTATATCAATCCCGGGGTGATCTGGGACCTGAACGATCTGGAGCACCTGCTCCTCTCCGTCGGCCACACGGTGCAGGGAAGCAGCGGCTGGCAGGCTTACGTGGGGGTGCAATTTACCTTCGGTCCGAAGGAGGCCAAGGAGGCCAAAGACCCGGTCCCCAAGTGAACATCGCGCCGCATCGCCCGAGTCCACCCACGCTGCGTTCCAGTTCTGGCCTCACTAATCGGTCGAACCACCCGCCGAGAAGACCCTGTTCGAACTGAGAAAAGATGCCGGGGCCTCGGCAAGCACCGCGCGTAGATCGACCTCCCGCGCGGTCGCCCTTGTCGAGCCTAGATTGCGCCTCAGTGAAAACAAAATACCGCTTTTTCTGACAACAAAACGTACCACCCAAAGAAGCCCTATGATCATCGTAACCGGAGTCAACGGCCAGCTCGGCCAAGCTGTCGCTAAACGTCTACTCGCACGGGTGCCTCCCGGGCAGATCGTGGCAAGCGTGCGCGATCCACAAAAAGCAGCGGTCTTCGCAGAGAAGGGCGTGCACGTCCGGGCGGGCGACTTCACCAAGCCGGACGAGTTGGCAGCGGCGTTCGCGGGCGCGGAACAGGTGTTGGTCGTCTCCGTGGACAAACTCGGCCAGCAAACGCGGCAAATGCATTCCACCGCCATCCAGGCGGCCCGCGCCGCCGGAGCGCGGCGGGTGCTCTACACCAGCCACCTGGGTGCCCGGGCAGAGTCGCCCTTTGCCCCGGCATCCGACCATGCCGCGACCGAGGCGATGCTGGCGGAGGGTGGCGCGCCCTTCACGTCGCTGCGCCACGGCTTCTACGCCGAGAGTGCGCTGCACCTCATCGGCCGCGGGTTCGAGGCGGGGGAACTGCGCACCCCGGAAGATGGCCCGGTGAGTTGGACCGCGCGCGCCGACTTGGCGGAGGCGGACGCCATCCTCCTCGCCCAGGAGAAGCAGTTGGACGGCATCACGCCGCCGCTGACCGCACCGGAGGCTTTCACCATGGCCGACTTGGCCGCCGTTGCCTCGGAGATCACCGGGCGCGAGATCAAGCACATGACGGTCACGGACGACGAGTGGCGGGAGGCCAGGATCGCCCAGGGCACGCCCGCGATGTTCGCCGACATGCTGCTTGGCATGTACCGCGCCGCCCGGCGGGGCGACTTCGCCGCAGTGGACCCAACCTTGGAGACGCTGCTGGGACGCCGCCAAAGACCATGCGCGACGTGCTTGCCGCTGTCCTCAAGCCTGCCGTGGCTTGATCGGAGTTCACGCGCGCCGAAAAACGGTGGTTTCGCCGTTTGGCAGTCACCAGACGGAACGTCGTCTCACCAACGAAGGTTTGTTGGAACGCTAAGGCACAAGGCTCGGTCGCTCGATCTAGCTGGGAGGCAACACGGCCACCCGCCTCATCACCTGCCCGACATTGTCCGCCGTTGCATCCGGTCCCGCGTCCGAGCGCCAAGCCACGATTCCATCCGGCCGAACCAGCGACGCACCTTGCCCGCCCACACCGAAGAGCCTGCCGAAATGATAGTCGGACGGGAACACAACGTCCCTGCCCACCAGAAGAATTAGCAACATAAAAGCTCCGGTCGCAGCCGCCTTGGTAGCGGCGTCGATCCACGCGGAGTTGGCGGTGATCAAGGTGAACTCCTGCGTGAACAGATCCAGGGTGGAAAGCCTTTGCCCTCCCCGGTCGATCCACACGTGCGGCGCGCGGGTACCGGGCTGACCCGCCCAGTCGGCAGGGAGCGCGGCAGGCGGTAGTTCGGATCCCGCCCCGAGGATCGCGGATGAGCGGACCAGTTGGCCGAGTTCCATCGCCATGTTCGCGTACAGAGG
>CAXTMD010000047.1:11659-16232 GCA_964245035.1 uncultured Chthoniobacterales bacterium
GTCCTCGAGTGAGTGGCCTACCCAAGACGCGTAGTCCGGCCGGGCATCCTCCTCGTACGAACGCCGAAGGCCAAGGCGGAACTGCAGGGCCGCGGCATTGAGCACGTCGTTGCCACTCAGGGAGACTTCCTGGCCGAACTTGGCCAACTGGCGGCTGAACTCGGTGCCACCGCCATCTTTGAGGGCGTGGGCGGCGAGTTGGTCAGTCAAATCGCGCCCGTGCTGCCCATGAACTCTACCGTTTCGTTTTACGGCTTTCTGGGCGGGCCAACCCCGGTGGCCATCCCCTCCGTGGTGTTCATGACGAGGAATCTGACGCTCAAACGGTTCAGCAACTTCGAGAGCGCGATCGTGCGGGACGCCGCCAGGTTGGAGGCTGCCTTGAAGAACATGGCAGCTTGCATTGATGACCCCTTGTTCGAGACCCGCATCGGACAGGAGTTCGGGCTTGACCGATTTGCAGCCGCGATGAGCTACGAGGGCCAGTCCGGTGCCAAGGCCGTTTTCACCCCTTGACCCATTTGCGCCACGGCAAACAACCCTCTGGTTCTTATCTTGACTGCTTGTTCATCAAAAAACGGTCCTTTGTTGTTCCGCAGGCTTCAAAGGTTCCCGACGTGTTCGGACGACCCCGGGGTTTATGGAACGGCGCACGAAGTGCAGGCATCATTTGGGAGCAGGCACCTTCGCCAACCCGGCCACCCACCTCTGCAACGCGGCGGTGTCCGTGATGTCGCCCTCCCACCGTAACGCCGGGAGGTAAGGCTGGTTGTTGCCGCGCCTGCGGTCGCGGTACACCTTCATCGGCAGACTGATGTCGCCCAGGCCACTGGGCAGTGCGACCGGCCAGCGCGCATCCAGATATACGCTGTCAGCCGAGGTGGGTTGTCCGACGTGGACGACCCCGGCGATGCTCAGGAGCAGGTCGCAGAAATCCAGCGCCGCGCTCGCGTCCCAGGCGTCGGTGAGAAGAAAGACCTTCCCGTGGTACGAGGTCGGCAGGGGGCAAGCCGCCACCGTGGATTCTTGCCCACTTGGCGGCAGCGGGTGTTCGGCTGGCTCGTGGTAGAAGGGCAGGCTGCGCGCCAAGGCGTCTTCCAGGCCCACGATGACGTGGGTGACGAGCGCCGCATCCGCGCTGTCCGCCCCGAAGTTGCGCTGGATCGTCGGCAAGACGGCGCGCAGGTAGGCAACGTTGCCCGCCGAGGCCCGCCAGTCCGCGTGGTCGTGGCTGCGGGCTTGCAGTTGGGCCAGCGTGGGCGCGCCGAAGAAGTTCCTGATGGCCTCCTCGCCCCACGCGGAACTGCCGCCGTTGTTACCGCGCAGGTCAAAGACGATGTACGGGCGGTCGTGCATCTCGGGCAACCGGGCGAGCACCTCGTGCAAGGCCCGCGCGTCTTCCTCGGAGGGATTGAAGTCGCACAGGCGCAGCCACGCGCCGCCGTCTGAGGTGACTTCCAGGCTCGACTTGACGCGGGGGCCGCGGCCCGCCAGGCGGCGCTTGGCGGCCAGGTCCTGCTGCGGAATGGCCTGCCAGTGCAGGGGATACTCCTTCTCGTCGTCGCCCACCCTGACGCGGCAAGCCTTTGGTGCCGGGTGCGCGGGGTTGCCTTCGTCCACCAGCAGGCGCGGAGCGTAGCGAAAGAGGCTCGCCTCCAGGTCGCGGATGCCGAAGTAGGGCAGCACGTCTGCCGTCATCATCTGCGCAGGCGTTCGTCCGTCGCAGGAGAGCAGTTCCGCCCCGGCGGGCGGTCGTTCCTCTGCACCGGGCGGGCCGGGTTCCGGCCCCGCTACCCGGTACTTGCCGTCCCCGGTGTAGACGACCAGGAAACCGGGCCAGCGCACTGTGTCGCGGTGGACGCTCTCGCCGAACTCCAGGTGGCCATCCTGGAACGACGCCGCGTAGAAGCGCAGGGCGAAAAGCCAATCCTCGTAGCTCCGTGCCTGCTCGGCCAGTCGGTCGGCCGCCGCAAAGTCGGCTTCCAGATGGGTGCCGAAGGCGGGGTTGTCGGAGTCTACCGGCCCGGGATGGTTCTCCTGGACCAACTGGCGAACGGCCGCGAGGTCTTCCCGCGTCAGCTGCTGCCATGGGTTGGCTTCGGCTGTGCGCGCGACGGGGCATGCCCACGGGATCAGGCCCAACACCACGGCAGCGACGGGCAGACGCCAACTCTGCTGTGTTCGCAGGCTCATCAAGGAACAGCATGAAAGCGTGATGCTTCGATGGGGGCAAGCCAATCCCACGGCGATGCTTCCTGCTCTTACATCCATTTAGAAGCGGTCAAAAAACGGTCCTTTGCCGCCTCGAAGGCCCTGATAAACGTACCGGCTCACCAACGGAGGTGTTTGGTGCTGTATAGTTGCGCTGGTCATCTGGTGGTCGCCGTAGAAAGCACGCTCACTTCCAGCCCGCTCGCCGCGGCCCCTGTGTGGTAGATCCGCTCGGTGGCAGGCTGGAAGTCGCCTTCCTTGGCCTCCGGGATGTTCACGAAGGTCTGCGGGTTGAGGTCCACCAGCGGGAACCACGAGCTTTGCACCTGCACCATGACCCGGTGCCCCCGGCGGAACGTGTGGTCCACCTGCACGAGCGAGAAGTCCACCGGCGTCACCTCGCCCGGCCGGAACGGCTTGGGTTCCGCCAAGCTCTCGCGGTACTTGCCCCTCACCGGTTCGCCGCGCACCAACTGCTCGTAGCCGCCCAGCAACGTCGATGGCTTGCCCACGTCGTGCGGACGGCCGGCGGTGGGCGGCGCGGGTGCCTCCTCGTCGGGCGCGTCTTGAGGCCAGACATCAATGAGCTTGACGACGAAGTCCGAGTCCGTCCCGCTCGTGGCGACCCGCAGCCGTGCCCGCAAAGGGCCGGCGAAGGTCAGGTCCTCGGCCAGCGGCTCGGTCTGGTAGATCAGCACGTCGGGGCGCTGGGCAGCGAAACGCTGGTCGGCTACCATGTACTCACGCGGCGGCCCCGGCTCGGCCTCGTAGCCGACTTCGGGCACCGGGTGGTGCGGGTCGGACACGTACTCGTCAAAGCCCCGATCCTCCTTGGCGTCGGCGGGCGGCGGCGCGAAGCCCAGCGTGCCGCCCGCGCCGAAGAAGAGCGTGCGCGTCGTCGCACCCGGTGGCGGCCAACAGGGATAGCGCCGCCACGCGTTCGTGCCGGTCTCGAACACGGTCACCTTCGCCAAGTCGGGCAGCGGCGCGCCCTTGAGGTAGTGCTCGAAGAAGGGGAACTCGATCTCGCCTCGGAAATACTCGGCCGTTTTCGCGCCGAAGTGGACCGCCCCGACGTGCTCGCCATCGTACTCCTCCCAGCCGCCGTGGGTCCACGGGCCGACCACGAGGTGGTTCACCGCCTCCGGGTTGTGCTGGGCGATGGCCGCGAAGGTTTTCCAAGGGCCGGAGAGATCCTCGGCGTCGAACCAGCCGCCGACAACCAACACGGCGGCGTGGATGTCGTGCAGGTGGCGCGAGAGATCGCGCGCCTGCCAGTAGGCGTCGTAGTCCGGGTGGCTGACCACGTCGCTAAAGAGCGGGTCCTCGAAGTAGCTCAGGGCCTTGGAGAGCGGCTCCAGCGCCAGGAGTGCCTGGTAGGCGTCGGCCGCGGCGTAGGACTTGTGGAGCTGGGTGGGAGGACCCGGTACAGGATTTCCGCGCGGCCGGAAGTACTGGTAGAAGTTCTGCGCCTCCAGCATCAGCGCGCCGTTGTGGTAGTCGTCGTCGTTGTCGTGCTCGTCGGTGATGGGGGCCTGCGGGCTGGCGGCGACCAGGGCCGGGTGCCCGTAGATGAGGGCCGCCGAGGCGTAGAAGCCAGGGTAGGAGACCCCGTAGACCCCGGCCTTGCCGTTGTTGTCGGGCACGTTCTTGAGCAGCCATTCGACGGTGTCGTAGGCGTCGGTGGACTCGTCGTGCTCGGTGCCGGTGGGCTGGTCGTGCTCGGGGGTCATCTCCTGCCAGGTGCCCTCCGAGCCGAAGCGCCCGCGCACGTCCTGGTAGACGAAGAGGTAGCCCGAGGGGGCGAACTCCGCCGAGGGGCCGAGCGTCTTGCGGAACCGCTCGGGTCCGTAGGCTCCGATGGAGTAGCAGGTGCGGTTGATCAGGAAGGGGTAGGGCCCGTGTCCGTCCGTGGGGCTGTACACGGCGGTGAAGAGCTTGACCCCGTCGCGCATGGGGATGCGGTACTCGTGCTTAGCGTAGTGGGCGCGCACGTCGAAAGGAGCCGGGGGCACCGGCGAGGCGGCGGTTTCCGGCTCCTTCGGATCGCCGGAAGCAGGGGTTTGGGCCCCGAGAGAAGGATAACCCAGACCGAGGCTGATGATGAGCAGAACCTTGCGCCAAGACATGGGACTCTCTCGTACCACGGAGCGGCCCGTCTGACCAGATGTGACCGTCACCCAAACTGCACCGGCCATGTCCAAGAGCTGCGGCGTTGCTGCGCAACCAGGGAACTCTAACGCCGAGGATGATGCACTAGATTGTCATGGAACGTTGCGCCAAAAGACGGTCCATTGTCGCCAGGGTGCTTCCGGCAGAAGATGGGTCCACGACCTAGCGAGCCATCACGACGCCTTGCATC
>CAXTMD010000048.1:0-16216 GCA_964245035.1 uncultured Chthoniobacterales bacterium
TTCCCCCGTTGTTTTCGTTCGTCTCCCCGTCCCCGCAGCCGTCGCCGTCGCCGTGTGGTAACACGGAGACTGACAGCGGCAACCCGACTCCTTCCGGCGCGCAGCCGCAACCGATGACCAGTCCCGCGGCACAGGCTAGTCCGTCCACGGCCACGCCGCAGGACACTCCTTCGCCGAGAGGCAACACTCCGGGCGCGACCCCCGGCGCCACTCCCGGATAGTTTTTGCCCGAGATCGATCCAAGCCCATGAGTTCCGTTGGCCCTGAAGCCCTTCCCGCTGGTGGTCCTGCCAGCAGCGGCGAACAAACGTCCGCTGCCCCCCTGACCGCCGCCGTCGCACCGCCCTCTGCGGTGCAGACCGCCAAGCCCGATCCGAAAACCGGCGAGGCTGGCTTTTCATCGGACATGGCTGCGCTGGCCCGTGAGATCGACAACTCCGTGCGTCTGCCGACGTTGTTGTTCTTCGCCTCGTCGGTCTCGTGGCTGCTGCTGGGTTCTGCGCTGGCGGTGGTCGCTTCCTTTAAACTCAATGTTCCCAGTTTTCTGGCGAACGTCTCTTGGTTGACATTTGGCCGGGTGCACCCGGCGGCGACGAACGCCATGCTTTATGGCTGGCAGTTCCCGCTGGCTATGGGACTCGGCCTGTGGGTGCTGGCGCGTTTGGGCCGGGTGCCTCTGCGCCACGGTGGCATCCTGACGACGGCCTGGGCGTTGTGGAACGTCGGTGTGACCTTGGGCGTTTGTGCGATCCTCTACGGACACGGCACCTCGTACGAGGGGCTGGAGTTCCCGCGCTACGTCTCGCCGATCCTGTTCACGGCTTTTGTGTTCATCGCCATCTGGGCGGTGCTGCTCTATCGCGAACGCCACACCGAGCAGGCGTACATCTCGCAATGGTACGCGTTGGCGGCGTTCCTGTGGTTCCCGTGGGTGTATGCCACGGCGAACCTAGTCGCCTTCTTCCTGAACACCCAGGCAGTGGTGCAGGCCATCGTGGGAGCTTGGTACGTCCACAATGTGGTGGCGACGTTCCTCGTGCCCCTGGCTTTGTCCGGCGCTTACTACATGGTGCCAAAGGCGACGAACGAGCCAATCTTCCGCTACGGCTGGTCGCGGGTCGGTTTTTGGACTTGGCTGCTTTTCGCAGGGTGGAGTGGTGCCTATAGCCTGATCGGTGGTCCGGTGCCGGCGTGGATTCTCAGCGTGTCCATCGCGGCGACGGTGCTCTCGCTCATCCCGATGACCGCCATCGTGACCAATCTGCTTGGTTCGACCCGCCAGCGTCCGCAGGCGGTGCGCCACAGCCCGAGCTTCCGTTTTGTGTCGGTGGCAGTCGTGTGCTTCCTGGCAGCGGTGTTGTTCATGGCGTTCACGGCGTTTCGCAGTGTCAGCGCGGTGACGCATTTCACGTTGTTGACCGCCGCAGGCGAGCAGGTGATGACCTATGGGTTTGTCGGCTTCGTGCTCTTTGGTGCGCTTTACTACATCGTACCGCGCTTACTGGGAACGGAGTGGGAATCGCCGGCTCTCATCCGTGCGCATTTCTGGCTGGCTGTGGTGGGCCTCGGGTTGGCCGTGGCGGTTTTTGCCATCGGCGGCATCGTGCAGGGCTTCGGCCTAGATGATCCAAAGGAACCGGCGACCGCGATCCTGAGCCTCGTCAAACCTTTCCTCGCCGCGCAGTGCGTGGCCGTGCTCATCATGACGGCGGGCCACGTCTGTCTGGCGGCGTCGTTTGTCCTCGTGCTGCTGCGCGTGGTGTGGGCCAACCCGACCGTGCAGCGCACCGCGCTGCTCTTGCCTCGGCCGTTTGCCCGGACCTCCGCAGCCTCCAACGCTCCCGCTCCGGCAGCCCCCACGGCCGCTTCCGTTCCATGAAGAAACCTGCCTCTTTTTACCTCGGCCTGCTGGCACTGTTCCTGACCTCTTGGATCGGGCTGATACTGATTCCTTACGTGCAGGCTGGTCGCCTCGTGCCGGACGTCGACCCGGACACCAAGGACCAGTCGCCTGCCGGTTACAGCGGCTGGGCGGAGCAAGGTCGGGCGGTGTATGCTTCCAACGGGTGCGTGTACTGCCACAGTCAGCAGGTGCGGTCGAGGGTGGACAGCGCCGACATTGACCGCGAGGTGGGCGCTCGCCGTACGGTGGCCCGCGACTACGTGCGCGACCGCGCCGCTTACCTGGGCAACTCGCGCTTGGGTCCTGACCTCGCCAACGTGGGGGTGCGCCACGACAAGGCCGACTGGCTCTACGAACACGAGTATTCGCCTGCTTCCGTTCAGCCCGGCTCGATCTGCCCGCCGCTGCACTTCCTCTACGAAACGCGCAAGATTGTTGGCCAGCCTTCGACGGAAGCCATCCACGTGACGGGCGATGACCAGCCGCCGGCGGGCTACGAAGTGGTTCCACGCCACGATGCCAAGGCACTGGTCGCTTACCTGCTGTCGCTCAAACGCAGTTCCTACAAGCTGCCCGAGGCTCCGGAGGAAGCCGCACCGGACGCACAGTAAAGGGACGGGGATCGTACGCAGCCAAGGTGGGGTCAAACACCATTGCGTCTGCTGAATCCCCTCACAACGTAGTCCTCTCTCCCGCTTTTCGCCTTTTCGCCTTTCTCTATGGAGCCGGATGACCATCTGACCAACGACGACGCCATCGCGCCGCAGGACGCCTTTGAGTCCCCGCACGAGGAGCACATCGTCAAAACCAATCCCCTCGCCACAAACGAGGAGGATTACAGCGTATTCAACGAGGCCCGCACGCCGGGTTCGACCTTCGGCGTACACGAGGCGCACCATGGCCCGCAGACGGAGGCCCCGGCACCGCATACGATGGGCTCCAGCGTGGCGGCGGACCGTTTCCGGCCGGTGCCGGTCTGGGTGATCGCGGGCTCTGCGGCGTTGCTGCTCTGGGCAGGGCTTTACCTCGGTTCCTACAGCGGCGGTTTCTCGGGAGACGTGTTCAATGAGGAAGCCAACTACAAGGCCAGTGGCCCGGTCGGCCCCGTCGATCCTATCGTCGCCAGCAAAAAACGCGGGCACGGGGTGTTCATCGCCAACTGCGCGCAATGTCACCAAGCGACCGGCCTCGGACAAACCGGACAGTTCCCGCCGTTGGTGGCCTCTGAATGGGTGATTGGCGACGCACCTAAGCGATTGCCGTTGATCCTTCTGCACGGCATTCAGGGAACGATCCATGTGAAGGGGGAGGTGTACAATAATCAGATGCCGGCATGGGCGGGGGTGCTGTCCGACAAACAAATCTCCGACGTGTTGACTTACATCCGCGGCGATCTCGGAGGCAACGCCGCGGGACCGATCCCCGAAGCGGCCATTGCCGACGCGCGCAAGACGCAAAGCGCCCACGACAACTCCTACACCGAAGCGGAACTCTTGCAGACGCCGCCCGGACCTATCGATGGCGGCACCCCCTCAGGGCCAGCCGGTGCGCCTCCGGGCAACCCCTCTTCAACCAACGGTGTGAACGCGCCGAATGACGCCCCTGGTGCGGTCAAGCCGCAAGCTGCTCCTGCCGGCCAGGGACCCGCCCCGGCACCTACCCCGGGAGCTTGACAAAAACCGCCCCAGACCCCATTATTAGAATGTCTAATATCGCTGCTCCGCGGCAGGTGTTTCAACCGGGGTTCCGATCCGCTATGATCTCCTTGCTGCCCCGTTTCTTCAACCGTCGTTCGCAGATGTCTGCACTGGTAGCGCTGTTTGCTCTGCCAGCCGTTAGCGCGCACGCCGAGTTGCGTGATTACAACATGTGGTGGGCGCCCAAGGCGGTCACCACCGGTGGTCACCAGACAGATTTTCTGATGATGTTCATCTTCTGGCTGACGCTGGCGATGTTCCTCATCGTGACGACGACGTACGTGATCTTCATCGTCAAATATCGCTACCGCAGAGGAGTGAAGGCGGTTTACAGCCACGGCAACAATAGCTTGGAACTGATCTGGACCGCCACGCCCGCCGCGGTTTTCATCACTCTGGCGCTGTGGAGCGATCGTGTGTGGCTTCAACTGCGTGGCGCGGCACCGGCAAACTCTTTGAGTATCGACATTGTGGCTTACCAGTTCGGTTTCCACATTCGTAATCCGGGTAAAGACAACCGGCTCGGTAACTATGACCAAGCCTGGATCGAGAAAGGTACGAACGATTTCGGCGTCGACCCCAAGGACCCAGCCAACGCAGATGACTACGTGAGTGAAAACCAGCTCACCATCCCAGTGGGTCGCCCGACCAACGTCATTTTGCGCTCGGAGGATGTGATTCACGCTTTCTACGTGCCAGAGTTCCGCATGTACCAGGACATTGTGCCGGGACGCACGATCAACTGGGTTTGGTTCACACCGGAGAAGACAGGTCACTACGCTCTCGCCTGCAACCAGCTCTGCGGAAACGGCCACTACAACATGCAGGCGAAGATCGATGTCGTCAGCGAGGAGGACTACGACAAACTCGTGGCCGAAAAGAGCGAGAATGCCATCAAAGCCCGCCAGCAAAAAGATCAACCGCCCGCCGCTTCACCTGCGCCCGCTCCGGCAGCCGCCTCCAATGAAGTTGCACCCACGGTGGCAGCCAACAGATAAACTCCTTTCTAACGTTTGAACTGACCAAGCTATGTCCGCCGCCATTACCGCTGACTCCATCCCACACTCGGGTGAGCATGCGCACGACGCGCACCACGTTCACCACGGATTTATCCGCACTTATATCTGGTCGCACGATCATAAGATGATCGGCCTTCAGTATCTCTTTGCCAGCTTCATCTTCGGTGCCATCAGCGGATTGCTGGCAATGGGGGTGCGCTGGCAGTTGGGTTTTCCAGGCAAACCTTTTCCGATTGTCGGGCACTTCTTGCCTCAGAACATCGTCGGTCCAGACGGCGCGTTCCTACCCGGTGGTTACAACATGCTTGTGACGATGCATGCCACCATCATGGTGTTCTTCGTCATCATGCCCCTGCTCATTGGTGTGTTTGGCAACTTCCTGATCCCGCTCAAGATTGGCGCGCCAGATATGGCGTTTCCGTTCTTCAATGAACTGAGCTTCTGGCTGTTTGCCTTGTCGGGTCTCATTGTGCTCAGCGGGTTCTGGAGCACTGAGATCACTGGCTTCTGGCACCATCTGATCGGCAGCAACCTACCTCCGGACGTGGGCGGTGCGGCGGCGAGCGGGTGGACGAGCTACGCTCCGCTGAGCAGCAACCCGAACTACAACACGACCCACTACGGTCAATCGGCGTGGGCGGTCGGCATCTTCGTCAATGGTCTCGCTTCTATCGCAGGTGCATTCAACTACATCACGACGATCATCAACATGCGCTGTCCGGGCATGACGATGTTCCGGTTGCCTTTGTCGGTGTGGTCCCTGTTCGTGACGGCGGTGCTGTTGCTCCTGGCGGTGCCGGTGCTTTCGGCTGCGGGCGCGATGCTCTGGCTGGACCTGAACATGGGCACGACGTTCTTCACCGCCTACCAGGCTGGCAAGGCGGTTGGTGGCGACCCACTTCTCTACCAGCACCTGTTTTGGTTCTTCGGCCATCCAGAGGTGTATATCATGATCCTGCCGGCGTTCGGCTTGGTGTCGGAGATCCTGCCGGTGTTCTGCCGTAAGCCGATCTTCGGCTACCGTGCCATGGTGTTCTCGATGGTTGCCATCGGCTTCCTCGGGTTCATCGTGTGGGGTCACCACATGTTCGTCTCGGGCATGAACCTGGTGGCGTCAGCGGTGTTCTCGTTCTCGACGATGGTGATCGCAGTGCCGTCTGCCATCAAGGTGTTTAACTGGATGGGCACGATCTGGAAGGGAAGTATCCGCTTCACCACACCGATGTGCTTCTGTCTGGCTTTCGTGATGATGTTCATGATCGGCGGACTGTCGGGCATCTTCATGGCTTCGACACCGGTGGATTTGTTCATCCACCACACCTACTTCATCGTGGCGCATTTCCATTATGTGCTGTTCGGCGGCAGTCTGTTTGCCCTGCAGGCGGCAGTGTACTTCTGGTTCCCGAAGATGTTCGGTCGCATGATGAACGAGAAGCTCGGGATGTGGAACTTCTGGCTGATGTTCATCTTTTTCAATCTGACGTTCTTCCCGATGCACACGATGGGCTTGGCGGGCATGATGCGCCGCATCGCTGACCCGACGCAATATGAGCATCTGCGCAACCTTCAACCGTTGCAGAAGTTCATCTCGATCATGGCGTTTGGATTGGGTGCTTCTTTTCTGGTGTTCTGGTACAACTTCTTTTGGAGCCTCCGCTACGGTGAAAAGGCACCTGCCAATCCTTGGCGTGCGTCGACCCTGGAGTGGACGCTGCCTTCTCCGGTGACGCTGCATGGCAACTTCGAGAAGACACCCCGCGTCTATCACGGTCCTTACGAGTACAGCATCCCCGGTATGGAGGAAGACTTCCTGCCACAGAACGTGCCGATGCGCGAGGTCAAGCGGACGGCCGGGGTAGAGATCCCGGCGCACTAAAGCTAAAGCGTCGCAACCAAGATGAATCAATGGGCGGGAGGATGGTTCCATCCTCCCGCTTGAGCGTACGGCACCGATGAGCACGGCAACTATCCAAAGCACGCAGCGGGAAACTTTCGTCTATTCACCATGGCGTCACGCCTACACGGTGGGTGTGGCTCTCTGCATCCTGCTGCTTATTTGCAGTGGGGGCATGGTCACCAGCCAGAACGCTGGCCTCACGGTGCCCGACTGGCCAAACTCTTATGGCTACAACATGTTTGCTTTCCCGGTGTCGCGCTGGGTTGGCGGCATCTTCTTCGAGCACACTCACCGTCTGCTCGCCTCGTTTGTCGGGATGTTGACAGTCGGACTGGCGGTGTGGCTGGCGTGCACCGAGTCGCGCCGTTGGGCACGCTCACTGGGTTATCTCGCCGTCGTCGCGGTGGTCCTGCAAGGTTTGTTCGGTGGTTTGCGGGTGGTGTTGCGAGCGGATTGGATCGGCGTGCCGCACGCGTTGCTGGCGCAAGCCTTCTTCGCGCTGATGGTGTTCATCGCGCTGACGCAGTCGCGCTGGTGGCAGCGACTCGGTACAAGTGTGCGACCGGACGAGACACTTGGGCAACAGTTGCGACCGCTACGCCGACACGTGGCGTGCATCACGGCACTGATCTACCTGCAGCTCGGCATGGGTGCGGCGATGCGCCACGCGCACGCGGGTTTATCGATCTACGATTTTCCGAAAGCCTACGGTCATTGGTGGCCGCATGTCCACGCGGCAGACCTCCCGGCGTTGAACCAGGCGCGTGATGCGGTCGGACAACCGGCGACCACGCTCGGTCAAATTCATCTGCAGATGGGTCACCGTATGATGGCGGCCGTGATCTTCTTGGGCGTGATGGCGGCAGCCGTGGCGGTGTGGCGGCGGCGGGCATTGTTGCCGACGGGGCTGCGCTGGCTCGGGATGGCCTGGCCGGCAGCACTGGCCGCGCAGGTGACCCTGGGCATGTACGTGATCTGGACCCGAAAGGCAGCGGATGTAGCCACCGCCCATGTGGCTGTCGGGGCGACCTCGCTGGTGTGGGGAGTGCTGCTCTACGCGGCGTTGCGGCGGTGGACAATCACCAATGCGAATTTATCGGTACCACAGGACGTTGTGATGGAGGTGGCGGCATGATGAAGTCCGCAGTGTTGACGCCGCCGGTCAAACGGGTGGATTGTGCTTTCGTGGCAGATCCCGTGACGATACCCGATGACGCGGTGATCAGCCTTCAAGCCGACGTGCCGCCGGCCATCAAGGCAGCGGTGCCGAGCCGGTTCGCCGACTTCTGCGAATTGGTCAAAGCCCGCCTGACATCGCTGGTGCTGTTCACCACGCTGGCGGGTTTTTACATGGGTTGGCAGGGAGCGATGAATTGGGTGCGACTGCTGAGCGCGCTGTTTGGCACCGCGCTGGTGGCCGCCGGGTCAGCCGCTCTCAACGAGTTGCTGGAACGCCGTGCCGATGCGGCCATGCACCGCACCCGCGAGCGCCCGCTGCCCGCCGGGCGTATGAGTCCGGACACCGCATTGTTGATTGGCTTCGGCCTCATCGTCAGCGGCCTCGTATGCCTGTATTTCCTGGCAAACCTGCTGTCCGCGACCTTGGCGGCGGTGACGATGGCGACTTACCTGTTTGCGTACACCCCGCTCAAGCGTCGTACCACGCTCAACACGCTCGTCGGCGCGATCCCTGGTGCCCTGCCGCCAATGATCGGTTGGGTGGCGGCGCGAGGCACGGTGGACAGTGGCGCTTGGGCGCTGTTTGCCATCCTGTTCTGCTGGCAGATGCCGCATTTCTTGGCGATTGCCTGGATGTTTCGTGAAGACTATGCCCGGGCGGGGTTCGTGATGCTGCCCAATTTCGACGAGACCGGTGCGGTCACCGGACGGCAGGCGGTGAATTACTCGTGCGCGTTGCTGGTGGTCAGCCTCTTGCCCGGGCTCCTCGGCATGGCTGGGAGGGGATACTTTTTGGGGGCGTTCCTGCTCGGCGTCGGGATGGTGGTCTATTCGTTGCGGATGCAACTGGTCCCGGGGCATCGGTACGCGCGACAGCTTTTTTTCGCCTCGATCATCTATCTGCCGCTGCTGCTCGCGCTGCTGGCGCTGGGGAAGGTCACTCCGGCTTGAATGGCATTGCCATGGACGAATCAGGGTTGCCCAAGGGCGAGCCGCCCGGCGGTTACGAGGAGATCCACCTCGCCGCCCGCCACCGCGAGACCGAGCGCGTGGCCGCTTTGTTGAGAAGCGGTGTTGATCCCAACATCCGCAACCAACGCGAGCCGAACGGCGACGGCGGCAACACGCCTCTCTGGTTCGCCGCACAAGGCGCGCGGCCGGGAGGAGTTTCCGTCGCCACGGCGTTGCTCGATGCGGGTGCTCGCATCAACGAGCATTGTGAATATGGTACGACGGCGTTGCACCTTGCCGCCTCGTGGGCCCACCTGGACGTGGTCCGGTTCCTGGTTGATCGGGGTGCCGACATCCACGCACGCGATAACGACGGCGCGACAGCGCTGGGATCGTTGCAAGCTGCCCAGATTCGCGTGGAGGATGAAGTCAGGCGCAACGTCGGCCCGCCGGGAGGCGGCGAATGGCTGACCCGGGTGCCCGCCATCATCGAGTTCCTCGCTGGCTGCGAGAACCCGGCGGTGATCCCGGAGGAAAAAATGCAAACAGCCCAGGGGGATCTCGAACCGATGATCGTCTCTCGTGCCACACGTCGCGCCAATCTCTGGCTCTTCATCGCACTGGTGGTCTTCGCCATCGCTTTTACCATCGTCATTTTCCTCTGGATGCGCGGCGTCGTGAAAGCCAACGGCGGCATCGCCGACCCGCAACGCCGGACCACTTCCTTGACGATTCCGAGCCGCAAACCTACTGGTGCGGCCGTTTTTGCTTTGCCATCCTTGGCGCCCTGCCTTACGTGAAACCTGCGCAAACTTTATGAGTTCCATCGCCACTCCCATCCATGAAACCGCCGGCGACGTTCCGCACGTCAGCCTGGCCAAGTTCGGCATGCTGACCTTTCTGGCCTCGGAGGCGATGCTCTTCGCCGGGCTCATCAGCGCCTATCTCATCCTGTGGATCAGCCGCGGGAACGCCTACCGTCCTGACTGGGTGCACGAGTCCTGGCCCATCAAACTGACGGGTGGAAACACGATCCTCCTGCTCTCCAGCTCCTACACGCTGTGGCTGGGCGAAAAAGCGGTCGCCAAGGGCAAGGCTTCCGCCCACTGGATCCTCCTGACGACCCTCCTCGGCGCAATCTTCGTTTCCGTCCAAGGGATCGAGTGGCACAACCTGAAGGCACACGAAAACCTCTGGTTCAACACCGCGGGCACGTACAGCTCGAACTTTTTCACCCTGACCGGGTTCCACGGTTTGCATGTCACCATCGGCGTGCTCTTCCTAGGCATCGCCACGCTGTACGCGGCGGCGGGCAGCTTCACCCCGCACCGGCACTCGTTTTTGACGTGTGTGTCGTTGTACTGGCACTTCGTGGATGTCGTGTGGATTCTCCTGTTCACGGTCATGTACATCTTCCCGTTCTTCATCCACCCGGCGGCGGTGCCGGAGACCTCGGCGGTACCGTGATGCCTGCCTCCACAACAACCACTCCGGCGCGGGAACTGCCGACGGCCACTCCGGTCAGCAGGACGCTGCAATGGATCGTCTGGAGCGCATTGGGGCTGATCGTGCTGGCGCTTCTCGCCGGGTTCGTGCGCCAGCAATGGAAGGCGGCGGAACGGAAGGGTGGCACGGCCTTGGAGCGTTATAACCAAGTGCCGGATTTCACGTTGACCGAGCGGAGTGGACAACCGCTGGATTCTGCAAAGGAATTGAAAGGTAAAGTGTGGCTGGCGAGCTTCTTTTTCACCGCTTGCCCTGGACCGTGCTTGCGGATGAATGGCCGCTTGCAGGAGATTCAGCACGAACTTAACCACGACAAGCACGGTGACGTGCGCATCGTGTCGTTTTCCATCAATCCGGAAATGGACACGCCGGAAGTGCTGCGCAAGTACGCCGAACGTTTCCACGCCTCGGAGGATCACTGGTATTTCCTGACCGGCGAGCGTCAGAAGATCTACGACCTGGCGCGAAACATCTTCCAGTTCACCGTCAAAAAGGTGGACGATCCCACCGATCTAAACGCGTACATTCACAACACGCGCATCGCTTTGGTGGATCGCGACGGCACCATCCGTGGTTCGTACGATGTGACGATGCCCGACGGCACTCCCAACGAGGAAGTCGTGCAGCAAGTGCTCACCGGCGTCGGCGAGTTGCTGCGCGAGTCGCCGACGGCACACTAAACTTGAAGCGGCGCGCGCATGGTGCAAATTAGGAGAGAAAATCCCATGAGAACGGCCACCGCTTCCCGATTCGCTAAACGAGCCGCCTGGCTGCTGTGCGCGACGTTGATCTTTGCGCAGCAAGCAGCGCAGGCTTGCCCCGGCTGCAAGCAAAACATGGTCCCCGGCGCGGACGGCAAAGCTCCGCCCCTCAACGGCGCGAGCCTCGGCTTTGGATTGAGCATTTTCTTCATGCTTTTCATGATTGCTGCGCTGCTCGGCGGACTTGGGTTCATGATGTACCGCTCGTGCCAAGCGATTGCGGCACGGCAGCAGGCGACGCTGGGCGACGAGGAAGCCGAGGCATTCGGTGGCTTCGCGGCGGTGCATCCGCAGTCGGCCTGAGGACCGACCGCTGACCCTGGTTCATGTCCGTGCCAGCCTCATCGTCCGCGCAGCCTGATCTGCCGGAGGCGCGGGGTGCCATTGGTGGGATTGTGGCGGTCAGCCTGGCAGCCAGTGCATTCCTGTTTTGGCTGCTGTACTTCCGGCAGGCATCGCCGCAGTTCGCGCGCAGCCTGACTTTCCTGCCCGCGCTGAACGCCGTCTTCAATGGTCTGAGCGCCGTTGCATTGACGTGCGGATTCTATTTTATCTTGCGTCGGCGGATGGTGGCGCACCAGCGTTCCATGATGACGGCGTTCGTCTTCTCGACGTTGTTTCTGTTGAGCTACATCCTGCATCACGCCTTGCACGGCGACGTACGGTTCCCGGCGGACGCGGGGACGGCACGGACGGTCTATTTGCTCCTGCTTGCCAGTCATGTTCTGCTCTCCGTGGTGGCGCTGCCGATGGTGCTGACCACGTTTTTCTTCTCGCTCAGCGGCCGGTTCGCCGCGCACAAAGTCCTCGCGCGCTACACATTCCCGATCTGGCTGTACGTGTCGGTGACCGGGGTGGTGGTTTACGCCATGCTGGCGGCCTATGTGCGTTCGTAAATGAAAATTGTTGTCCTCGACGGTTACACGCTCAACCCCGGCGACTTGAACTGGAGTCCCCTGTTGGGTCTGGGTGAGCGGCCGGAGATTTACGAGCGCACCGCTCCGCAGGACACGCTCACCCGGGCGGCGGAGGCTGAGATCATCCTGACTAACAAGGTCGTGCTCGACCGCGACACGCTCGCGCAGTTACCCAAACTGCGTTACGTGGGAATTTTGGCCACGGGGGTCAACGTCATCGACCTAGAGGCGGCACGTGAGCGCGCGATTATCGTGACCAACGTGCCCGCCTACAGCACAGCGTCGGTGGTGCAGTTGACCCTGGCCTTGCTGCTGGAACTGACCCAGCGCGCCGGCCACCATGCCAACAGCGTGCGGCAGGGCAATTGGGTCAAAAGCAAAGATTTTGCTTACTGGGATTTTCCTCTGGTTGAACTCGCCGGCTTGACCATGGGTCTGGTAGGATTCGGCGCGATCGCGCAGGGCGTGGCACGGGTGGCGCAAAGTCTGGGGATGCGCGTGCTGGCCACCCGCCGCAGCGAGCGCCCGCTGGAGGTGCCCGGCGTGCAAGCCGTCGACTTGGAAACCCTCTTCCGGGAGAGCGACGTGCTCAGCGTGCATTGTCCGCTGACGCCGGAGACCCGCGGGTTGGTGAATGCCGCGCGCTTGGCGACAATGAAGCCCGGTGCGTACGTGCTCAACACCAGTCGCGGCCCGGTGGTCAACGAGGCCGACCTCGCCGATGCGCTCAACACGGGCAGGATCGCCGGCGCGGGATTAGACGTGCTCTCCACCGAACCACCCGCCGCCGACAATCCTCTTTTGAATGCGAAGAACTGCATGGTCACCCCGCACATCGCGTGGGCGACCAAGGCCGCACGCGGGCGCTTGCTGGCGACGGTGGTGGCCAACGTCCGCGCCTTTCTCGACGGCAAGCCGCAGAACGTGGTGTCCTGAGCCGTGTTGCTTGACGGCTTCTGAATTGAGGGAAAGGGCGGACCGTGTCGGCGCTCTCTTTTCCCCTGTCCTCCTGAGGCGAGTGCAACGGGGCGAGGGACCTCCAAAGCAAGGTACCCGTGTGCTTCTCACCGAGTGCCGCCAGCAAAGGTAAGCGTGTACCCCATGGCGAGGTCCTTCGGCTCGCAGAACTCGCCTCAGGATGACAGGGGAAAAGAGGGGAGACGCAGGAGGCAACCGCCTCTTGAAATGCCACAGGTGGGGCAAGGGCGTCTACAACTCCTCGCGGTCGCGCGCGAGCAGGTCCTCACGCGGCGGGTTGAACGTGTCCAGCACGGTCGCATCCCCGGAAGCTTCGGCGGCGTGCGGGACGTTCGAGGCGAGGTAGAACGACTCTCCGGCGGCGAGTTCGTGCGTCTCTGCTCCGCCGTGCAGGATCAGCCGCAGCCGGCCGCGCACGACAAACGTCACCTGCTCGTGCACGTGCCGGTGCTCGGGCAAACGCGCGCCCGGTTCGAATTCGACGACCATCTGCATCATGCCCGCGCCACTGGCCAGCGTCCGGCGGCGGACTCCGGCCGTCATGTTGATCCAGGGACGAGGAGAGAACTTTTCGTCAGACATAAAAAGCTTCAGACGATGCTCGACACCACGCCGCCGTCGGCGCGCACGGCCGCCCCGGTGATCGCCGCAGCCAGCGGGCTGCAGACAAAGGCGACCACGTCCGCGATCTCTTCGACGGTCTCAAACCGCTTGAGCAGCGACGACGGCCGCGCGTGCTTGAAAAACTCGGTCTCCATCTGCTCGGACGTGATGCCCTTGTCCCGCGCCATTTGTTCGACGAACGTACCCACGCCCTCGGATTTCGTCGGGCCGGGCAGCACGCTGTTGACCGTCACCCCCGTGCCGGCCGCCGTTTGCGCCAGGCCGCGGGAGAGGGCGAGCTGCGCGGTTTTGGTCAGTCCGTAGTGTACCATCTCGGTCGGCGTGTTGACGCCCGACTCGCTGGAGATGAAGACGATCCGGCCCCAGCCGCTGGTGGTCATCTTGGGCAGGTAAAAGCGGCTCAGGCGCACGCCGCTGAGCACGTTGACCTCAAAGAACCGCGTCCAGTCCGCGTCGGGGATGTCGGCGAAGGCTTTGGGCTCGAAGATGCCCACGTTGTTGACGAGGATGTCCACCGCAGGAAGTTGGCCTGTGAGCGTGTCCACACCCGCGGCGGTGCCCAGGTCGGCGGCGATGCCCGTGACGTTGCCGCCCTGTGCTCGCAGCCGTTCGGTGGCCTCGGTGACGCGTGCAGCGGTGCGGCCGTTGACGACGACGTGCGCGCCTTCGCGGGCCAGCGCCGCCGCGATGGCGTAGCCGATTCCCGCCGTCGAGCCGCTGACGAGCGCCGTTTTTCCGGAGAGTTGCAGGTCCATAGAATCAGGGTGGGTCAATGTCCTTCCATCAGTTTGCCGCCGTAGAAGTCGGTGCCGGTGTTCTCGGCCGCGATGAGCAGGCTGCCGTCGGCGTCGGTGGTGTAGTGGGCCAGGGCTTTGCCGTCGGTGCGATGATAGAAGTGGTTGGCCTCCGTGCTGTCCTTGCCCGGTTCCCAGGCCACGCTGGCGGCGGCGTTGGCGGCCAGCAGCAGGTTGGCGTCATGGACCGTCAACGGGCCTTCCGCGCGGGTGTACTCCAGCAGCACCGACACGCCGGCGTGATAAACCACGCGGATGACGAGGCCGTTGCGGCTGTAGAGATCGCCGTCGATCACGGTGCCGCCCTCAAGGATCTCGTGGTGGCGCACGCGGGCGTTGTGCCGCAGCACGGGGCCGTAGAACGCGGCGATCTGCTGCGGGGTCGCGCCGAGCGGGAGGATCTGCGGGGTGGGAGCCGGCGGTTCCTCCGCGCGGGCGATGCTGCCGGCCAAGGAGAACCACAGGCAGATGAGGATCGTCGCCAGCCACGGCAAAGAGCGATGCGGGAACAAGCGGATCATGGGCAACCCGGAACGCCGGGACCTTCCGTCACAGCGGCGCTGGATGCAAACGCGGCACGGTCGTTGCCGATGGCTTCGACCGGGCAGCGGTCCCGGGCATCCTCGGCGTCGCGGTGTTCCTCCGGGGACGTGGGTTGGTGGTGCACATAGTGGTGACTGTAATCCGCCGACTCGCGGAAGACTGCCGGCGCGACCTCACCGCACAGGCCGCAGCCGATGCATTCGTCGTGGACGTACCAGGAGCCGGGAACGTTGTCGCTGAAGATGTTGTTTGGGTGTGTCATAGGCCGGCAGACTAGCTGCCGACTAACGTTGCAGGAAATTCATTGGTCTCATACATTGATGCCTGTGACGCATGAATCTTTTTCGCTGGCTCCGTTCGACACCTACGAGCTGCACCTCTTCCAACTCGTAGTGAAAACCGGCAGCTTCACCCGGGCCGCGCGGCTGGCGGGCTTGACGCAGAGCGCCATCACCCGGCAGATCCAAGGGGTCGAGTCGCGCCTCAGCGTGGCGCTGCTCGAGCGCACCACGCGGCGTGTGCAGCCCACCGCCGCCGGCCGGTTCCTGCTGGAACGCTCGACGCACATTCTCGGCGAGATGACGCACTCCATCCGCCGTCTGCGCGAGGAGTTTGCCGACGCGCCCAAGGTTGTCCACGTTGGGGTTTCCCGGACGGTGGGTTTAGCCTACCTGCCGGGCGTCTTCGTGGATTTCCAGCGTCGGTTCCCGCAGGTGCAACTGCGCGTCAGCCACCAGTCCAGTCCAGAACTCCTCGCCGCCTTGGAAGCGCGCGAACTCGACGCCGCGTTGCTTTGTCCGCCGGATCGCCTGACGGGCGGCTTCGACGTGGCGTACAAATTTCAGGACGACTTTGTGCTGATCGTCCCCGCCGCCCACCCGATGGCCGCAGCCACCGGCCCGGTCGAACCCCGGGCGTTGCCTGACCTGCTCGGCACCGGCGCGCGCTGGCTGCTGCCTGCCGCGCGCACGAACACCGGCCGCCGCCTGCGCGCCTGGGCCGAGGAAAACGGCCTGCGCCTGCGTTCCGCGATGGAACTGGACAGCTTCGACCTCATCATCAACCTCGTCGCGCTAGGAATGGGCGTGGCGATGGTGCCACACCGGGCGCTGCCGCTGTACGTGCGTTCCCGTCGGTTTCGAAGGGTGACCCTGCGGCCGCGTTTTAGCCGCGAACTCGTGGTCTTGACCCGCCGCGAACAGCCGCCGCGCGAGCCCGTGCGGCAGTTCGTGGAAAGCGTGCTGTTCTGAGGCCCTACACCGACTCTTTCTGCTTCGCGCCGCCGGGCAGGAACACCGCCGAGTCGTAGTATGTGCGGAAGCGGTGCACCTTGGAACCATCGTGCTCGATGACGCTCACACCGCGGTAGTTGAACGGCTGACCGCTGGCGGCCATGACGCCCTCGCTCACCCATTCCATGACGGCGTCTTTGTCCGTGTAGATCGTG
>CAXTMD010000049.1:0-3744 GCA_964245035.1 uncultured Chthoniobacterales bacterium
CCTTCTGCGGGGAGGGACGCTTCGATCATTCTTCCCGGCCTGCCGCGCTTCTAGACCCGCAGGCGGTCTTCGAGGTGCTCTCGCCTTCCACCGAGGCGTTCGACCGCGGCGACAAACTCCTGCGCTACCGCACGCTCGACTCTCTGACCGATTACCTCCTTGTCGCGGTCGACGCGATGCGCGTCGAACACTTCACCCGGCAGTCCGGCGGACCCTGGACGATGACCGAACACCGCCAGTCCACCGACCACGTCGTCCTCCGCTCCCTGGAAGCCGAACTGACCCTCGCGCAAATCTACCGTCGCGTCGTCTTTCCTGCCTGAACCGCGCGCTGCGGCGCAACGTCAGCTCTCTCCGGCCAGCAGGCCGAGCAGCGTCCGCATCCGCGGACCGACGCGGCGCAACTCCTCGCGGTGCACGGCGGAAAGTTTTTCGAGCACCTCCTCGCCCCGCCGCGTCAGCGCGAGGTGCATCTGCCGGCGGTCCTGGGTGCCCTGTTGTTTTTCGATGAGTTCCTCCTTCAGGAGCCGGTTGACGAGGCCCACGGCGCTGTGCGGGGCGATCTGGAGGCGCTCGGCCAGCGTGCCGACCGTCATCGGCTCTCCTCGCCCGGCAAAGCCCTTGATCGCCAACAACGCCTGATGCTGCTGCGGAGGCACGCCGGTGGCGATTGCCGCGTCCTCGCTGAAACGCAAGAACCGGCGTAGCGCGTAGCGAAGGTCGGCGAGATGTTCATAGTCCCGCGGCGTTACGACCGCTGGTTTTTGAGAGTCTTCCTTCATAAAGAATTGCCCGGGAAAGCGGCGAGCGGATTGCAATATATATCGCATCACGATATATTAGCAAACCTCACATGCCTGCACTCCGACCCGTTTCCCGTCCTTCGCTCGGCGACTTCCGTACGGACCGCCGCATGCTCCTGCTGACCGCCCTGTCGCTGCCCATCGGGCTGCTGAGCGCCGCCGTCGCCAAGGCCCTGCTGTGGCTGATCGCGGTCATCAGCAACGCCGTCTTCTTCCAGCGGTACTCGCCGGTGCTGATCCCGCTGACCGGGCACACCCTCGGGGGCTGGGTGATCCTCGCGCCGGTGCTCGGAGCGTTGGTGATCGGACTGATGGCGCGCTACGGCTCGGAGAAAATCCGCGGCCACGGCATCCCCGAAGCTCTGGAGGCGATCCTGTTGGGCCGCAGCCTGATCCGCCCGAAGATCGCCGTTCTCAAGCCACTCTCTTCCGCGATCTCCATCGGCACCGGCGGGCCGTTCGGCGCGGAGGGGCCGATCATCATGACCGGCGGGGCGTTCGGCTCGATGTTCGCGCAGCTCATTCACCTGACCGCCGCCGAGCGCAAGACGCTCCTGGTCGCGGGTGCCGCCGGCGGCATGTCGGCCGTCTTCGCGACGCCGGTCGCCGCCACGCTGCTGGCGGTGGAACTGCTGCTCTTTGAGTGGCGTACGCGCTCTTTCATCCCGGTCGCTGCGGCGGCCGTGGCCGCCTCGCTGCTGCGCGTGCCGCTGCTCGGCGCCGGTCCGCTCTTTCCGGTGACGCCCCACGCTCCCTCCGACGCCGCGACGCTGGGCCTGGCCGTGGCGGTCGGCGTGGCGGCGGGTTTGGGCTCCGCGCTGCTGACGTGGCTGGTGTATTTCTTCGAGGACGCGTTTGAGCGGCTGCCGATCCACTGGATGTGGTGGCCCGCCGTCGGTGCGGTGTTCGTCGGGCTCGGTGGCTGGATGGACCCCCGGGTGCTTGGCGTCGGCTACGAGTTGATCCACGGCTTGCTGCGCGGCGAGATCCTCGGCGGCGCGCTGCTGGGCTTGATGATCGGCAAGGCGCTCGTGTGGTCGCTGGCCTTGGGCTCCGGCACGTCGGGCGGCGTGCTGGCCCCGCTGCTCATCCTTGGCGGCGCGCTGGGCGCAGCGTGCGGCCAATGGCTGCCGGCGACGCGAGCCTCTGGGCCATGGTCGGGATGGCGGCGATGATGGGCGGCACGATGCGTTCGCCGCTCACGGGCATGTTCTTCCTCCTGGAACTGACCCATGACTTCAACGCTCTGCCTGCGCTGCTCTGCGGCTCCGTGGCGGCGCTGGGAGTCACCGTGCTCCTGCTCAAGCGTTCGATCCTGACCGAGAAGCTCGCCCGGCGCGGCCAGCACATCAGCCGCGAGTACGCTGTGGATGTGTTTGAACTCCTGCGCGTCGGCGAGGTCATGGATCGCCGGCCACCCATCGCCTCCGCCGACCTGCCGCTGGACGAACTGGCCGCGCGCATCGCCAGAGACGATCCCGCCGTCCGCCACCACCAGGGCATCCTGTTGACCGACGACGCGGGCCGGCTGGCGGGGATCGTCACCCGTGGCGACGTGGTCCGCGCCTTGACCCGACCCACGCCGCCGGGCACATCCCGCCGGGCGCTGGACGCCGCGGGCGCAGCGGGCGAGCAGGTGCTCGTCGCCCGGGCGGACGAAACTCTGCACGACGCCATCGGTCGGCTGTTGCGCCACGACATCGGCCGGCTGCCGGTCGTCGCCGGGGACGACCCGCGCCGGATCGTCGGCTACCTCGGTCGGCCGGATATCCTGACGGCGCGGCACCGCCAGCACCAGGAGGAAGAGGTGCGCGAACGCCTGTTCGGCCAAGCGGACGCGCCGCTTCCCGCCGCGTCGTGACGGTGAAGAGGTCTGTTCTCCCGCCGGGGACCGTGGTAAGTTCCTCCATCCCTGATGAAGAAGCCTTTTGACGACGAGGAACCGCCCGACACGCCCTTCGACGTTTCGCTGCGCCCGCCAGCGTTCAGTGAGTTCGCCGGGCAGGACAAGGTGCGTGAACGCTTGGAGTTGCTCGTCGCCGCCGCCAAGGGCCGCGGAGACGTGCTGGAGCACGTGCTCCTGTCCGGCCCGCCTGGCCTGGGCAAGACGACGCTGGCCTACATCATCGCGCAGTCGATGGGCGTGAACATCAAAAGCACCAGCGGCCCAGTCATCGAAAAGGCGGGCGACCTCGCCGGTCTGCTGACCACCCTGGAGCGCGGCGACGTGCTCTTCATTGACGAGATCCACCGACTCCAGGCGACCATCGAGGAGTACCTGTACCCGGCGATGGAGGACTACAAGCTGGACATCATCATCGACCAGGGCCCCAACGCGCGCAGCGTGCGGCTGAACCTGCCGAAGTTTACCCTCGTCGGGGCGACGACGCGTTCGGGCATGATCTCTGCGCCGCTGCGTTCGCGCTTCGGGATGGATTGCCGGCTGGATTATTACGACGCCGAACACCTGGCCAGCATCGTGACGCGCGCGGCGGGCCTGATCGACGTGGAGATCGACGGCCCGGGCGCACTGGAGATCGCCCGACGCGCCCGCGGCACGCCGCGCATCGCCAACAACCTGCTGCGCTGGGTGCGCGACTACGCGCAGGTGCGCGCCGACGGGCGGATCAACCGCGAGGTGGCCGACGCGGCGCTGGCGATGCGCGACATCGACGCCGACGGTTTCGACGAAATGGACAAACGCGTGATCGAGGCGCTCATCCACAAGTTTGCGGGCGGGCCGGTGGGACTAAGTTCGCTGTCGGTCGCGGTGGCCGAGGAAGCGGGCACGCTGGAAGAGGTCCACGAGCCATACCTGATCATGCAGGGTTATCTCAAACGCACCCCGCAGGGCCGTGTAGCGATGCCCAAAGCCTACAACAAGCTCGGCCTGAAGGTGCCGCCCGGCAAAGGCGGCGGGCCGCAGCCGGAGTTGTTCAGT
>CAXTMD010000049.1:3754-15949 GCA_964245035.1 uncultured Chthoniobacterales bacterium
TTGTTTGTTTGAACGGGAACCGTTTCGCTGTCGATTCGACCTGATTGCCCGTGGCCGTCTGCGAGATTCATTTCAACGTCCAGCCCGCGCTGGCGAGGATGACCTCGGCGACGGTCATCCTGCCGGAAAAGGCGGGACCGGGGCCATTTCCGGTGTTTTACCTGCTGCACGGGCTGGGCGACGACCACACGGCCTGGACGCGGCGCACGAACATCGAGCGGTACGTGGAAGGTCTGCCGCTGATCGTGGTGATGCCGGACGGTGGGCGGGGATGGTACTCGGACTCGGCGACCGAGCCGGCGGGGGCGGTCGAGACGTTCATCGTGCGCGATCTGCTGGGGTTTGTGGACCGGACGTTCCGAACCCGGGCTGGGTGCGAGGGACGGGTGATCGGCGGGTTGTCGATGGGTGGGTATGGGGCGTTGAAGCTGGCATTGAAGTACCCAGAGTTGTTCTGTGCGGCGGCGAGTCACTCGGGGGCGCTGGTGCGTCCGCACGAACGTGGCCCGGTGTACGCAGGCAGCGAGATGCAGCGGATCTTTGGCGACGATCCCGAGGGTGGTCCGAACGACATTTACGAGTTGGCGAAGCGTTTTGTGGGCGGGAGCAATGGCGGCGCGAAGGGGAAGCCGGCGTTGCGGATCGACTGCGGGACGGAAGACGGCTTACTAGATTGCAACCAGGCGTTTCACCGACATTTGCATGGCCTGGGGTATCCGCACGAGTACGAAGAGCATCCCGGCGGCCACGATTGGTCCTACTGGGACGGGCAAGTACAGGCGGCCGTGCGCTTCTTTGCCGCGATGCTTTTCACGCCATGATTCGATCCGCCACGATGCGGTCGGGGAGTGTGTCGCCCCCCAGAGGGTGAACCCTGCCGGGCTGGTGCGATGACCCGGCCTTGCTGGCGGTGGTTAAAGCAGGCAGCGCGCTTTGGAGGCACAGGGCGCTTGAGCGGGCCGGCGGCAGCTTGGAGCCGAGGAGGGACAAATCCGGCTTTGCCGGCCGGTTCGAGGATGCAAGGATCATGGCTTGGCTGCACCGACCAGCCCGAAAACTTCCTGGCGAGTGACTTGCAGATCACTGCCGCCGCTGGCAAAGGTCACCGCAGGTCAACCATGTGGCGTGATCCTCGGGCGCGGTGGTCTTCGTCGGCGCGGGCGGAAGCAACCCCGCGCTGGCGCAACGCTACGGCCGGGCACCGCGCGGCAAGCCCGCCAACACCGAGTGTTGCCGACTGTCCGGACCGCGCGCTCTGCTCGACCCTGCGTCGCGGCCAGACCGTGTTGCTCGACAGACTACGTGTGCACAAAGGCGAGCGCGGCTCCGCGCGAGAAGATGAAGCCAAAAGGCTCCCAGCGGGCTCTTTTGCCGCACTACGCAGTGCTAAATCCCAATCCCATCGAAGAAACGTTCTCGTTCTCCGAACTCAAAACGTTATGCATCGCCAAACCGCTCGCTGCATGCGTTTTGCAGTGCGCCGCCGCCAAGGAGTTCACCACGATCACCGCCCATATCGCCGGCGGTTGCTTCAGTCATTATGGTTACCTAGTCAGGGTTCAACCACCTTGAGAATTGCTGTAGCCGCAGAGTTTTTGCTCTGATCCCATCGTTCGGCGGTGCGCTCGGGATGGATGTTGTCGCCAGCGGAGACAGCGGGAAAATTTCCTGAGAATTTTGGCTTGAGGAAGGCTGGCAAGTGACCTAGTCTCTCGCTTCCTGTGTGGGTTGCCCGCCTTCTGGCACCTGCAGTGAATAGTCGATCAAGGCCAACGTAGCACAGTGGTAGTGCAGCTGATTCGTAATCAGCAGGTCATGGGTTCGAATCCCATCGTTGGCTCTCTCAGAACGAACGACTTACACAATAAAGCTCCGAGTTGCCATTTTCCAGTAGGGCAATTGTAGGCCAATTTTACTGCTCCTCCACCTGCCCTTTTCGATTGCGGTACGAAGAGATCCGACCTTTCCCGAGTGGCGGCCGGTATTCAGTTGAAACAAGTCGCCTCGATATTCTCTGCCACCAGACCCCGCAACCGGCTGTTTTTATGAGCAATCCTGATGGATTCACCCTCGACCAAATCGACAGGGAATCTATCACCGAAGAAATCAAAAGTTTTACGGTGTCGCTGGCTGTTGACCGTGTTCGGGGCGAAACATCCGAAATCGTCCTGATCGGATCGGGAACTTTGGTCCAATGGGATGGGAAAATAGGAATTTTGACTGCGAGCCATGTAATAGAAGAGGGCAAGGTCGCTGCAGTTTCCACGCTGCGTTTGGGCGGCTACGAAAACGAAGTTTGGGGAATTGAGGTTTCACGCTTGAATTTTCTCCCTATCGGTCAGTAATTCAGACGCTACCGCCGTCGATGGCCCTGATATCGCAGTCATCGAATTGCCACAGGCTGATCCCACAGTTCAGTTGCTCAAGGCAAGAAAGTCATTCTACAATCTCGAAAAGCAGCCGGACTCACGCATCAAAAGCGTGATAGACACCAGTGGATCGATGGCATTGGCTGGAACGCTTGGAGAAACAAGAAAATCTCTCGGAACATCGGACGGGATCGATCGAGTCGGTTACGATGGCTTTGTTGGCTACTCCCCACACCGTGACTATTTTTTAGCCGGAGACTTCGATTACTTTGATGTCACCGTTGAATATGATCATCAAACTTTACCAGAATCGTATGGCGGCATGAGCGGTGGGGGACTGTGGAAAATCCCTGTATTCCGCGATCCAGATGGTAAAGTGACAACTCGGTCTGCCTTGCTGGCAGGAGTGAATTTTTACCAATTCCCACCTGACGCTCCCGACCGCGGAAAGATCCGATGTCACGGAGTGAACAGCGTGTACAGAGTTGTATCTCTACATGGTAGCTAACCTGAACGAAATTTACCGGACTAGGTTTTCAAGGTGTTTTCGGTGCCGGCGAGGCGGACGGGCGTTGTGAAACAACGGTAAGTTCTGGGACGGTTTGCAATTGCACCGATAGTGGAGTAGGCGCAGGTCTAGTCAAGAGGAGCGGGATCAAGGCAAGAAATATCCCAAGGCAACCAAAAAGGACGTACACCCCGCGGATTGCCTGAGAGTAGCTAAAATGTCCTCTCTTGAAGATAGATCGCGACATGCCTTTACGATTGAATTCATCTCGCGCGAAAATTTGTAATTCGTGGGGAGGGTCCCCGGCTGCAACGGTATTGTGCAGTGAATCGAGATATTTGAGGGCTACCTCGCCGTTTTCGATCAGAACGCGGTTTCGCTCATCAATCTTCCAAAAGAGCACGCATAGCGCGCTCAAAGCCAATCCAAATGGTGATACGAGCCAGGAAGAATTACTCTCGTGAATGAGCGAAACGATACCGCTGGCGAGGAGGCCAGCCACAATCAGAAAAAAATTGAAAGTTTTCATGCGCTGATCGGCATGAAATGAGAAATACGACCATGCGTAGGTTCGGAACATTGTTTGTTCTTCTTGGGTCATCGGAATAAGCGAAATTTTTGAGCAACCATTGATGGATGGTTGACGAGCCGTTGACAAGGAGGTTTTCCTGACAAGGCTGTACGCTTTGGCACTTCCGTCAGAGTAATGAACCCTCCAGAGAGTTGCGATCTCGCCATCCTCACGGTGACGGAGATCGAATTGGATCAAATGCGCAGGGCGTTCACGCTGTCCGGGTCGATCAAGGACACCCCACCGAAGTTGGTGTGCAACAACGGAAGATTGTACTGGCGACAGAGCTTGCGGTCGGCACGGGAGGACCGGGAACTGAGCATCGTCATCGGGAATGTTGCGCGTGCCGGCATGGTGGCGGCTGCCTTGCGCACGGTGCGGTTTCTTCTGGATTACACGCCCTCTCTAATAGTTTTGGCGGGAATTGCGGGCGGCTGGAAGGGCAAGGTAAAAATCGGAGATGTCATCCGGCCGCAGAATGTCTTGGACCTATCCGCAAGCGTTGCACAGGGCGGCAAGTTCGATTACCGCTCGAATCATCATCGTCTCAAAGTCAGGGTAGCCGAAATGTTGGGAACGGGTTGGTTGAACTTGGCAGACCTTGAAACCCATACTTGGCGCATACTCGGGCAAGGCCAAGCTCCTCGTGCAACGGCAAACAAAGAACATTACGACGGCTACATCGCTGCTAGACCGGGAGTCCACGATGGAGTTCTAGCTTGTGGCGATATTCTCGTGCGAGATTCCCAGAAATTTCCCGAATGGGCGGAAAACAATCAACAGCTACAAGGTTTCGAGATGGAGACGGGGGGGATGGTGCAGGCCTTGGAACAATTTCACGAGACCCTATCATGGTTAGTGGTTCGCGGGGTTTCAGATTTCTGCGACGAACACAAGAGCAATGAATTCCAACCTTACGCTGCGGCCACTGCGGCGGCGTACGTAAGATTGTTCGCAGAATATTGCTTCGAGGGAGGAATGCTATCGCAGGCGACAAATTCGGCGGTGTTCGCGCCACCTTCTCCCACCCTCACACCAATTGTTGCACCAGCCACCTCGGACATAGGGGTAAACTTGCCTACCATCCAGGCGCTCGAAATTCCCCTGTCCGGGTCGTCAACAGTCACGAAGCTCTGGGAATCGATCAAAGAAAAATGGGCTCTCGGGCAATCCGAATCGACGTTGCGAGAACTGGCGTCACTTCGTTCCGACGTGCATTTTCAACGGGCCCCACCTGAGCTGCGCGCCCGCGTCCTTCGCTTCGAAGCAGATGCTGGTCTCATCCTCAACCATGATATTCCTGGAGCTGAGGCACTCGCCGGGCAAGCCGATCAGATTGCGGCTCCAAACCGCGCTTTCGCCGCTCGCATCCGTGCGGCGGCGGGCGATGTAGTCGGAGCATTAGCTTCTCTCAATGAACCATCCAACTTGGAGGAGTGGAACACACGGATGAACGTGCAACTTCAGCATGGCGACGCGCCTGGGATGCTCGTCGAATTCGACCGGCCACCGGACGGCGTCGGGCCGGACACAGAATCTCATCGGCTGCGGACGTTGGCACTGCTCACCACGAGAGAAATCGCACTTGCGGAAACATCCTTCAACCGCATCAAAACAAAACGTCCGGGTGCCTTCGCGGTGCGCCTAGCCGGTGCCTATCTGGACTATTTCCGGACGCTATCCCCCGGCGCACCCGAATCAGCTTACACACTGACGCCCAATCCGGTGAGTCTCGGTTTCGTCAAACGGGACTCCGCAAGCCTCGCCGCTCTGGATCAAGCGGCAAAGGAATTTGCTGACCTTGCGGCTCTAAGTCCGGCTAACTCGAACGTGAGACGTCAGATGCAGCAATGGCAGCTTGCCGCCCTCGCCAACCACGTCGAGCACCAAGCCGAAGCCGCTGCGCTTTGCGCCGAATTGCTCGCGGTGTTTCCTGGGGACCGCACCATCATCAACTGGAGCGAGGAACGCCGCTATGTCACCAGCGGGGATCGAGTCGACGCGCTCGCCTTCGAACTTGGCATTACTCTATGAACTCGCATCCATCGGACCTGTTTCAATTGCTCTATAATCGAGGGCGGTGGGACGACTTGGAAAAAGCGCTCAACCAAACTCACGAACGTTTAGGGAAAGCGGGCGAAGAAAGCATCTGGCGTTTCTGGCGCGTGGCGTTGCTCACCGCTCGCGGAGAACTTGACAAAGCGGACGCCGAGGCGAGTGGCCTCGACGCACGGGAAGCGTCTCAGGCGCGGCGTCTGCTGGCTTTCGCGCGAGCGGAAACCAGTGGCGATTGGTCGCCCGTGACCACGCTCCTCACCGAAACTTGGCAACAAACACAGACGATCGCTGACCTATTCGCCCTTTGCCAGATACAACTCAGCACGGGCAACGCGGTCTTTGTCGCCGATCACGCCGACGAACTGCTCGCGGGCGTGGGCACGGCGGAGGCGTTGCGCGTGGCCGCCAACGGGTTCGGACGTAGTGGTCGCTGGTCCGACTGTCTACGACTGCTCAGCGAGAACGCCCGCCTCTTTCCCAACGGGACACTTCCTTCCGATCTCCGGCGACTGCAGATCAGCGCAGAGCACAGCCTAGGGCGCACGGCTGAGGCGCTACGACACGCCGAAGAGTTGGCGCAGCAGGAGGAGAATACGGAAAACCTCGCCCTGCTTTTCCAGTTGCGAGTGCAAACCGGGCGGTTGAAGGAGGCGACCCTGCCGGCAACGCAATTGGTGCATCGCTCGGAAACCTCGCCAGAGATTCTAGTGCAAGTATCGAGAGCGATGCGCCTCGAAGACCGGCATCTTGCCACCGCCGCATTGAGCGTCGCCGTCGAGCGCGGGGTGAGCGGTCCCCAAACCGTGTCGCAAGCCTTCCTAATAGCCCACGAACTCGGCGCGGAGGATCTGATCGAAAAAATCGCGCCCCGCTTTGTGGCGGAGGCACAAAAAGCTACTCCTTATCTTCAAAGGGCCGACCTGGAAGCAACCCGCGAAATCGTCCGCCAATCTCGGGAAGATACAGCTAGAGCCTTGACCTTGTGGCGCAGCGGACGCGTGCCCGTGCATCTCTTGATAAAACCCGTACGCCTGCCGTTAGCTTGGTGGCCAGTCCAGGCGTTGGCTCAGAGGCCTGAAGCAGACACACGCGCGCCACGGTCCCCAGTGTTCTTCCGCCATGGCGCTCGCCCCTCCGACCCGACACCACGTGTGATCGGGAAACTCTACGTGGATACCACTGCCCTCATTAATGCCCATGCAATGGGCATTCTCCCACTGGTAGAAAAATCGTTCGGACCATTGCAGTTACCACCAGCACTTAGAACTTCGCTCGTGCAACAATTGGACGAGGTGTCGCGCGGACAGCCAGACATCGTGGCCGGTCAAAAACAGGTCGCGCGGCTGATCGAAGCGAACCGCATCGAAGTTTGGACGTCATTCATTGGACCGCTGGAAGACGCGGATACACCGTTTGGATGGCTACAAACGGTCGCCGAGGCACACCGGCGCGGCGCAGCTCTCGCAGGCTATTGGCCAAAGCTGCTGTCGGGAGGTGGTATCTTCGTGCCAGCAGAGGACGCGCGTCCGCTTCTCACTACCGCCACAGCCATCGTGGATACGTTGCGGACGCACGGGAGGATCACTGCCGACGTCTCCGACAAAGCGAAACACCGCTTGCGAAGCGCTTCAATGCTCCCCCTAGAAACGTCACCACTGCGCTTAGGGCAACCGGTTTTTGTTGAAGACCACTTGGCAGAACTCTTGGCACAGGCCGGCGTGTTGGAAGAAGCCGCGCGGGCGTTCGCGCTCGTCATGGCCGACTACGACGCGAACATGGCGCGCGTGGAGGCAAGCCGCCACGAAGGCCGCGAGCGCGTGGCCGCCTCTCTTTCCGATCTGCTCGAACACCTGCGACAGACCGACTGCGCGACGGACTTTCCCCTGCGCGATAGCCAGCAACCAACAGATGGGGAAAGCCAAGTTACGGATGCGGCAATGCTATGCTTGGAGCAACTTCTTCAAGCCAAGCCCGAAAACGATACCTGTGTTTGGGTGGATGATCGTTTTATCAATGCTTATGAACGATACGGTGAAGTCCCGATCATCTCGACTTTGGGTGTGATCGAAGAACTGCGCCGGGCGGAGCGACTGTCCGATGCAGACTACTTTGCGTTGCGTCATCGCTTGCGGGAAGCCGACTTTCGTTACGTCCCGATCACGGGCAAGGAAGTTTTTTACCACCTGCGCCGTGCGACAATCAGCGGCGGGCACTTGATCGAAACTCCCGAACTGATGACCCTCCGGCGCTACTTGGCCAACGTGGTGTCAGACCCAGGCACTCTACAATGGCCGCCGCTGAATTTCGCCTCGCCCAAGCTGCAGGGAGAAATCGATTATCTAGCAAACACTGCGCGCGCTCTCGTGGACACTTTGGCGCTCGTCTTCAGGGACGACGGTGCTGACGCGGTGGCGCGTCGCGTCCATGCGGATTGGGTACGCCGCTTCCTATGGCTCGCCCCAGAAGTATTCAATACCCTGCACGACCCCGCCGTATCGCCCGTCGACGCAGAGGCGCTGAAGACACTTGCTGGCCTCGGAGACGACCTGCTCCTCGCCCGGGCCATAGACTTTACCAGCTTCGGTTCCCGGGAGCGTCGGAGCGAGTTCCTCACTTGGGTGGAACAGACCTACCTCCTCGACGAATCGCGTCAGCAGGCGGCTGCCCGGCACGTGCTCAAGAACCTAGAAATCAACTACTGGCGAGAAGGCGCGACGCGCAAGGAGCGCGAAGTGAAGGCAGCCATCATGAGCGACTGGTATCTTGCCTTGCCTGTGAGCATCCGTGCCCGAGTGCAATTGCCGTCTGCATTGAAGGCGTCCCTCGGAGTCGGCGTTGGGACATCGGTGAACATCGGTGGCACGGCATTCGAGGCAAAGAAATTCTGGCATGCGGCTGGCACAGCTTATCTCGGGAAACCGGTCTCTCTGGAAGACCGGTATGGCAGCCCGTACCGTCTGCGATTCACTCGCAAGGAGGACGAAGGCGAGGTGTTGCTCGTAGAGCGGGATGATCAGTCCCAGCCGATGGGCATCCGCGATGATTCGTTCCTCATGTTTAATCCCGATTCGCAGCAGCGCCTGCGCGTTCTACATCGACATCCCGAGTGGCTGGACACTCCGAAGGCTGCCGGCAGTAAGAACGCACGTCGGCTGGCGCGGATGCCTAACGAAGTCGAGCGTATCATGCAAGTCGAGGAGGCTCGCGCTGATTCCGCTTGGTATTACTACACGAAGCTGGAGAAATCCTTCTCCCTTGATCCCGGACCCAGCCTCGAAGCGATGGCTCCACCCAAGGCCGCGCTGCTCCGGCACTACCTGCGCTTACCACGGCGTGAGGCGACGTTTTCCACCGGGATGTTCCAGGATGCGGCGCGTAAACTCGTCAAAGAGGTCGGCGTACCAGAAGCCATTTGCCGCTTGGCGACGCTGCCCCGAGTTCTGCCCCCGGCTGCACTCGCAGCATTTGATGCCCTCTCCGTCGCGGAACAGGACGGCATCATCGTCCGGTTGCGCCACCCCCACGAAGGACCGCTGGCCCAGGCACAGGCCCTCCGTTTAACCCTGCGACGCGAAGGGCCGCAGGGACAGGAACCCGCGCACGCGTTGCTCACAGATCTTCTCACCGACGAAAGCTCGGTGCGAGCGGGCGCATTCTTGCAAGTGCTCTTATGGTCTTGGCGGCAGCTGGGTCTGCCGCCGCAGGCTGAGACTATGACCGCCGCCGAACGGCTGGTGTTCGCTTGGACGCATGCCGGACGCCTCTTTCCGATGGTCCACGCCGTCAGCACGCCAGAAGCTGTGCAGAAATTCTTCACGCAACACAATCCTGCTGCACCTGCTGAATTCCTCGCGGCTGCCCCCGGCGAGGACGACATCGCTGGCTTCGGCCATGTGAAAGCGAAGCCACTCGTCGTCACGGCCATTGCCAGTGCGCTTCTAGCCGAAGGGCGGGACACCGAAATATTCGTGCCTGGAGTGCGGGCCGCTGTGGAAAATTGGTGCTTCCAACGCGCAGAAGACCTGCGCTGGCCTCAGATCTCATGGCTGAACGATCCAGCGGTTTTCCCAGATCTATCCGCTTCCTTTTTCTCAACTCCACGCGATCAATTGCTGACGCCGCTGCTGGGCAGTGAGGCGGCTGCGGAGTTTGCTGCTGCGCGGATCACCCGGGAGATCGACGCGCTCCTGAATGCGCTGGAACTCGAACCTGGCAACGGTGCCGCTTGGATATTACTCAACGCCTTGCTAGGTGCGCAAAATTGCCCCCTGCCGTTGCGAGGACGGATGCGCGACCTGCTGGAACGTACTGACCTCACTACGCTTGATCTCGGTGAACCCGCTCGGCTAGGCGCAACTCTTGTTTTCGCGGGGCAGGCGTGTCGGCTTAGGAACAGCGAACTCGTCGCACGCGCCCGGGCGCAGATCGCCGGGTTCGCCCGATGGTGCTGCAACCATCCTGGCGACGCTAACAAAACGCGTCGGCGTCAAAACCTGCTCGTCCATGCGGCCCAAACCCTCTCGCACCGCGCCACTACCGGGGACGATCCGGCGGGGGTGTTTGCCGCGACAGTCTTGGCCATACTCGACGCATGGCCTCAAACTATCGAGCTACTCGTGGATGCCTGCGACGTGCTGGTGTCGCTCCCCCCGGAGCAACTTGTGCGAACGTCACTATTACTATTGCGCATCCGGCGCGACGCGACGCGCAACGGCGCAACCGTTTCTGGCGAAACGTCCCCGGACGAATTCACAATTGACGGATGATGTTCGCGCCCCGCGCTCTCTATAGGAGAGGGCGGGCAGCTTGTACAAGGTAAAAACGTCGCTTTCGGAGGTGCTGAAAAGGTGTGTCACCCTGATTGTCTCGCCGAAGAAACCGCTGCGTGACGCATCACTCCATCGATGGATACAGCAAGTTCCGTCCTTTGCCACCGCAGGATGCGGATAACATACGGCACTCGGGGAACGTCAACGCGCTCTTCGCGGATTTACATGTCCAGAGCTTGAGTTGGGCGACCGAACTGGATGCGAACACACCGCAGAGCACCGCCAACCAATCGACGTGGACGTCGTTCTAACGGCGGCATAGACTCACGGAAGGATCGTCGGTTTGTTTTGAGTTCCTGGCCTGGCAGCGAGCTGAAGCACAATTCGTAAGGTATCTCGGAACACGTGACGAAGAAGTCGCCCGAGCCGATGTGGCGGACGATCCACGGGCTGCCCTGCTCACGCTCGTGGAACTCTGCGGCGCACGCGAGGCCACAGAAGATCAGCAGCTCCGCTGTGGCCAGGACGAGGAAATGGTCAACCACACGCGGAAAACGAAAGTGCCGGGCGTAGAGACCCGGTCAGTGCACGGAAGCATTGTCTTTCAGCACCTGGCCACCCAGGTATTGTGAAAACGCTGCCGCCGTCGTTCGCTTGGGGGTGGTCACACTAGGGAAGCGACCACTTCATGTGCGCACGCCTGGCGATCATTCTTTCTCTATCGTTCTCGGATAGAGAGCATTTTGTCCTCCCCTCGCTGGCATCCGGGCGGATACATTATAGCAAGGTGTATCTAACCATGTGCGGTGCACTGATCGAATGGCAGGGCACACGTCGACTACGGCCGGGTATCAATTCTGAGAGCGGTTATACTGTTCCGGGTGCTGATAGACATCTTTTATGATCCTTGACCTGCCGGCTTGCCTAGATGAATCATCCGCATTTCAGTTCTTGGCAAAACTCCGCTACACCCTGCCAGAGGCGCAATGTGCGCAAGCGTTCTTCATTGACTTTGCGCCGGTGCGCTTCGCCGAACCTTTCGGCGCGCTGCTGATCGGCTCTGGATTGACGAGATTCCTGTGCGACCTGCCGGACTATATTCGCTTGTCCAACGGAGGCATCGATCTATCCAAGCCGGCGCATTCTTATCTGGCCCATGTGGGCTTCTTCGATCTCTTCGGTCTGCCGACGGGGAAAGCTCTGGGACAGGCGCCGGGGGGGACGAACTATTTGCCCATCACCGAAATGGAGCGCAGTGACCTGGAAGGCGAGTCCGTCCGCAAAGGGCGGCTCTTGGCCGAAGTCGTCCAACAACACGCGGAGAAATTCGCAGTCGTACTCACCCAGAAACACAGCCTGAAGACCAACCGGCCCATTGCCTACTGCCTGCGCGAAATCATCAGAAACGTGTTCGAGCACGCCGCCACGGACCTCTGTCTGGTCGCCGCCCAACGCTGGAACGACGAGACGGTAGAGATGGCGATTCTGGACGAGGGCCGGGGCATTCGCGCCTCGCTGGCGGAACGCCACGTCTTCGAGGATGATTTGAGCGCCTTGGAAGCTGCGTTGCGGGCAGGCGTGTCGAGGGCGGCCATCGGTGCCGAAGATGAATTCTGGGCCAATTCGGGGTTCGGCCTGTACGTGCTTTCCGAACTCGGCCGCCGACTGGGCAGCTTCACGCTGTGCAGCGGACGGGCCGTGGTGCGCACCGGCGGCGAGGGTGGGAGCGGCCTGCTGCCGTGCGATTTTGCCGGCACCGCCGTGAAACTGCGCTTGAAGCGGCCCAAGGGAGAAAACCTCGAAAACATGATCCAGGCGATTATCCGCGAAGGCGAGTCCGCCACCGGCGGCGATCCAGAGACTGCCCCCCGCGCCTCTCGTAGCACGCGGGCCTTGTGAGAGTGCCGCTCACTGCCAGCG
>CAXTMD010000050.1:0-8634 GCA_964245035.1 uncultured Chthoniobacterales bacterium
CCGCTAGTCTGTGCGAAGGTGAGATCATCGTTGCGCACGTAAAGACCCTTGGTGTTGATCGTGTAGGGCAACGCGTTGATGACCGTCTGGGCAGAAGCCAAGGCGATGCTGGTAAGCAGGAGCACCAGCGTCAGAAAGGAAGACAGACAGGGGCGAGAAGCAAAGCTTTGCATGGCAGGATGGATAGATGGAAAGGCCGGTAAGTTGAGGCGAGAGGCTAGTTGTTGCCGCCCACGTCCGTACCGCCGCTAAAAGCCGTCGTGCAGCCCGTTGTCAGGTTGTCTTGGTACTTGCAGTCCCCCGCCATGTAGATACCCTCGGTCGCGTACGAGATGCGGTTGGCGCGCAGGATGCCGGGTCCGTTGATGAAGTAGATCCCGTAGCTTTTGCCGCCGCTGGTGCCCGCACCCGTGATGCTGGTGTTGAGGATTTCCGTGGAGGCACCAGGGTTGTCCAACAGGATGCCATAGGCAGAGGACGCGCCGCTGCTGCCCACCCCGATGATCTGGCATTGCTCGACGATGCAGGAGCCGTGCGTGTTGACCAAGTACATGCCGATGCTCGTCTCATCGATCAGGCGCATGTTCTGGATGACGTGGCCGTAGTTCTGGCCGCTCTCGTTGCCGTACTCATTAGCAGAAATGCCGATGTTAAAACCTGAGAGCGTGCCGTTGGCAACCGTCACGTTGTTGACGCCCCCAATGGCGACGCCGGTAGCGGAAGTGCCCGCCCCGGCCGCCCGGTTGCTGATGAAGAAGCCGTTGAAGTTGAGTTGCACGTTGGAAGCGTCGACGAAGATGGCGGAGCCGTTGCTGGCGTTGTAGCTGAAGTTGTCGCTCAGCACGTAGTTGCCGGGGGTGGTGATGGTGTAGGGAACCTGCTTGATCACGGTCTGGGCGTACGTGCCGACGGTGCCGACAAGCAGCAAGGCGAGCGGCAGCAGGGCAGTGAAAGGGCAGAGGAGGATAGAGGTACTTTGCATGGCGGAGTGGATAGTTTATGGCAGAACCGACCCGGCCCGCCTTCCTGATCTCCGTACTTTTTCGCCGGAGGCTTCGTGGAAAGTGACGCAACGCTCGAAGGGAGCCTTCCCGTGCGTCAGCATCGCACCAGCGGCATCTGCGCTGTTTGCGTTATTTTCTGCCGGGGTACGACAATGTTTGTCCTACCCAGGCGCATAAAGGTGGGTGGATGCCGACGTTTGCCCCTGACGCATGCCTGCGCCTGAACAAACCTGAACTAGTGTAAAGCTTGCTGAACGACCTGCCGTCTTCCCGCGATGAACCTCCCTCTCCGAGCCACCGTTTACCCCGCGGCATCCTTCCTGCGTCTGCGGGTGCCATTGTCGTTCTTCGACGCAGGTGTGCAGGCTGGCTTCCCCTCGCCAGCCGAGGGCTACCAGCAGCGGCCCATTGATCGGAACGAATTGCTCATCACCAACCCGCCGGCCACGTTCATCCTGCGTGTAGAGGGCGAGAGCATGCGCAGCGACGATCCGGGCGAGCAGAACATCAGCCACGGTGACCTGCTCATCGTCAACCGCGCCGTCGAACCCAGGAACGGCCACATCGTGGTGGCTTGTCTAGATGGGGAGTTCACCGTCAAGAAGCTGCGTCGGCAAGGTCGGCGCGTGTGGCTGGAACCAGCCAACAAACTCTTTGCCCGCATTGAGGTCGGCGAGGAACGCGACTTCCGAGTGTAGGGCGTGGTCACCAGCAAGGTCACGCAGTTCAAGGTGTAGACAGCCCCGCCGCTCCCATGTACGCGCTGGTGGACTGCAACAGCTTCTACTGCTCGTGCGAGGCGGTGTTCCAGCCGCGCCTGTGGGGTAAGCCGGTGGTCGTTCTCTCCAACAACGATGGGTGCGTCATCGCCCGCAGCCCGGAAGCGAAGGCGCTCGGCATCTCCATGGGCGCGCCTGCCTTCCAGTGGCGCGAGTTCTTCGGGCAGCAGCACGTCGAGGTGTTCAGCAGCAACTATGAGCTGTACGGCGACTTGTCGGCACGGGTCATGCAGGTGCTTGGAGATGGGGCTGAAGGGATTGAGGTCTACAGCATCGACGAGGCGTTTTTGCGTTTGGAAGGCACACCGGCTCAGTTGCTGCCGGTGGGCTGCGATCTGCGCGCACGGGTGAAACAATGGACCGGGGTGCCCGTTGGCGTTGGCATCGCGGCTACCAAGACCCTCGCCAAGCTGGCCAACCGCCACGCGAAGAAGCACGGCGGCGTGTACGCGCTAGATCACGGAAGCGAGGAAGGGCAGGCGCTCGTTCAGGAGTGGCCGGTGGCCGAACTCTGGGGCGTGGCAGGTAGGCTGGAGAAGCGGCTGGCGCACCTCGGCATCTTCACGGCTGGGCATCTGGCGCGGGCGAAGCGATCGCTGCTGCGGCAATCCTTCGGCGTGGTGGTCGAGCGCATGGCCCTGGAACTCTCCGGCGTCTCCTGCCTGGAACTAGAAGAGGTGCAAGCCGACAGGAAAAATATCTGCTGCTCCCGCTCCTTTGGCCGCCCAGTCGAGGATCTGGAGGAGCTACGCGAGGCAGCGGCCACCCACGCCAGCCGTGCCGGCGAGAAGTTGCGCGCTCGGGGTCTGGCGGCCTCAGCGCTGTGCGTGTTCCTGGTGACCGACCGCCACCGGCCCGACCGGCCGCAGTACAGCCCACAGGCGGGGCGCGAACTGCTCGTGCCCAGCAGCTTCACCCCCGAACTCATCGGCGAAGCCATGCGCGTGATCAAAGCCATCTACCGGCCCGGTTACCAGTACAAGAAGGCCGGCGTGCTCTGCCTGGACTTGGTTGCCGACGGGGAGCAGCAGGCGAGCCTCTTCCGGCCGGTGGACCCAGAACGCGAGGCCAAGGAGAAGCGGCTGATGGCGGCGGTGGACAAGTTCAACCTGTGGGGTGGTCGGGGTACGGTGCGCGCGGTCTCCATGGGCGTCAGTGGTGAGCAGAAGTGGCAGATGCGCCGCGACCACAAATCACCTTGCTACACGACGCGCATTGAGGATGTGCCGCAGGTGAGGATCTGAGTGGCAGCACAGCATGAGCCAGCACCTATTCGGCTTGCCTGCCAGTAGGCGATTGTGTTGAATTTACCCACGCATGATCCATTCGCTTCCCTCTACGCGTGTGGCAGTCAGCTTCCGCCGCGTCGCCGCCGCTTGCCTCGCGCTGTTCTGCGCAACGCACGTACAGGCCGCTGCACCGCTCCCGACGCCGTCAAGCGGACCCCGTCGCATTCACTTCCTTGCCCCGCACCCACCGTACCCTCTGGAAGCAAAGATCACGGGCTACGAGGGCGACGTGGTGGTGCGGGTGACCTGGGCCGCCGATGGCTCAGTCAAGGAGGCCGTGGTGGTGAAATCCAGCGGCACCGATCTGCTAGACCGGCCCACGTGGAAGTACATCAAGGCCCATTGGCACTCTTTCACCGGCAAGGAAGAGACCCACACTGTCACGGTGCGCTACGTTCTCAGCGGCATGGGCGCTCGATGACGCGGCGTCCGCTGTCCGTAAGCTGCCGCGCGAACTTACGAGACGTCGAGAAACGCACAGGCAGGATGGCGGTGGCGTGAAGACACGTGAGTGCATGGCTCACCGGGTACCCGGGAAAGCGCTGACGTAGCGGATCTTGAAGTCCCCGAACGCACTCACCTTCTGGATCTTGTAATCTGGGAACGAGTCCACGATTTGCCATTTCCCTGGCTGGTCTGGGAAGGCGGTGACTTCTTGTACATCCAAATCCTCGAACGAGCCGACGACTTCTACCCTGTAGTCAGGAAAGGAGTCCACGTACTGGATGCGGCCATAGATCCGGCTCACGTCAGGCTTGCGGGGCTCGGCAGCCGAAACGTGGGAAAGCAGTTTTTCTCCCGGTAATGACAAACTGCAAAGGACGATGGCCAACAGCAGATTGCGTGGTGTTTGCATGCCAGAAAGAATTTCATCCTCGTCCCCAAGGTTCGAAATAGGAAGGCTCTTTTTCTCCGCAGAGTCGCACAGCCCGTGTGGGCATGTAGAAGGAACGATCCAGCGAAGAAGCAGGCGCGTGGTTGTGGCAGTGCCCACGCGTGGCAACTCATCCCCATGGCAAGTCCTGCACAAACTGCTGCCCGGATGGCTCACGTGGTCCGAAGCGAGGGACGTGTTTACGAAGTGGACGCAGCCGTTGTGAGCAATCGCACCGGACGCCGGGGCGCGATTGCGGGTACGAAAATCCTCGACAGCAGGGCAGGTTGCTCTTTAGAGCGTTGTTCATGCGCGTTTCCCTTCCTCTCCTGACTGTCAGCCTGCTCGCCGCCGCTACTTCGGCCCCGGCCCAGTCGCCCACGCCAAGCCCCACGCCTGCTGCGGCGGCCTCGCCTGCCCCGATGGCACCTAAACGCCAGCGGCACAAGAAGGTCGACGCCGCGGCTTCTCCCACGCCGGCGACGCCGGGTTCGCCGGCCGCCAGCTCCGCACCCGGCGGCACACCCATCCCGGCCAAGAAGACCAAGGCAGAGCGCCAAGCGACCAACAAGGCCCGTATGGACCAGCTCGCCGCGGCTACACCCAAGCCCGGCGGCGGTCCGGGGCTGGTGTGGGTCAACACCAAGAGCAAGGCCTACCATGACCAAAGCTCGCCCTACTACGGCAAGACCAAGGAAGGCAAGTACCTGACCGAAGAAGCCGCCAAGGCGGAGGGCGACCATCCCGCTGGTTCCTTCGGCAAGCACGCCACGCCTAAGCCGCAGTAGCCGGTCACTGCTCGGGCAGTTCGTACTTCTGCGTTCCTGCGGGCCGGAACCGATCCTGCACCGTTGCCAGTTCCGCGTCAGAGAGTAGCCCGGCTTCGTGGAACCGCTTTGCCGTGTCGAGCTGCCGCTCGCCTACCTTGGCGCTCTTGGCGCGGTTGAGTGCCGCTGGCAGCATCTCCAGATTGGCCAGCTCGTTGCCGAGGCTGCCTGCCAAAGCCAGCGGCACGATGTGGTCCACCTCGGCGTTCTCCCCGACGTATGGTCCTCGCGTGACCGTCGGAGCCGCGCCGCGTCGAAGCCCTGCCAGATTGCCCTCAGTGAGCAGGCCTAGCCCGTCGCAGATCTTCAGGTTGCGCAGCAGCGAGGCTTTGACCAACGGCGCGCGGGGCGTGCCCGCGCTGCCGTTCTGCTGCTGCGCCTGCTCAATGATCTCGCCCGGGTTGGCCCCGGCGGCGCGAGCACGTGCGAGGTAGTACAAAATGCGCTTCAGTCGTGGATTGGCAGACCGCCGGCCGAGCGTGGCCAGCTTGGCGGGGTCACTCTGCGCGGCGACGGCCGTGACGCAGGCCGAGAGCAGTTCACTTTGCGCCGCCGGAGAGGCGGTGGGTTCCGGGGCGGGCGTGCCAGTGGGGAGGCCTGGAGTTGTTGCGGGTGTGGGTGGAAAGACATCGACGGTGACCGGGTGGTGCTCGTTGGCGGCAGGGCGGTCACCTTCTGCCAGAGCCTCGGCCTCGTTGACGTACTTGCCGTGCTCGGTGGTTCCGTACCAGCCTGACCACTGGTAGTGGTAGACGTGGGTGCGGGTGTTCACCCAGACGCGGGGTCCGACCCGGGGGGCGACGGCTGCTGGGGATTGATCAGGCGGAGGTGCGGGAGCGGTGTCCTGACCCGCCACGACGGGCACCCACAAAGCGGCGAAGGCGATCAGGCAGCGCAAGAGGCCTCGACACGCCTGTCGCTTTGCCCGGCTGCTCGTGCCCATCATGGCCCGAAATCCAAACACGGCCTGCCACCACCGGCAATGCGAATCCACCGGCGATGAAGCTTCTCCCCTCGCGCCTGCTCGTCGCTGTCGCCTTCCTGCTGCTCGTCCGCGGCGTCTCTCCACTCGTCGCCCAGCAGGTGGTGCCTGATGCCAAGAGCGCGCCGACGATGCCCGACCCCAAGCTCACGCCCGGCGACGTGCTGCCGGTCGGCTTGGCCGACATCCAAGTCAAGGGCTACAGCTCGAAGGTGCGCAACGTGCCCATCGAGGTGAAGCGCCAGGTGTACGCCTCCTACGGCATCGCCCACTGGGTCACCGGCCAGTACGAGGTGGACCACCTGATCCCGCTCTCACTCGGCGGCAGCAACTCGACCAAGAACCTGTGGCCGGAGAGCTACCTGACCTCACCCTGGAACGCGCACACGAAGGATGCCCTCGAAGACAAGCTGCTCTCCTTGGTGCGTAGCGGCAAGGTGGACCTGCACCAGGCGCAGCAGGAGATCGCCGCCAACTGGATCACGGCCTACAAGAAGTACGTCAGCCCCACGCCGCTGGCGGCTAGGAAGAGCGCCACCAGCTACGAGCCGGACACCGAGACTGCCTCACCGGCGAGCGCGTCTCCAGCCGCTACGCCCATCGCCACGGTGGCTGGCAACACCAAGGTGTGGGTGAACACGCGCAGCGGCGTCATCTGGAAGCCGGGCAGCCAGTACTACGGCAAGACCAAACAGGGCAAGTACATGAGCGAGGCCGACGCCCTCAAAGCCGGCTACCACGAGCCGAAGTAAACCGATCCACCCAACCACCCCATGCACTCCAACGCGAAGCTAACCCACGTCGTCGCCGGTCGCACCCTCAGCCCGCCAACCATCGTGGACGGCAAGCTGCACTTCACCCTAGATGACGGCTCGACCATGGACGTGACTCCAGCCGCCGGGTTCACCTACCCGGCAGGCAAGACGGGCAAGATTGCCAAGGTCCAGCAGCAGGGCACTGATCTGGTGTTCATCCTGGCGGACGGCACTTCTATTGACCTGAAGACGGCGGATGCCAGTTCCTCGGTGGTCTTGAAGGGGAAGGACGGCCTGCTGGCCTATGCCGGCTGAAGCCAAGCTGGTGGGCAGCGGTTTGCGGCGCGCGGTCGCAGAGACCGCCGCCGAGGTTGCGCTCGCCTCGCCGTGGCTGCTGTTCGCTTGGTTCAACTACGCCATTGCCTGCCACCGTTGGATTGGCTGGCAGTTCACGTTGAGCATGGGAGTGAGTGTCGTGGCCGCAGCCGTCGGCTGGTGGTTGGTGCGCCGCGCGGTGGCGAGATGCGATGACGCCAAGCTGGGTGACCTGCTCGCGCCGGTGCCTGACGCGTCGGAGTGGACGTTGTTCCCACACCCAGCGCAGATTCTCAAGCGTCAGCACTGGGCACGATGCCAGCGGCGATGGGGAGTGACCCCGCGCACGAGCGGCTGGCAGCGCTTTTGCAGGTCCTGGCGAGCGGACGCGACGAAGGCGACGGTCTGCCTAGTCGGCGTAGCACATGCGCTTTGGCTGGGATGCTGAATCCATTGGGACCAGTTAACCCGCGCGTCGATGGCGCAGCACCAGAATACCTGCGGTCACCATGCCGAGGCCCAGCAACGCCCAAGTGGAAGGTTCTGGGGCGCTGGTGACAGTTAGCGAGTCTGCGTTCGCACCGGTTCCCCAGGTATAAACGTAGGTGCCCGGCGTGAAGCCGAGCGAGGCGAACGTGGCGTTGGAAAACGTCGCGGTGTCTGAGAGCACGCTGCCGGACACGTAGTCAGCGGGTAAGTCAAGGTCCCCGTCATCGCCAATGATCACCACCCGATCCCCGGTGCCGGTGCCGTACGTCACCCCGCCCGGGCCGAACTTAGTCGGACCTTTCGTGATCCCTTTGAATGCGTCGACGTTGTTGTCGCTCACGTTGCCAGCACCAACCGAGAGGACCGCCCCGATGGGTCGGATCGCGGTCCCGTCAACGGACGGCCCAAGTAAGGTCAGATCGGTCGTGTTCAGCGTGCCGGTGCCCTGAACCACCACGTCGCTGCCGACCTGTGCGAGGGTCATCTAGAAGGTGCCCCGGGCGCGGGGGGGGGGGGGGGGGGGGGCGGCCCCCCCCCCCCCCACGGCAGCAGCCAAGCAGCAGAGAGCGAGTTTTTCTGTGAACTGGAGCCGGACGCGAACGTGTATGGCTGGCGGCGGTTTGGCCTGCCAAGCGGCGAGTGGGCGGCGGAGTAGCGCCATTACGCCGGTGCCCACGGCACCCAAACCGAGCAAGGCCCAAGTAGATGGTTCGGGCACAACCCTGGCATCTGCGATGAAGTTGCCGAAGTCGTCGACCAACGTCGTCTCGTACGTGCCGCTGGCTGGCACCGTGCCGGTGTAGTTGCCGGTCGTCGTCAGGGTGCCGGCTGTAAGCAACACGATTTCTCCTACGCCCACGCCCGGCAGATCCCCGAAGATGTAGCTGTCCGTTGGCTGCAAGTCGCTGTCGCTGGACACCCCGGATTCCAGCGTGGTGATGGTCTGCACCGGGCCGCCGTCCACGGTGAAGGTGATGTTGCCCATCAGCCCGGCACCCGCGCCGTTGGTGAAGTCCCCAGTACCGATAAAGACAAAGCCCGGCGACAGCTCTCCCTCCGGGTCACGGGTCACTCGGTACTCGACCGGCGCGGTGAGGGTGAGAGTCAGCGAGCCGTTGCCGCCACTAAAGAGGAGGTTAGCCTGAGCGTGTGCGTGGTTGGCCGCCAGGATGGTGCTGGCGAAAGCAAGGCTGCCAAGAACGAGCTTTTTCATGAAGGCAAGGAGCGCGGCGTCCTCTTTTTTGACCCGCCGAAGTGCAGCCCGTCAAACTATTTCGTGACAGCGGTTTATGCATAAACATGCACGGAACAGGAGCCGAG
>CAXTMD010000050.1:8644-15938 GCA_964245035.1 uncultured Chthoniobacterales bacterium
CGGCTCGTGGTTACGGCAGCACGCACAGACGCTGCCTCCAAGCCAGATGCGGGGCGACGTGAGCGGGGGCTGCTGTGCGGCACCCTTAGTTGACGCGCAGGGCTGCCAAGTTGGGTTCGTCCGTGCGCTGTGCCAGTAGCCGGTGTTCCAGCTTGTACGCTTCCGCCAGCCACCGGCGCGCTGCGTCGTGGGTGAGTGTATTTCTCTGCAATTCGGCTCAGGCCCGCTTCCCTGCTCTGTGTCGGCACCTGCCCTGCTGCCGTTTGGCCCCATGCAGACAAAGGCGTGCAAAGCGTGTGGCAGCACCATCGCCCGGGTGGCTGGCACCTGCGGGAAGTGCGGCGAGAGCGTGTTCGGCGACAACCCGGCTCTTTGGGGAGTGTTTGGTGGGGTTGCGCTCCTAGGTGTGATGGAGGTTCTGGCGCTGGTTGGCTTTCATCTGAACTGGTTGGAGGGACCGTAGGTTTTTGTGTACCTGCGCCAGCTTCGCTTACTGCAATAACGTGCCTGCAAAGCATTTGTGCGTCCGCTTTGACGAATCGGAGGGCAACCCGCCTGTTACGGTTTCGGTGCGGGCGGTTCTTTGTACAGGATGGTCAGGCTACCAGGCACGTGGTCACATGCTCCCGCGAACGCTTTCTGTCGGGGCGTTTGCTTGCCGACGTCGCCGTCTCGTCGGTGTTGCTGGCCGGCGGCATCCTTGCGGGCGGTTCCGGTTGGCGGCGAAAAAGCGGCTGCTTACCTGCCGGTGGCTGGCTTTTTCTACCCAACTGGCTTGAACGAAGCAGCGCCGCACGCCGAGATGCGAACCGAGATCCTCCAGAGCTCCAGCCACCGGCCACGTTCGGTGGGCCAACAACGTTGCGGTTTTTGTGAACGCAGAACGTGACTGGAGTGCCACTAATGTTCGTGGGTGTGGCGCGGTACCTCGCCGGGCGGAAAAGAGCGGGTTAAGCCGAGCGGTGAAAGGCCCGAACAACGGCGCCGGGAATCCGTCTGCCAGCCGCTATCCGGCGACGTGTATCGCCCCACGATGCTGGTGCAAAACTTTGCACATCCTGCCGTGCGGCATTTCCGGACGTTGCGGACGCCTGTTTTCGACCTCTGGTGGAACCGAAACCGTCTCTGGTAGGACTGTAGGAGCAAGTTTGGTCGTTGTTGTCAGGAGAAGATGAATACGGATAGGTAGAGCAGAAATGCAGGTACGCCCCTGTATACGGGAACCTTGGCGATCTGTTCCTACAGTCCTACCAGACGGTCGGGAACGAGGATGGCTTGGGTGGCTTGCAACTCAGGGAGGGTGTCCCCGCGGCGTCCCCGCTTCGGCACGGCTACGATGGTTGCTGGGAGCGTTCCGGTGCGTCGATGGGCATCCATCCTGTCGTGCATTCCGCGAACCTGTTGTACTTGGCGTGGACGTGTGGACAGGTGAGTGCAGGCTTCGAGACTTCGTCGGCCTGCCGCCACTCGCCTCCCTGCGCGGTACCACGTGGTTGTTGGAAGCCTTACCTTGATCATCCTCGGACGTTTCGGACGGGTGTTTTGAAGTTGTTGACCAAATCGTTCCCCACCTCGTAGAGGTGTTCTGCTTCTTGCCCCTCAGAACGCGAGAGTTTCTGGCAGCAAGTCGAAAAGAGGCGTCTGAAACGTCCGCGAAGCGAGTTCGCTTGAACCGCTGGCGGGTGTCGGGAGGGCTGCGCTGATTCGCCCAAAGAACACGGCTGGAGGAGCGAATACGCTCCCGGCTCTCGAAACCGGCGCAAAGCATGGCGGTGGCGATAAGAAGCCCGGACGTTTCGGATGCGCACGCTTCTGTGCGCAAAGCGGCCATAAACCGCTGCCTGTTCATGCGCCCCCTCACGCCGCCCCCCCCCTGTTCGTAGATGCTCAGGATCTCCACAGGCGTGTGCTGACACGGGTCAAGGCAGCGGCTTCCTCCGTCGTCGCCACCTTCTTCCAGGCCGCGGACACCGTCGTCCGGCGGCCCGGGCACCCTTGGCAACTCAGCGCGGCGACACGCCGGTCAACACGTCGTTGGCGGCGGTGATCTGACGCTCGTAGATGCCGTCCGTGGTGCTGAGGCGGAAGTAGCGCTGGCGGCTGCTTTGCCCTGTGTGTCCGGTGACTGCCCCGGTGGCGTCTAGTTGCAGGGTGTCGGCCGCATCGACCTCGTTGGTGATTGTCCGCAGCGAGGGCAGCAGGCCGTTGAGGGCTGCATCTTGGGTCAGGTACTGTTGGGCCGCCGTGGTGGCCTGCGTGGCGGACCCATCCGGCGCGATGGCCTCCGCAATCTTGAGCGTCAGCGGGTAGTTGAAGCTCTGCACCTCGCTTGCCCTCTGCAAGCCTTCCCGCCGCTGGGTCACCAACGAAACCGTTGTCGCCTGTTGGATGGCCTGCACATACTGCGTGGCGGAGATGGTGAAGTTTTGCTGGTTGGAGAAGCTCACCGCGCCCTGGATCTCCGTGTCTACCCGCCCGTGGGAGGTCTGGACGTACCCGGCGACGGTGAAGCGGCGCGCGGAGGTGACTGACACCGTGCCATTAGGGTAGCCAGTCGCCGTCGAAATGTTGGTTTGCACCACGGGTGCCGGCGGCTGGAGGCTGTTGGCGGTCAGAGCGCCGCTTACCTGGGTCGAACTGTGATCTAGGTAGAGAAAGAGAGTGGCCGTGGCCAGGAAGTAGTTGTCGGCACCGGCCACCCGCAGGCTGATGCGGTGCGGTGCGCCGTTGCTGAGCAGGCCCGCAAACGGCGTCAGGTCCACGCGGAACGGCACGAAGTTGAGGGTCTGCACGCCGGGGATGGGCCGCCAGAGATAGGGATCAATGCCGCCGGTGTAGATCCAGGGGTACACCGGCGCCACCCCGGCCGGTTGGCCGTCCACGCTGATCTCCGCTTCCCGGAAGGCGGTGCCGGGGCTGCTTTGCAGTTCGGCCGCCAAGTCGTCGGGCACGCTGGTGTACCAGAACTCGTCTGACCCTTGGCTCTGGGTGATCACGTCGAGGTAGGCCCGCTCGACGTTGCGGGGCAAAGTAAACGTCTCGGCCAGTTCCTGGGTGCCGGTGGAGAGCGTCGCCGCCCCGCCCGCCGCGGCGGGCAGGCCGAGGACCACGTCGGGAACGGTTGGCGCGGGCGTGGCTTTCGCCGGAGGGTAGAACTCCAGGTGGGCGCTGCCCTGGATGACGCCGGTGTAGGTGCCGTTGACCAAGTTGCCCAGGTAAACGGCCCCGGGCTGGGCGGAGGCCAGGAGGGCAGCGTCGTCGGTGACGTCGCGCTCGACGTGCCAGGTGGGGCTCACGGCGGCGGAGGGTTCGGCCGTCGTGCCATAGTAGACGTTGACGTTGCCGACCGTGACCTGGGCGGTGCGGTCAAACTGCCGGCCGGCGCTCACCGAGAAGTCGGCGACGAACACGATCTTGGCCCAGGGGCCGCGCGGGGTGGCCGGAGGCGCGTAGGCGAACGAACGAGGGTTGAAGTCCGTGAAGGTGACTCCCGTAAAGAGCGGTACCACCGTAGGTTGGGTACTCGGGCGGGTGACCGGCGGATCAGCCGTGACGGTGTTCAGAGAACCGATGACGAAGGGAGGTGGCGGCGTTTGCGCAGTCACCGGAAGCGGTCGGACGCCGACTCCGAACAGCAGCAGGGAGGTGGCAGCGAGGGCGGAGAGGCGCGGGCGCGGGCAGTGGTCCAGGTGCATCGGCGAACACTACAAACGAGAAGCGGCTGGAGGTAAACGCAAAAGTCGGGTTTGGGCGAGTTCTGGAAAGTGCCGACACCGGATCACGGTTTGATCACTTTCCGCTAAGCCTACCTTCGCCCCATGCGGCGCGAGCGTTCGGCCTGTCACCGGTCAAAGATTTGACCTGAGGCGGCATCCTCCGAGAAGAAAAGCAGTTCAGCAGTTTGGCGATGTCCCAAGAACTTGTCTCAACAATCAACGTGCTATTTCTCGTTCTTGAGTTGAGTTTGTGACACATCAGCTGACGGTGGATGTGACGCTTGCCCTGCTGAGACACCAACGTTTCCTGCCAGGACTCGGAAAATGGCGTCCGAAACGTCCGGGAAGCAGGTGGTGGAAAATCTTTCCTCTGGGTTCGGCTACTTTGCCGTAACGTGCCGTCCAAGGTGCTCCTGCTCCGAGGAAGTGCTTTTCAGCGCCTACGCCAAACTCCCGGTCGGACTTGTGAGAGGAGGTCGCGGTTTTGCCGCTGGCGAGGCTGGTCCTACCGGTTGGGGTCTCAGTCTAGAAAAGTCTCCGCAAACGGCACGATTGCTTGGTCTCACGAACTCGTCTCCGGTGCCAGGTTTGAGACGATGATTAGCGAGACGAGTTTTTGAGACAACTCAGTCTCCTCGGCGTTGCAGAAAACGCCTCGGTTCGAGAGGATACGCCTCGAAAAACCAGTGTTTGGTGAGACTCCAGGGCCGAGGGTGTCGCCGCTTCTGCCCGGAGGCGCAGACAACGGAGGCGGTGCCGCAGCCGGGATGGCCACCGGGAGGCACGTCGAAGCACCGCCGGAACTTTCCTTGCAGAAAAATGCCCTTCCTGGCACGATTTCGCGCTTTGCATCATAGAGCAACGATCAGCAACGATCATCGCGGCTCTTTTTCGCGCCCCCAAGATCATCACCAAGTAGCTTGCCGCTGTCCACCTGCCAAGCCGGTTCCACCCGCCACCTCCACCTGACCGAACGCTTCCCACGATGACAACCAACGCTTTCCTCCGCCCGCTCGCCCTCGTCGGGGCCGCTGCGGCCACCGTCCTGCTGTTCACACCGACCCGGGCCTGCGCCAGCCCCGGGGACCTCTACGTGTCGCTGCTAGGCAATGGCTCGGCAGGCAGCGGCTCCATCGTCAGGATCACCCCGGCGGGAGTGCAGAGCACCTTTGCCACGGGCCTGAACACACCGGTAGGCTTGGCCTTCGACACGCAGGGCAACCTCTTCGTGGCGGACGCTATCAGCGGCTCGATCTTCAAGTTTACCCCGGCAGGAGTGAAGAGCACCTTTGCCACGGGACTCGGTCCTCTTGGCTTGGCCTTCGACGCGCAGGGTAATCTTTACGAGGCGGATGCCGAAAGCAACGCCATCTTCAAGTTCAACCCGGCCGGAGCCCAGAGCACCTTTGCCACGGGTTTGAACCGCCCTAACGGCCTAGCCTTCGACGCGCGGGGCAACCTCTACGAATCGGAATATGGCAATGACCCGACTAGTGGCGGCACAAACTACATCATCAAGTTCAGCCCGACAGGAGGCAGGATTGGCTCCTTCGTCACGATGACCTCAGTAGCATTCTATGGCTTGGCATTTGACAGCCAAGGCAACCTCTTCGCGGGGATTAGTGGCGATGGTTCCCCTGAGTACATCGCCAAGATCACTCCGGCGGGAGTCCCGAGCAAGTTTTCCTCACAGGCGGGCGGACCTCATGGTTTGGCCTTTGACACACAGGGCAACCTCTATGCGAGCGGCGAACTTGAAAGCCGCATCTACAAATTCGACGCGGCAGGGTCCTACAGCGTCTTCGCCAACACGAACGGATTTGCTAGTTTCCTCGCCTTCGAGCCGGAGCCGCCTTTCTTCCTCGGCCAGGCAGCCGTGGGCAACGGCGTGGACTACCTGTCGTTCCCCGACGGCAACTACTTCGGCTACTACGCGTTCCTGGCCGACCCGGCTTACCTCTACCACTTCGACCTGGGCTACGAGTACATCTTCAACGCCGCCGACGGCCAGGACGGCGTGTACTTCTACGACTTTGCCAGCAGCACGTTCTTCTACACGTCGCCGACCTTTCCGTTCCCATACCTCTACGACTTCACGCTCAACACGGTGCTTTACTACTACCCCGACCCCAAGAACGCCGGCCACTACAACACCGACGGGGTGCGCTACTTCTACGACTTCGCCACGGGCAAGATCATCACCAAGTAGGGGCGTGGCGGTTGGCCTCTCGGCCGCTTGGTTGTAACGGGTGGTGATTCACAGTCGTTGAGCCGGTGGGTGGCTCAACCGTCTCAGAAAACAGATGATTACCAAGAACGTGAACGCATCCCAAACCTGTGTTTTGTAAGATAATCATCCTTCCACCAACTGCGAATCGCAAAATCTGGTCGGGGTAACATAGATGGAAGCATCGCTTTCTCCCGGCTCGCAACGAGGTGGTATAGTGCCATCGGACAAAATCTTCCAATTTCGTTGACAAGGCGCGCGGGTTGTTCTGCCATCATACGATGAGAAATTGAAAAGGGTGTGATGTCCGCCAGAAGACAGACAGGTGCATAACAAAGGGGCTGGCGTGTCGCCGGGCCCGCCACCCATCGAGCCAAAACCAAATCAGCCCTTCGCCAATGACTCTTCACCGCTCATTCGCCGCCGCTCCGCTGGGCAGCGTGGCCCTGCTCGCCGCCATCTGCGTGGGCAGCGCGTCCGGATACGCCCAACCCCTGACGGCAGCGGGTTTGCGCGTGGCCGACTTCACCTTGGGCAACGTGGTCGCCAACGTCGGGCCGCAGCCCGCTGCCCTCACCACCGTGGATCAACAAAACACGACCGGAACCTCCGTCTTTGGTACCGGCAGCTCGAATGGAGGGTTCGGCCAGAGCTTTACGCCCGCCCAGGCGACGATGAACGCCGCCACCTTCTCGTTGTACGTTGCCAGTGGCAGCACCACCGTGCAGCTCAACGTGTACAACGGTGCTGGCTTTGGCGGTACCCTGCTTGCCACCAGCCCGACGGTCACCCTGACGAACACGGTGGCGCAGACCGTGGAATTCGTGCTCTCCAACCCGCTGACGTTGACGCTGGGCAGCGTGTACACCCTGCAAGTGTTCGGGACCACCGGGACCTACAAAATCAACGGCAGCTCCGCGAACCCTTATACGGGTGGAACCTTCTACAACGCCCCAGGATTAAGCGTCGCTGCCAATGACTTGGTGTTCTCAGAGGGAACCGATGCAAATCCCACCGTGCCAGAGCCGTCTACCTGGGCACTGCTGGGCGTGGGTGCGGGGCTGCTGGGTCTGACCCTGCGCCGCCGCCGAGCTGTCCGGCTCGCGTAGGCATTTGCCGGTCTCCATGCCGTTCCCTTTTCCGCCCCGCTGGCCCCGCGCCAGCGGGGCGGTCTCGTCTTCAGGCGGATAGTGTGGCCGGTGATGAAGTATTGAGTAGAGCCAGGGTATGTTGTCTCACAAAACAGAGGGTTTTTGCGGCTGATTTTTGCATGTAGGATCGAGGCTTTTTCTGACCGGGTCTCGGTTCTATAACCCGACGGAGCAGCCGGAAAATGACGGTGCCAAGAACG
>CAXTMD010000051.1:0-15875 GCA_964245035.1 uncultured Chthoniobacterales bacterium
GTCTCGATGGAGTGCATGAGCCTGGCGTGCGGCAGCGCCGCCACGCTCATCTGGAAGGTCAGACGCGCGATGCCGCCCAGGTCCTCGTGGACGGTGAGAATCTTGTCGGCCACCGCCGCCGCGTCGCCCACGAGCAGCGCGCCTTTCGGTGCGCGCAGCGCGTCGAACTGCGCGCGGGTGATCGGTGCCCAGCCGCGCTCACGACCGATTTTCGTGAAACTCGCTGCCCAGCCCGGGAAAAAGTCGTCCGCCGCGGCCTCGTTGTTGTCCGCCACGTAGCCGAGCATGTGCAGGCCGACCTTGAGCCGCTCCGGAGGGTGGCCCGCGCGGCGGCCCGCCTCCCGGTAGAGGTCGACCAGCGGCCGGAAGCGGTGCGGCTCACCACCGATGATGGCCACCATCAGCGGCAGCCCCAATGTTCCCGCGCGGACAAAGGAGGCCGGCGTGCCACCTACGCCGAGCCAGATCGGCAGCGGGTCCTGCAGCGGACGCGGGTAGACCCCTTGGCCGCTCAACGCCGGTCGATGTTTTCCCTGCCAGCGCACCGGTGTCTGCCTGCGGATTTGCAGCAGCAGGTCCAGCTTTTCGCTGAAAAGCGAATCGTAGTCCTCCAGTTCATAGCCGAACAGCGGGAAAGCCTCGATGAAGGAACCCCTTCCCACCACGATCTCGGCGCGTCCCCGGGAGAGCAGATCAAGCGTGGCGAACTCCTGGAACACGCGCACCGGGTCGGCGGCGCTGAGCACCGTGACCGCGCTGGTCAGGCGGATGCGCCGCGTGCGCGCGGCCGCGGCGGCGAGGAGGACGGCGGGCGCGGAGTCGAGGAACTCGGGCCGGTGGTGTTCGCCGACGCCAAACACGTCCAGCCCGGCCTGATCTGCCAGGGCGATCTCTTCGAGGAGGTCGCCCAGATGGTCCGCCGGGGTGCGCCGGTCGCTTCCATCCGACGCGGCAGCCACCGCCACAAAACTATCTAGGCCGATTTCCATGCGTTGTTTTTTGGGATGTTCGCCGATCTCCAAACAAATCGGCTTCCCGGGGGAAAGGTCAAACGATGCAAGGTCGGACCACGTCTTGATCTCTTCGGGCGTTTTCGGCGCGTCGTGCGAGTCGAGGCAGGCGGCGCGACGTGTTTTCGTTTAGGAGATTAGGAGTTGGTAAAGATACTGGAGTTCCTCGTCCACCTGGGAGGGATTGGTGATGGTGCGCGCCACTTCGTCGCGCAGGGTTTCGCGGTAGCGCTGGCGGGTGCGCCGCAGCGTCGAGCGGAAAGTCGTGAAAGGGATTTTCAGGCGTGCAGCGACTTCTTCCTGGCCGGATGAAGCGGCGCCACCGAGCAGGAACGGTTCGAGTTCCGCCAGCACCTGAGCCTTGCCTTCGGCGGCGAACTCCTCCTCCAGCCGCTTCCAGGTGCGGTTCACCAGCGTGGACACCCACGCCTGGTCGTAGCTCGACGTTTCGTCGAGCCTGTGCCCGGCGACCAGCCCCGCTTCGGCCGCCACGAGTTGGTCGTCCATGGAAACGATCTGCTGGCCGCCGCCCCTTTTGATGGTCTGCGCGCGGTCGTACTCGTTGGCCAGGTAGTTTTGGAGCGAGCCGAGCAAAAAGGTGCGCAACTTGCCTTTTTCGCGGTCGGCCCGGCTGAGGGTGTCGTGGGAGAGCAGGTGGGCAAAGAAACCCTGCACCAGATCCTGCGCGTCGGCGGGCGGGTGGCCGCGCCGGCGCACGAAGGTGTACAGAGGCGGCCAGTACGCCTGGCAGAAGTCGCTGAGGGCCCGCTCGGCGGAGGCTGCTGGCTGGCTCTCCATGGCCTGCACCACCACGCTCCAGTGCGTCGTGTGGAAGGGCGCGCCGCCTTCCTGCAAGGTGCCTGGATTGTCCTTCATTGGTCTCGGTCGTTTGCCTGGAGTGTTCCTACCATCTCAAGGACAGGGGCGAAGATGTTGCAAAGATTTGCGGCCACCCGGTTCCTCGTCCCGGACGCCGTCAGCAACGAGGTTCCGAGACCCGGACGGCGACGAAGCCGAGGTGGGCCCCTCAGCAACTTGAGCGCCGTGCCCGCAAGCGGCGGGCGGGCGAACGCCTGCGCGCCGGCGACGCCATCTTTTTCGCAACATCGGGGTTGGAACGCTTGAGATAGTCCCGTGCCGACATCGTCCTCCAACCACATCCTGCCAGTTCCTGCACGCTCCCCCGAGTCCAAGCGCACTCCCACGACGAACCTGCCCAAACTACTGGGTGTGGCCGTGCGGTGGCTGGTGGCCTGTTCCTTTGCCGTGGCTCCAACTGCCGTCGCGGGCGATGGCGGGCCGACCGGCGCGCTCATGTATTCCAAGGACGCCGACGTGGCGGTCACCCAACGTCAGGTCATGGCGGTGGTCGAGCGCTACCAGCAGGGCTTGAACAGTTCGGACTTCAGCATCATTCGTCCCCTCTTCACGCCGGACGCGGTCGCCGAGTGGAACGAGAAAGCCACTGTCATCGGCGTGGACAAGATGGCGGGACCTTACGAGGAACTTTTCAAGAAGGTAAAGTTCGACACCGACTTCCAGTATGACGCGGTGGACATCGTCTCGGGGGAGGTCGCCATCGTGCGCACCCATCATCCGGTGGGGCAAACGGAGCTTCACCTTGAGGACAGCTCCAAAACGCCGGACTTCAACCGCGAGATTTTTGTGCTCAAGCGCATGGGCGGCGAGTGGAAGATCATTCTCTACACCTTCACCACCCAGCCCAAACAGGGCGAGCAATAATCGGATCCACTTCGACCGCGAAAACGCCGCGCGGCTTCTCTCGCTTGACCTTCCCGCCTTGCCCGAGCGCGCCGCGATGGCTTCGCGGCTTGAAACAACGCCACCCATCCACGAGCCCCATATGCCCAACGACAAACTGACCACCGCCGACCGCTTCGAAATCTTCGAGCAGCTCCACCGGCACCAGCAGTGCATCGACAACGATTCCAGCCGCGAGTCCGCGCAAAGGTACGTGGACCTGTACTGGCCTGAAGGCTCGTTCCAGCTCCATGACCTGCGCACCCAAACCTTCACCGGGTCGGCCGAACTCAAGAACCTCTACGACTACGCGCACAGCGTCTTCCCGCTGGGCAAGATGCGCCACGACGTGGGCACGTTCGTCATCGAGGGCACGGGCGAGAACGAGGCGACGGTGGTCTGGCGCTGGATCGTCAACTGGAAGGAGGATCATCAGGGCGTGCTTTCTACCGGCACCTACCGCGACAAGTTCCAGAAGCGCGCCGGTCAGTGGAAATGTTTGGAGCGCATCTCCGACAACGATCCCAACTGGCCCGCCGCCCTCTTCCAACCGTGGGTCGACAAAGCCCAGGACACCTTCAAAAGTTCGTAGCGCGAGCGAAGCGCATCGCGGACCTCTCACCGGAGTTCGTGCGCCGGTGGGATTGACCGAAAAACCCACGCACAACGCCAGGCGATGCGCTCCAGCGAACAGAGGCTGGCAGCAAAGCCTGTTTCGTGGTCCAGTCCGTCCTCGCCAGCTTTGCACCAAGCTCGAGTTCGCAGACCCCAAACACAGGCACGATGAGCATTCCATCCGAGATCCGCGGCAAGGTGGCGGTCATCACAGGAGCAAGCAGCGGGATCGGCGAGGCGACTGCGCTCGGGCTCGCCGGACGCGGTGCGCGAGTCGTGTTGGGGGCGCGGGGGCTGGACCGTCTGGAAGCGCTGGCGGCCCGCATCGTGCAAGCGGGCGGTGAGGCCATCTATGCGCGCACCGACGTGAGGAAGCGCAGCGATCTTGCCTCGCTCGTCGGGCTGGCCTGCGAGCGGTACGGCCGGCTGGACGTGCTCGTCAACAACGCGGGGCTGGGGCCGCTCGCCCCCCTCGACGACCTGCGCGTCGAGGAGTGGGAGGACATGATCGACGTGAACATCAAAGGCGTCCTCTACGGCATCGCCGCGGCGCTGCCTGTTTTCCGCCGGCAGGGAAGCGGCCACTTCGTCAACGTCGCCTCGACGGCGGCGCACCGCATCGTGCCCAACATGGCGGTGTACTGCGGCACGAAGTTCGCCGTGCGCGCCATCTCCGAGGGGTTGCGCCAGGAAGCCGGTGACAAGCTGCGCGTGACGGTGATCTCGCCCGGCTTCACCAAGACGAACATCGCGGAATCCATGCACCACCCGGAGTTGAAGGCGCAGACTTTGGCCGCCATGGACAAGATGGCCATCTCCCCGGAAGCCGTCGCTCGCGCCATCGCCTTTGCCATCGAACAGCCCGCGGACGTAGATGTGGGCGAGATCATCGTCCGTCCGACGGCGCAAAGCTGACTCCATCGTTGCGGCGGCCCGGGGCGAGGAACTGGTCGGCGATGGTCATAGAGCGTTTCGGCCGACCGAAAATGCACGGCCGTATTGCGCACCGCTTGGCTCCCTGCCATCGAGCCTACCAACTACAGACATGGCCGCAATCGTTCGTCGAGCCGTCGAGCAACCCGACCGCTTCTGTCACAGGAACGCAAATCTTTTAGAGGGCGCCTTGAACAAGCGAAGGTGCATTCCGACCACCCAGCGGGGCTGCTGGCGCTGCGAGCGTTACAAGGCACCCCGCCCCACGGGGTGCTGTGGATGGCGTGGCAGCACCCGGTTGCGTGGCGGTGGTCGCCACGGAGTTTGTTGTCCGGTCGCCTGCCGGATCAGCAGATTGGTAAACGCTTTGTCGATTGGCTCGCGCGAGAACCAGCGACGGTAGAAGAGCGGCCCGAGGATGGCAGCCACCAGGCTGCCAGGATCCACCTGCTTCGCCAACTCGCCGCGGCGTTGCGCCCGCAGGATCACCGCGCGGAAAGGGGCGGCGTGTCCGGCCTGGATCCGGCCGAAGACCCGGGCGGCTTCGGGGTCGCGCTCGGCGGCGTCGACGATGGAGGGCAGCACGCTCGTCCAGCGCGCGGTGTTCAGAAGTTTGGCCAAGGTCTGGATCAACTCCGCAATGTCCCGGGCAAAACTGCCGCGGTCCGGCGCCACCGGCTCGGGAGTGAGCTTGGTGCAAGCTTCCAGGACCAAGGCCGAGCGCACCGGCCAGTGCCGATAGATCGTCGTTTTTGCCACGCCGGAGCGGCGCGACACCTCGTCGATGCTCAGGCCCAGACCCGCCTCGTAGAGCAGTTCGATGGTGGTGGCGAGGATTTTGTCCTTTGAACGGTCCACGCGCTTCTGCCCGGTGCCCCGCGGATCGTTGGGCTTCTTGGGGGAGGGTTCCGGCTTGGCAGCTTGGGGTGTTTTCATGCTTGCGCTCCGCGTTCCGCTACGCTACCGTAGCGTAGCAATGACAAACCATTTGGTCGGATGATCGAAGAAGACGGGCGCGGAGTCAGCCTCGCGCTTTCCACGAGGATCGGAAGGCCGACGCAACTGCCGTACGCCTCGGCACTCACCGGAGACCTTGCCTCGGAACAAAAGAAACTGCCATGAAATTTGCTTCCACTCGTCTCATCGCGGCCGACATCAGGCGGATGGTCTCCTTTTACGAACTGGTCACCGGCCAAGCCGCCAACTGGCTCGCGCCCGTGTTTGCCGAGATCGTCACCCCGGGTGCCACGCTCGCTATCGGGGCGGCGGAGACCGTCGCACAGTGGCAGGAAGGCAGCGCCGAACCCGCCGCAAACCGGACGGCCTGCCTGGAGTTCCAGGTGGAGGACATCGACGCGGAGTACGCGCGTCTGCAGGACAAGGTGCCCTTGGTTCACGGGTTGAAAGTCATGCCGTGGGGCAACCAGACGTTCCAGTTCCGCGACCCCGAGGGAACCCTGGTGTCGCTCTACATGCCTGCTACCGAGGCGGCAAGGCAAAGATTCGCGTCGCGTTGAAGCCAGTTGCCTTCGGGGCACCGCCTGGAACGCAGATCATCAGCACGCCAAGGCTTTTGATGGCGGTCGATTTGCCGCGGGTAACGTGCTCGGGATGGTGGCCGCGGGCGGCGGCGTCGTCATCCTGCCGCAGGTCTTGGTGACCGTGTCTAACCCGTCCTGCGTGACAAGGCCCCTGCGGTCACCGGTGGACCCGTTCGAACTCGAGCTGCTCTGGCGACGGGAGAGCTCGCCCGGAGTGACAGAGAAATTCCTAGCCGTTGCAAGTCGGCCCTCCGAGGAAAGTCGCAGGGAAGCCGTTCAATCCACTCCAAGATGCCTGCTCTGAGCAGGCGACCCAACTCCGGAGGCAACGCTACCTGTCTGCGAGAGGGTGGTTTTGCGCAACGACGAGGACAAGAACGACGTGCTCTTTCGCGGCACGGTGCGCTTGGGAGGGGAAGAAGACGAAACCCTCCTGGTGGACGGCGACTTCTTTGACCGGGACAAGAAGGCGCACCACCTGCACACCAAGCTGGAAGGTTACGAGGTGGCGGGCATCTGGTACGGCCAGAACATCAAACCTTGACGGCTTCCCGTCTGCCTTCATGCCAGACGATGAGCGTACGGGAAGCGGTGGGCGACTTTCAGGATGGCGCATGCACGCGCGCGGGGCGTGGCTGGCCGGGTGGTTGAGCCTCCTGTTGGTCTTGCCAGCCGAAGGGACGAACCCCGGCTGACCGGCCCCGCCGCCGGGCATCGGTGCGCCGCTCGCCCCCCACGTCCAACGCGTCTTCGCAGGTGACAGCCACGTCTGGCAGTATTGGCTTTGCGGGCTGTTGCAAGAGTCACCTGCCCTCTACGCCAGCCTCCGCGCACACGTTCACCGGACCGCCTCATCCCCGACCGCCAAGGAGCGCGCGGAAGAGTTGGACCAGCGCTGTGCCGATCTCATCCGGCACCATGAACCCCTGGACCCGGATGCCCTGTGCCCAAGAAGTCGACAAGTACCGCTAAAGTGCGGCGTACTTCCTTGAGAGGCTGCCGCCTGTTCAGAAGCGCGGGAGCGCGCGTTGCTCAGCCTGCGGCAAACAACCAGCCACCGGCCGTCGAGAAGGTCGGTATCCTCGCCCCCGCCGCCCGCCTTGCTGGAGCGCTCGCGAGATCACTCTATTTGCGTCTGCGTGCTTTGCCCCTCGTGGCGCGAGCTTTTCCACAACCGCCGCATGGCCAAGGTCAGCAGCACACCGCTGCCCGCCAGTGCGCCGTACCACAGGGACTGGTACGTCCGGCCAGCCGCCGGTGCGGCCAGCACCAGGGACGCTTTCGCGGTGAGGTCCCGCTCGGCCGTGACAAAGGTCGCATCACCCAACCCATCCGCGCTGACCAGCCGCGGAAACACGGTGTGCACCTGTAGCCACACCTGGACCGTCTGTCCCGCCAGCGGAGCGTTGCCCGGCACGGTGAAGGTCACCCACGGGTGCATGTCGCTGTCGGGCTGCGCGGGGTTGACCGACAACTCCTTGGCCCAATAGAAGTCGTTCGTGGTGGCCGGGAGATGATCGTTGGCCAGCCCGAACCTCCCGGCGTTGTAGAGCAGAGCCTGGGCCTGCCCGTGCCAGTAACCATGCACGCAGCGGATGGTTCCGGGCAGGTAGAAGGTCGTCTGGTCGCCGGGTCCGACGACGGGCGGGAAGAACGCAGGGTTGAGCGGCCAGCCCGCCGTTCGGCGCGTGCCTTCGGCCAAGATCGGCAGTCCCACGGCCACGGCCAGCAGCGCGGCGAAGATCGCGCGAGCCCGTCGGGTGCGCGTGCCGACAGGCGGAGGAATGGAGGGCTGCGCCGTGCCGGGCTCGTCCAGCCGCAGCGTGCCGGCGGCCGCGAACGCCGCAGACTTGGCCCGGTTTCTGGCGGGATCGGCGTTGAAGTCGCGCCCGGCGGTCCACGCCAGCACGCCCGCGCAGGCGAGCCAGTACCCCACGGCCGCCACCGTCAGCGTCGGGATCGTCCCTTGGCCGCTGACGCTGATCGCCGTCAGCCAGAACACGCCCATCCACACGGCAAAGCACGTCCAGCCCGCCCAGAAGCGGCGGCGCTGCGCGACCATGTCGGGCTGGTAGGAACCGCACTGCGGACAGGCGCGCCATTCCAGGACGAGGGCTTGCAGGCGGTCGAGCAAGGCCCGCAGCTTCGCCTCCCGCCGCTCGGGCGTGCGGGCGACGACCGCGGCTTCGCGCGAGAAGCGGTAGCGGTAGAGCGCGCCGCAGGAGGCGCAACGGTGCTGCTTCCAGCCTGCAACGGTTCCGGTGAGCTTGATGGACATGGCGAGGGAAGGGTTGGGCAAAAGCGACGGCTGGACGCGGAGCGTAGCGCGTCGGACGTCATCTGGCCATTGGCTTATCCCAGGCAGAAGCCTTTCCACGGACGCACGAAGCACACGTTGGCAAAGGAGTCGGGGACCACCAGCACCGGCTGATTGTGGCCGTCGTGCCACTGGCAGCGACCGCCAAACTCCCGCCGCACCACCTCCAGCACGTAGCAGCCGCAATCCTCCGCCGCGGTCGAGACCTGAACCCCGGTCGTCGAGGGCCAGCATCAATCCCACCGATGCTCTCCTCGGTTTTAACGATTTCCCGCCCGCCCGGTTTGTGGCGAGGCTATCTAGGCATCCACAAAACAAGCATTTAATTTTCCCGATGAGCACTCCGAAACAATCCAAGGGGCCTTGGATCAACCGCTTCGCCATCCGCGCCTTTACCCTGCTGCTCGGTGTGCTGTTCTTCTGGCTGCTGGGCTTCTTCGTGGACGACCTCGGTTCCCTGGAAGGACCCAATTACCAAGAGATCGAGGCCCGGCATCTCGACCAAAGCCTGGTGACAAAGAAAGCGGCGCAGGAAGCGCAGCTTGCCGACCTGACCCGCCAGGTCGAAAACCAGCAGGCGACCCAACACCTGCTCGAAACCAGTTCGCAAAACCTCCAGCAAACCGTCAACCAACTCCTCGAACTGCAAAAACAAGGGCTGGAGAAGAACCTGCCTCTCTCGGACGAGCAAAAAGCGAGTCAGGCCAACGCCATGAGCGTGTTCCTGACCAACCAGCAAAAATACCAGGAACTCAGCCGAAACCTGGCCGAACTGCTCCGGCAGAAGCAGTCCTTGGACGACTCACAGCAGCGGCTCGAAGCCCAACTCGAGGACCAACGCCGGCCCGCGCAGCAAGAGTTTGAAGCCGCCAGCGCGCGGCACCGCTGGAGCGTGGCATTCTGGCAACTCGCCGTGTTGCTGCCGCTGCTGGGCGTGGGCGTGTTCCTGGCCGTCAGAAAACGCGGCAGCCTCTATTTCCCGCTGTACCTCGCTCTTGGTGGCGCGACCCTGGTGAAGGTGGGTCTGGTCGTCCACGAGTACTTCCCGAGCCGGTACTTCCACTACATCCTCATCGGCGCGCTCATCGTCGTGGTCGCGCGCTTGCTGATCCACTTCCTGCGCGCCACCGCCGTTCCCAAGCTCGAAACCCTGCTCAAGCAGTATCGGGAGGCTTACGCGTGCTTCCTGTGCGCGGTTTGCGAGTACCCGATCCGCACCGGACCGCGCCGGTTCCTGTTCTGGACGCGCCGCACGGTCAACAAGCTGGTCGTGCCCAACCCGGAGCAAAGCGGGCAGGAAGCCTACGTCTGCCCGGCGTGTGGCACGTCGCTCTTTGAGGCGTGTCCGGCGTGCGGGCAAGTGCGCCACAGCCTGCTGCCGCACTGCCAGCACTGCGGTGCGGAGAAGGGCGTGGCGGCAGCCCCGGCTGCCTGAGCATCTTGGGATGGACGGCACCCGCAGGCGCCACCCAACCCGGCAAACGTCCGCTGGGTTTCTTTTCTGCAAACGCCTGGTGCTTCCAAGTTCTCGCGCGCAACGTGTTGGCTGCTAACCGTCCAGCGTCTGGCCGAAGGCGGGTGGCAGGTTTTGCGCTGCCTGCTCACGATCACCCCGGCGTTTGTGTCCGGTGGCTGCTCGCTGCTCGTCGCCAAGCATTGCAGCCCCGGCCTCGATGCCCGGAACAGGGACTCCGTCGTGCCGCACACGACCGGCCACGGCAACGTCGATCCCTTCGAGTCCCCTCCGACTTCTCGCCGGGCAGGAAACCGGCGGCTGGCGAGGTGAGATCGCCGGCGGCAGTGAGAACGCGCAAAGTTGAAAGGAAACACTCCACTCACCCCTTCCTTCGCTCGTTGTCCTTTTCGTAGGCCGCGGTGTTTTGCTTTGACCGTTGTTGGTTGTTCGTGTTTCCCAGTGGAGGACTGCGCTGATGAACCGAGGGGGCTAGGCCAGCGCTGACGGTTTTCCTGGTGCACGTGAGGCGCTGCCGCGTGCTGGGGTCGCGCCGGCAGAGTCCGCGTTCGTCGTTCCTTTGGCAACCGGTCTCTCGCCAGCGAGAGCATCCCGCCACCAATCGCCCAAGATGCGTGCACGCTGACCCAGTCCAGGCATCTTGGCGAGGTACACCGCCCGCCACATCGCCCAAGCCAACAGCCCCGAGAAGGGCCAGCCGTAAACCTCCGCCACTCCCGCACGCCGACCCACCAGCGCCAACTCGCCGATGGGCGTGTAGGTGAACGGCCGCGTCGGCTCACCGCAGAGCGTAGCCGCGATGTTCGCCGCCACGAGGACGCCCTCGCGCACGGCGTTCTGCGCGGTGGGTGCATAGGTGCTCTTGCCGTCGGGTTTGGGCAAAGCCGCGCAATCTCCGATGGCCCAGACCCCGGGGCGGCCGGGCACCGCGCCGGTGGCATCCACCTCCAAAGCACCCTGCTTGCTGAGGCGCACCCCTTCCAGTTTGGACATGAGCGGACTGGGCATCTCCCCACCCGACCAGACCAGCATTCCCACGGGCAGGCGACGATTGCCGTCCAGTTCGACAAAGTCCGGCCCCGCGGCGGTGATCTTGGTTTGCAGGCGCACCTCCACGCCAGCCTCCCGCAGCTTGGTTTCGGCGTAGGCGGCCAGTCGGTCGCTCTTGAGTTCGGGCATGAGCCGCTCGACCGGGTCCACGAGGACCGTTGTCACGTCGTCGGGGTGTAACGACGCGCCACGCTGGCGGCGGCGCTCGACCTCGGTGCGCAGCAGTTCGTTGACGGTGGCCATGGTTTCCACCCCGGTGTAGCCAGCCCCGCCGACGACCACGGTCAGCAAGGCGCGGCGCACCGCGCGGTCCGGCTCGGCCTCGGCCCGGGCGAGCAGGTCAAAGACGCGGGCATGGACGGCCTCGGCGTCGGTGAGTCGCTTCATGGGAACAGAGTGTTCCTCCAGGCCCGGCACCCCGTGGTAGTTGGCCACCGAGCCGAGGGCCAGCACGAGATGGTCGGCTTCCAAGTCAAGACGCCCGGAGCCAGCGTTTTCGCCGCCGCGACCGGCACCGTACAGGACGACGCGCCGGGCGGCCAGGTCGATCTCCTCGACGCGGCCTTGGCGAAAGGTCACGTTGGCGGGCAGGTCACGGACGGAGCTGACGATATGGCGGCTTTCCACCATGCCACCGACCGCTTCGGTGAGCATGGGGGTAAAGAGCAGGTAGGGGTTCTCGTCCACCAGGAGGACCTCGGCCGCCGCGTGGGCACCGGCGGCCGGCAGCCGGCGGGCGAGTTCCTCGGCCACGTTGCGGCCGGCGAACCCGCCACCCAGGATGATGATGCGTTTGCCGCGGCTGGCCGCGCCGAGGCGTTGCTGCCGAGCCAGACGCCGGGCGCGCAGGATCACGGCGGCCAGCGCGCTTCCGCCGCAAAGCAGAGCGGCGATGGCAGCCGGCGAAGTGCCGGGAAAGCGACGTGGGACAGGTCGAGTTTTGGACATGAGGCGAGAAGCAGCTTTTATCCTACCAAGTTCGCTGTGCCGGGACGGATGGACGCCACCATCTGCACCGCCGACGCGCTCGTGACCTGCTCCGCGCCGGTTTCGCCATCACACGCTCGCATTGCCGAAGCCGAAAAGCTGGCGTTCGTCCGAGTCCTTGTAACGCGGGCGAGAAGAAGGAAGTCATGCAGACCTTCGGGTTGGAACCGCTGGCCAAGTAAAACTGCCCGCCGGCTTTGGAGGTGCAAAACACCGCCAGCCGCGACGGTGACGACAAGTCGCATTTTCTTTTGATTTGTCTGCCGCCTGTTCGTCTGCCCTGCTAGGCTCCGGCGATGGAGTCTGTAGAAGATCCTCAAGAACAAGCACAACGGCACGTCACCGAAGGACTGCAACGGATCGCCACGCAGGAAGCTCTCATCCAGGAACTGGAGCGTGACGGGCACGACGAAATGCTGCCCGCCGCGCGCGCGTTGCTCGCAGAGATGCAGAAGCTCCAGCGGTTGGGTAGCGAGCACCTGCAACGGGAAAGGGCCGAAGCAGGGAAAGGCGACAAACCGTCTTAGCACCGTTTGTCTCCACCCCGTTTGCCGCGTCTGACGACGCCCTCCGCGCCCACGGCTTTCATGCATGACCACCCATCTAGCCGCGCGCGTCCGGAGCAGCCGGACGCGCGCAGTTCGGCCCGGTCAAGCGTCGGGGAAGCCTGGCAGCTTTTGCGTCTCACCGGTGTGGAATGGTGGCACGACAATGCGTTCCGCCTCGCGGCCTCCCTGGCGTTTTACACGATCTTTTCCATCGCCCCGCTCCTGCTCATCGCCGTGCTCCTCGCCAGCCTCTTCTTTACCCGACAGGCCGCGGCCCACCGGATCGAAGACGAGTTGCAAACCCTGGTGGGCAACCAAGGCGCCCAGGCGCTCCGGCAGATCATCGAATCAACCCAGGGGTTGGGCTCCAGCGCCTGGGCCATCGCCGCCGGGGTAGTCACCGTCATCGTCGGGTCCACGGCCGTCTTCGGCGAGTTGCAGGCCGCGCTCAACGAGCTCTGGGACGTCGAGGTCAAGGTACGGCACGGCTTGGTGCGACGGCTCATCGCCGACCGGGCACGCTCGTTCGCGCTCGTGCTCGGGATCGGCTTCCTGCTGCTGGTTTCGCTCGTGATCAGCGGAACGCTCGATGCCCTCCAGGATTATCTTGGCGCGCAGATGCCGCGCGTACCGTGGCTGTGGAGCACCTCCAATTTCCTGACCTCATTCGTGGTGGTCGCCCTGCTTTTTGCTTTGATCACCGCTTCCTGCCTGATGTACAGCTCGGGTGGAAAGACGTGTGGCGGGGCTCCCTCGTGACAACCCTGCTCTTCCTGATCGGCAAGTCGCTCATTGGATTGTATCTGGGCCATGCGGTGGTAGCGGGCGCTTACGGGGCCGCCGGCTCGTTCGTCGTTCTGTTGTTCTGGATTTATTACTCCTCGCTGATCAGCTTTTTCGGGGCGGAGTTTACCCAGGTTTATGCACGGCGGCACGGTGCTGGGATCCAGCCGCAAGCGCACGCACAACGCGTAGGCCGCAAGCCCGACCGGATCTAAATCCTCTCCGACTCAAAACCGCCGCAGCAGTTCCGCCCCGATGCAAAAGAGCACCACGGCCGCCGCGCGACAACCGTTGAACGCTGCGAACGTGGAGGCCAGGCCGCTTTACGGCTCCTTCTTCAAGGCGGCCTCGAAGTCCGCCTCGTTTCTCGTGACGAACGCCTGGTAGCCCGCGGCATCCAAAAAGACCTGCGGGCCACCCTGGGCGAGGCGCGGCAGCTTCGTTTTGAGCCGGAAGTAGCCGCCGTGCGCACCAAGGAAAATGTCGCACGGCAGCGAGCGCAGGACACGGAAGGTGTTGGCAAAATCCTGGGCGATGCCCGGGTACGACGCTGGCTGGCCGGGTCGATCCGTGAAGTGGAAGTCCGACCAGAAACTCACCCCGCCGACGATGACGGCGTGGCGCACCCGCTCCGCCGGCTCGCCGGGCAGATGAACGGGCAAGGTCCAGGTCGTGCAACCGCGGGTATGCCCCGCCGTCTTGTGCGCCGTGAGCGTGGTGCCGCCGAGTTCGACCGTGTCGCCGTCGTGCAGGACCCGGTCTACGTGCGCGGGCGGGAAGGGCGGCACGGAACCGCTCGCCGCCAGGAAGTCGGTACGACCGCCGCTTTCGACCACGTCGGCGTCACCTTCCATGACCATGTTCCTGGCGTGTGTCTCGCGCAGGATTTCGGCCGCCCCGCCCATGTGGTCGAAGTGCGCCTGCCCGTTGAGCAGAATCTTGGTGTCCGTCCAGCGGAAGCCTAGCTGCTCGATGCTCGCGCGGATCAACGGCGGTGAGCTTTCCAGGTTGGCGTTGAGGAGGAGGTTGCCGGCCGGCGTCGTGACCAGGTAAGCGGCTAGGTCCTCGCTGCCGACGTAGTAAAGATGATCCGCGATCTGGAAGGGCGGCAGCGGTGTCGTCCACGCAGGGTTGATTTGTGCGTGCGCGGGCAGGGCAAAGAACAGGGCAAAGAGCGTGAAGAGGTAACGCATGAACAATCCAGTGATCTCTCTGATAGCACTTCACGATGCAAGGAAATGTCGAGACGCTTTGCCAGGACCGCCTGAGCCGTATCTCCTCTCAAAGTCCGAGTGCGATGATCCCCTCCCGTATAGATCCAAACGCGGGTTTTACGCGCGGGTGCCCTCAGCGCCGACATGAACTCATTTAGCAACGCGAGTCCGACCTCACCCGGCAAACCGCTGCGCACGCGGTGTCGTCCAGCAGCCGGGCGCGTGTCGGAACAGGCAAGCTCCTAGGCTCTGTCTGACAGATCGTGGAGGGGGGCACAAGCAGCGGCGGATCATGGCCAGTTTGACGGTGGCCAAGTAGTCGGCCGCCCGCTTGGCGTGGCGGGTGGCAAGCTGGCGGTTTTCTTTCGACTTAGCCCACGCAGCGTTCGATGACGTTGCGCCTTCGGTAGGTCTCTCTGTCAAAGCGTGGGTTGGCGCGCGGGTTTTTGCGGTTAGGGATGCCGGGCCGGACGCTGCGCTGGCACAGGTAGGCGCGCCCCCGTGGGTAGCTGTAGCCTTTGTCGCCAGCGAGCTTCCTAGGCCGGCAGGTCGGCCGACCTTTGCCGTGGGGCAGGCGCACCGCTTCCAGCGTGGCCACCACCTGCTTGCTTTCGTGCGCTTGAGCACCGCACGGGCAAAGAGGAACCTGTGTACTTCGATGGCCAGCTGCGCTCCATCCTGGAACGCACCTTGGGCGTGCCGCTCTTCCAGGAGGCAGCGCGAGCACAACATCCATAAATACCGGCGGCGGGTGATAACTGTGTCTGCTTAGAAGCAGATCAAATCAGATATAATTCTCTCGCTGAGAGGGATGTGCCAGAGGGGAGAATCGAACTCCCGACCAAGGGCTTATGAGTCCCCTGCTCTACCGCTGAGCTACCCTGGCATCGTTTGTCGGCCGGCGGGGCGAAAAGTAGCCGTCTCTGCTGGTACGCGCAACGAAATCGTTTACTTTTTCAACCTCACCCCCTGCTTTCCACATCCCCATGCCCGAACTCGCCGAAGTTGAACACAGCCGCCGCCAGTGGGACCCGGGCATCGGACAGACGGTTCTTAGCGTGGGTCTCGCTCGCCCGGAGATTCGCGTCTTCCGCGGCACCGACACCGACGTTCTTCGCGCGCAACTCCTCGGCAAAACGCTGCTCGCCTCCCAGGCCAGCGGCAAACAGATGCTCTTCCAGTTCTCCGGCGACCTGTGGCTGGGCGTTCACCTCGGCATGAGCGGCGAACTCCGCCGCGAGGACCAACCCGACTACCCACCGCGCAAGCACGACCACCTCGTGCTCCGGCAGGACGGGCGCGCCCTCGTCTTCGAGGACAAACGCCACTTCGGCCGCGTGCGCCTGCACCAGGGCAGCGAACCGCCCGCGTGGTGGTCCTCCCTCGCTCCCAGCGTGCTTTCCGAGGAGTTCACCCTGCCCAAGCTCGCCCGCTTCCTCGAACGCCGCCGCCGCACCCCGCTCAAAGCCGTGCTCCTCATGCAGGAACATTTCCCAGGCGTCGGCAACTGGATGGCCGACGAAATCCTCTGGCGCGCCCGCCTCCATCCTTCCACCCCCGCCGGCGCGCTCGAACCCACGCAAACCCAGCGGCTCTGGCAAACGGTGCGCTGGGTCAGCCGCACCGCCGTGCGCATCATCGA
>CAXTMD010000052.1:0-3586 GCA_964245035.1 uncultured Chthoniobacterales bacterium
CCTGCCGTTCTACGACCGGCTGCAATCGCACGTCACCGCCGATGTCGAAGGCATCGGGTACGCCGACTACCGCGTGGACAACGTCAAGCTCGCCCTGTCCACCGACCAAGCAAACGTGAAGCTCGACGGCGTGGAGATCAACCGCGGCCCCAACAAGGTCAACGTCGACGGAACCTACGTCATCCCCGACGATTTTGCCCAATGGCAAAAGCAGCCGCTCGCCGCCGACCTGAGCATCGCGCTGCCCGATGTGAGCCAGTTCTCGGCCGATCCGCAGGCGTTGCCCTTGAAGGGGTTGGTCACCGCGAAGGGTCAGGCCACCGCGAAAAACGGCGTGTACGGCGGCGGGCTGGACCTGCAAATCCGCGACCTCCAAGCCAAGGGCGCGACCGTGCGCACCGGCGACGTGACCGTGGCGGTCGAGAACAACCGCGCCATCGTCAAGACCGGCCGGATCGTGCTGGACGATAAAAACGCCATCGACCTGAGCGGCAACGCCGGCCTCGCCGCGCCTTACCCGTTTGAGGGTGGGCTGACGGTGGACCTCGCCGACCTCGGCAAGTTCAACGACATCCTCAAGGCCAACGGCACGCCTGACGCCGGACTCGGCGGCAACCTGAAAGTCACCGGCAACGTCCGCGGCCATCTCGCCACCGCGCCGGCCGCCAACGACCAGCAGATCGACGGCGAACTCGACGTGACCGCGCGCAACCTTCAAGCCAAGGGCGCGAAGATCGAAAGCGTGGACACGCAAGTCGTCGTCGCGGACAACAAGGCCACGATCAAGACCGGCCAGATCAAGATCGACCCTAAGAGCAGCGTCACCTTCGGCGGCAACGCCGGCCTCGCCGCACCCTACCCTTTTCAGGGTAATCTCAACGTGGACCTGCCCGACCTCGGCGCTTTCGATGCGCTGCTCTCCACGCCGCCGAAACCGTCCTCGGCCAAGCCCGGCGAGGACAACCACGGCTCCAAGCCCGCCCCCGCGCCGACGAAGCTCGGCGGCTCCTTCCGCCTCGCCGCGCAAGCCGGCGGTCACCTCAACTCCGCACCCGGCGCAAACGATCAGCGGGTGGACGGCACCGTGGACCTCAACGGCGCGAACATCACTTACAACGGCACGAAGATCGAGCGGGTTGACGGCAACATCGTCGCCGCCAACAACGCCGTCACGATCAAGACCCTGACCGTCCGGCTGGACGACAAGAACGCCGTCAACATCGACGGCCACGCCAACGCCGCCGCGCCCTTTGACTACGCGCTGAGCCTCAACGTCAACATCGCCGACCTCGCCAGGTTCGAGCCGCTGTTGCTCACCCCGCAAAAGGAACAGCAGACCACCAAGGCCGAGATGGAAGCCGCGTCGAGCGCCAAGACGCCCGCGCCTGCCAAGATCAACGGTCCGGGGCAAAAAACGCGCGAGACCGTCAACGTGCCCGACGTGACGACCAACACCAGCGCGGGCAAGGTCAAGGTCAAGGTGAGCGGGACGCCCGGCACGCGCGAGATGCGCGCGGAGATCGTCCAGCCCACCGCGCCCAAGCTCGGCGGCTCGATCCAGATCACCTGGAAGGCGCAGGGCGATTTCGCCAAGACCGAAGGCGGTCCGCATTTCTCCGGCGGCGGCAAGATCGCCGCCCACCAAGTGGTTTTCAACACGTTCGGCCCGCTGGAGGCGGACGTGGAAGGGCAGTATTCGCAGCTCGCCATCGACTTCCCGACGATCTTCGTCAGCACGAACGGGTTTGAGCTGCGTTCCACCTTCGCGTTGAAGGACGCGCTCGCCCGCCTGGACAACATCCACTTCAAGCAGGGCAACACCGAACTGCTCTCCGGCTACGCGCAGATCCCCGTAGACCTGACGAAGCTCTCGTCGCCTGAGGGCCCGATCCCCGACGAGGACAAGATCGACGTGAACATCGCGTCCAAGCCGCTGCCCTTGGGGCAACTGCTGGCGACCACCGGCGGCACGAACAAGGCGCAGGCCTCACCCGTCAGCGGGACGGTCGCGCTGGAGATCACCGCGCACGGCAGCCTGTCGAAGATCGTGGCCGGGGTCCAGGTGCAGGCGCGCGGGCTGGCGAGCCGTTCGCTCGCCAAGGTCCGGCCCGCCGACGCCGACTTCCACCTCACGCTGCACGACAACCGGCTCGACCTCGACAGCAGCGTGCGCCAGCCGCAGATCGCGCCGCTCACGATCAAGGGCAACCTGCCCGTGGACCTCAAGGCCATCGCGCAGAGTAAACAACTCGATCCGAAGTCGCCGGTGACCCTGAGCATCCAGCTCCCGCGCTCCAACCTCGGATTTCTCCAGGGCGCGACGCCGGCGCTGCGGTTCGTCCAGGGCGACGCCGCGGTCGACGTGCGCGTGAACGGCACCATCGAAAAACCGGCGCTGGCCGGTTCGCTGGAACTGAACATCGTCGCCGCGCGCGCCGCGAACATCACCGTGCCCGCCATCCGCGACTTCCATGCGCGGCTGGCATTCACGGAGAAGGAACTGCGCTTTGAGCGGTTCCACGGCGAGATCGGCGGCGGCACGATCAACCTGGCGGGCAACGTCGGCTTCGCCAAGCTGACCGACCCGACCCTGGATCTGACCGCAACGGCCCGCGACGTGCTCGGCGCGCGCGATGACAACCTCACCGTGCGCGTCAACGCCGACATCAAGGTTACGGGTCCGCTTGCCGCCGCGACGGTTGCCGGCCGTCTGGGCCTCACCAAGAGCCGTTATCTGAAAGACATCGACATCGTGCCCATCAACCTGCCCGGCAAGCCCGCGCCCGCGCCGCCCGCCGCCGCGCCCGCGTCGAACACCTCCGAGGGGCCGGGAGCCATCGCCGTCAACGCGGCCCCGGTGAACAATTGGAAGTTCAACCTCGACATCCGGACGGACGATCCGTTCAACGTCCGCGGCAACCTCGCCAATGGTCAAGCGCTCGTGGACCTGCACCTGCGCGGCACGGGCGCACAGCCGCTGCTCGACGGCAACGTGAACATCAAGAACCTCGTCGCTTCCTTGCCCTTCAGCCGGCTGGAGATCAGCGACGGCAACATCACGTTTTCGCCCGACCAGCCGCTTAACCCTTCGCTCAACCTGACGGGCACGTCCGAGATCCGCAACTACCTCGTGACAGTGTTCATCACCGGCCGCGCGAAGGACCCGAAGATCACGTTCTCCAGCGACCCGCCGCTGGCCCAGGAGCAGATCGTCTCGCTGCTGGCCACGGGAGCCACGACCGACGAACTGGCGGGCAACGCGCAGGGTCTGGCCGGCAAAGCGGGTCTGCTGGTGTTGCAGGACCTGTACCGACGCACGTTCAAGAAGCACGAGAGCGTCAACGCGGAGCCGCGGTCCACGCTGGCGGACAAGGTAAACCTCGACGTGGGCGCGACGGACCCGAACACGGGCAAACAGGAGGTCAGCGCCGGCTTCAAGGTCAACGACAAGGTGCAGTTCGTGGCGGATTTGGGGATCGAAGGCGACCTGCGGGGAAGGGTCAAATATCTGGTGCGTTTCCGGTGATGATGACGCGTAGATTTAACGCAGAGACGCAGAGGCACGGAGGAACGCAGAGATGGGAGA
>CAXTMD010000052.1:3596-7648 GCA_964245035.1 uncultured Chthoniobacterales bacterium
GCTTGGGTCCGTGTGACCGCAGTAACACACCTGCCAGAAAATCTAGGGACGGCTCGGAGAGCCATCCCTACCTTGTGGACGATGCCGCTGACGCGGCTGGTTGCGCTGCTCGTCCTGGCGCTTGCGCTCACCTCCTGCGGCCTCTTCCAGCCAAAGCACCAGCCAGGCGCGGCCACCACGACCCAGGCCGGCGACGTGACCGTCGATTTCCAGGGCGTCACCGGCTTCACCGAACGCGACCTGCGCGACGCGCTTTTCGATCCGCTCGACACCATCCAGCACGACGGCCTGCGTGCCTCCACCGCCGACGACGTGGCGTTCTTCCTCGAACTCTACTACCGCAAAAACGGCTACGCCTTCGTCAGCACCAACTACACGATCCTCAGCGCCAAGCACCTCGTCCTCAAGGTGGACGAAGGACCGTTGGTCGTCCTCGGAGACATCCGCTTCACGGGCAACGAGCACTACAAGGACGTCACCAACTTCCAGCAGTACATCATCGGCCAGACGCGCGAGCGTTTCCCCTCCTCACGCAAGGACCTGCCCTACGTCGACACCGACGTGCAGAAGGGTACGGACCTCGTGCAGCGCTTCTATCTCTCGGAGGGTTACCTCAACGCGCAGGTCGGCACGCCAACGGTCGAGTTCGTCAACGGCCGCACGCGCGCGAACCTGACGATCCCCATCGCCGAGGGCGGGCGCTACCGCTTCGGCGACGTGAGCATCGACGGCGACCTCATCTATCCGCGTGCGCAGGTGCGCGGCCTCATCGCCGACCAGCTCCCGCTGCCGTACACCCGGCCGCGGGTCGACGCCATGCAGCGGCGGCTGGAAGATTATTATAAGACGCACGGGTACTTCACCGCGCAGGTCACCGTCGAGAGCGACCCGAGCCTCGTCGGCACGGCGGGCGGACCGGTGCCGGCGCGGTTCACGGTCAAACCCGGGCCGTTGTACCACTTCGACGGCATCCGGGTCACGGGCACCGACCGGCTCAAACCCGAGTACCTGCGCAACCGCTTCCGCAAGCTCCACGGCAAGACGTACGACCCCAAAGCGCTCGACGAGGTCTACCAGGAAATGATCAAGACGGGGCTGTTCGCGCAGTTGAAGGTCGACCCCGTGCCGCAGCCGGAGGACGCCACGCTGCGGCTCGACATCGGTGTAAAGGAAGCGAAGGCACGCGAGTTTGGTCTGTCGCTCGGCTACGGCACGTACGAGGGCGCGATCCTCGGCGCGGAAATCCGCGACCGCGACCTGTTCGGTACCGGGCGGCCGATCTCGTTCTCGTTCGACTACTCCACGCGCACCGTCAGCGGCGAGCTGCTCTACATCGACCCGCATCTCTTCGAGACCGACAACGAGCTGCGCGTGCGCGCGGACGTGCTAACGCGTGACCTCGACACGTACAAGAAGACCGAGGAGGACGGGTTGGTGCAGCTCTCGCGCACGATCCAGAAAAAGTACACTTTCAGCGCGTTCGCGCAGGTGGACAACGTCAAGACCACGCGCGAGCACGTCCAGGAGTTCAACCTCGGCAAGACCAACTACACCGCCGACGTGCTCGGCGGCACGCTCAGCGCGGACCTGCGCGACAACCCGGTAACACCCACCAAAGGGTTGATCACGGCGCTGACGGTCGACGTGGCCGCCGAGGAACTGGGCGGCAACATCAACTTCGTGCGCGGCACGTACCGTGCGACGTACTTCCAGCCCATCGGTAAGAACCAGCTTTTCCTGATCGGCTACCGCGTGGGCATCATCAAGCCGTTCGGCGAGACGGGCGGAGAGGTCAAACTGCCCAACGACGACAACCCGCGCACGCCGCAGTTGTCCGCCGGCTCAGAGTTGCCCATCGACGAGCGCTTCTTCACGGGTGGCAGCACGAGCGTGCGCTCTTTCACGGAGCGCGACCTCGGGCCCTACGACCGCCGCTCGGGTTACCCCATCGGTGGCGAGGCGTTCACGCTGCTCAACGCGGAGTACCAGTTCCCGCTGGGACTGGCGGACCTGAAGGGGGCGGTGTTCGTGGACGCGGGCAACCTGAAGTCGCGGGCGGAGGAGGTGGGTTTTTCCAACCTGCGCTACGGCATCGGTCCGGGCATCCGGTACAACCTGCCCATCGGACCGCTGCGGCTGGACTACGGAGAGAACCCGGCTCCGTACCACCACGGACGGCACCGCGAGCACACGGGGGCGTTCCAATTCAGCTTCGGATTTGCATTCTAGAACTCACAGGCATGCCCGGAGGCCGCGGGGATTTTGGTCGGCCCACCGGACGATCCAGTTAGGAAGCGCCTTGCTGTGCCTCGCGACGACGTTCCCGTACTGGCTCCACGCTCCTGCCGAGTTCTTGTCCGCCATCAAGGATCATGCCCTGATCCTGCAAGAACTTGCCAACCACGGTGCGTCCTCCTCCGCCTACGTCTCGCACCGGACTCGTTTGCACGACGACGATGTGACCGCCCTCCTTTCCGCCGGAGGGACCTTCTCGTCGGGTGGATTGATCAGCACCGCTTTGTGGCATCTTCCGCACCTGCTTCGTCACTCGGTGTGGTTGGTCCTCCTCCTCACGGTCGCCGGCATCTTGGTGACAGCGCACCATCCGGCCGGCCACGGTGGACCCCCTCCGTCGGCGCACCCGTGGTCGCAGCTGGATGTGCGCTTCCTGGCGGTGGCGCTGCTGGGAATACTCGGGCTGGGTTCGTCGATCTCCGCCCACGCCCAGCACCGTTCGCTTTTGCTGGAGGAGTTCGGTGGCTGAGCTTTTTAGAAAACCGTTCCTTGTCAGGAGGCCGATTCCTGATGTATCCAACTGAAGCCAGCGGTCTTCTCCATCTTGAAAGGTTCCTTTCGCAAGAAACTGATGCGTAAACTGTCGGTCGCCGTCCGCGCGAAGAAAAAAGCGGCAGCGGACAAAAAGAAACGTGGCGCGGCGAAGGCGGTCAAAGCGGTCAAGACCGCCGAGCCACCACCGCTCAGTCCCGTACAAACGATGCTGCGCGCCGCGAGCTTCTCCGCCCGCAAGCACCACGGCCAGACGCGCGCGGATAACCAGACGCCGTACTTCTCGCACGTTGCCCGGGTGACGCTGATCCTCAGCCACGTGTTCGGCTGCGACGACGAGGAAGTGCTCACCGCCGCGCTGCTGCACGACACCATCGAGGACACTGCGACGGACTACGACGAGGTCGCCGAGTGGTTCGGCCCGCGCGTGGCCGACTACGTGGTGACGCTGACCAAAAACGTCATGCTCCCCAAACAGGAGCGTGAGGAAGAATACGCCGCCCGCCTCGCCGCCGCGCCCGAACCGGTGATGATCGCCAAGATGGCGGATTTGTACGACAACCTCAGCGACCGGATGCACTCGCCCAAGCTGCGCAAGACCGCCGCGACGGCCGAGAAGCTGCTGGCGATCTTTGGCGAGAAGCTGGAGACGCGCATCGGGCAGGCCGCCCACGCCAAGCTCTCCGTGCTCCTGGAAGAGGTGAAACAGTTGCAACTGGCGGAGACGCTGCCGGGCGGTCCGGTGGACGGGAACGATTAAAGTGGCACGCTTACGATTGTAGAGACCCTCGCTCCGCCTGCCGCGTTTCGGGAAGCCGCCAGCGTCTTGCACGCCTCCCCTTCTTCGTTGGGTCCTAATCTACGTCCCGTAACGCGGCAGGCGGATCGCCCGCCCTACAACACCGTCAGCAAAATCAAAATCTGTCCGTTGCCGACGAACGGCCCGCGGATGAACAGAGGGTGGTCACGCTTGAGCCTCACGTCGGCTTTGACAACCGGTCGGTCCTCTTCTTGCAAGGCAAGAGCCAAGGCGTAGCCGTCAGCGATGGCATGGAGCGCATCCACGTGCAGGATAAGCTGATGACTTAGCACCAGCAGGTCTTCCTGGCCGGTGTTGATCGCCTTCTTCTTTTCACTGAGCAGACGAAACTCGTTGTAGCCAAAGATCCTTTGGAGGCTGTCAGCTTGCGGCTTGATGGCATCCGGCGTGGGCTGGGGGTGTTCGGACTTCGTGGCGAACACCAGCGCGCCATACACCACATCCC
>CAXTMD010000052.1:7748-15742 GCA_964245035.1 uncultured Chthoniobacterales bacterium
GAAGCGGAGGCAACGATGGCTCATGAAAAAGGAAACGGACTGCTCAAGGAGTCGCGCTCGGGGCTGGTGCAGCCGTCGGAGCCGCTGCCGGAACTGCGCTCGGAGCCGGGGCAGGTGAAGGGGTAACTCCAGCGGTGTCCGTCAGAGTAGACGGGCTGTTCAACCAGATGACGCTGTCCTTCCCGACCTGGAGAGAGGTGGCCTGTGTTCCGTTGCCCAGCGTGACCGCGGGAGCACTGTTGTCGTCGATGGTAGGAGGCGCAGGAGTCGGGTCGCGCTTGACGAGCAGGTTGCCGGGAATTTGGCTGGCGCTCGCAACTTGCACGGGGGCAGGGGAGTCGTTCACCGCCACCTGTTCAGGAGAAGTCTGCTGCTGCGGGCGCTCGACAGGACTGACCGCCACCGGGCTGGTCTGCCGTTGCGACGGCACCATCCCGTAATACAGCGCCCCGGCCACGAACAGGCACAGCACCCCCGCGCCCGCGAACCGGGCAAACGGCCACACCAGCTTCGGGAACCGGAAAGCCGGCCGGGCGTTCGCCTCCCGACGAGCCGCCGCCCGGCTGATCTCCGCGTCGATGCGCTCGCGCATCTGGTGGCTGAAAAACTCACTGTTGGTCAGCGCCGGAGCCTGCAAATGTTCCTTGAGCAGGCTGCGGAGCTGGAGAGCTCCGTCCCGGTCCGCTTCGGCGGACTCAGCGTCGCCGGCTTCGGCGCGGCGGGCGAGTTCCCGCTCGAAGGCCGCCAAGACGCTGCCTTCCAACTGACCGTCGATCCACGCGGTATAGCGTTCTTCAAAGGTTTTCATACACGTCTTTCAGGAGGGTTTGGAGTTTTTTGCGCGCGTAGAAAAGACGGCTCATCACCGTGCCGATGGAGCAGCCCACCGTCTCAGCGATCTCGTGGTACTGGAGGTCTTCCATCTCCTTGAGGAGAATAACCGTCCGGTGCTCGGGAGACAGCTTGGCAATCGCCGCGTCGATGCGTTGGCGCACCTCGCCGCGTTCCAACTTCTTGATGGGGTGTGGCTCGCTCTTGGGAGCAAGGTCACTACCCGGTTCCACTTCGTGGAGTCCGACCGTATCGTCGAATTCCTGGCCGCCCTGGATCTGCTTCTTGCGCAGCCAATCAATGGCCACGTTGGTCATGATCCGGTAGAGCCAGGTGTAGAAGCTGGATTGGAACCGAAACTTGTCGAGAGACTTCCACGCCTTGAGAAACCCGTCCTGAGCGAGGTCCCAGGCGTCCTGCTCGTTGTGGACGAGGTGGTAGATCATGGCGTAGACCCGGTTGCGATACTTGGCGACTAATTCGTCGAAGGCTCGACTGTCGCCCGCCTGGCAGCGTCGCACCAAGGCGATGTCCTCTGGCTCGGTGGCCGAGCCCGGGGACAGCGACGGTTCACCCCCGTCTTTGGCTATTTCTGACGGTGCCCCCCTTTGCTCCATTCAATGAAAATGCAAAAAATTGGAGGATACCTTGTCAAATAGATCGTACCAGCGACCCCCACCGGCTGTGGTGCACACCGCCTAGTGCCCCTGCCCGTAGCGGCGGCGCCACTCGTTGCGATAGTGCCCCATCAATGACACGATCCCATCGCGCACTTGAAAAACCCGGCCGCGTACGTCCTGCGCCTGCACAGGGTCGAAGAAGCGCTCGGCCTCACACTGGTTGACGGCCTCCAAAGCATTGGTGACCGCTTTGAGCGCCCGCTTGAGGTAGGCGATGGTCATGCCGAGTTCGTCCACGTCGTCGTCGGAGAGCGCGGCAGCCAGCTTGACGTTGGCCAGGGTGGCGCTGGTCGTCAGCCGGGCAACGGCCGGGTGCTGCGCGGCAGCTTCGTTGTCGTTGAAGAAACGGTCCACGTGCACCGCCAGGGCGCTGGCGGCCTGGTAGAGCGGGTGGCGGCTGTAGCGGTCCTCGGGTTCCTCGTCCTCGTCGGCGTCCTCGCCTTCCTCGTCCTCCTCGTCGAAGTCTTCGTCCTCGTCGAGGTCGTCGTCGTCCAGTTCGTCCTCGTCATCGGCGAGGTCCTCGTCCTCATCCTCGTCTTCCTCGTCCGGTTTGGCGGCGTTCTCGCCGGAACGCTGGGAGAAAAGACTGTCCAGGTTGGCGCTCCAATCCTTGCCGTTGTCGTCGAGCAAGTGGTGCCAGCCCATCTCGCGGGCGATGATCTGGTCGCGGTTGGGATCGTCGATGTATTTCTCCAGCAGTTCCATGTATTTTTCCGTCTTGCGGTCCTGTTGCTGAAGGAAACGTTCCCAGTCGTATTCGTCCCAAACTCGCTCCTCGCCACCGGACTCGAAGTGATTGTCTGCCATGATGGAGACTGTTATCCTATCGGGCGGTCCGTTGCAACCTTCCGCGCACCTCCAACATGCCCAAGAAACTGCTCCTCATCGATGGCAATTATTACGCCTACCGTTCGTTCCACGCCATCCGCGGGCTGACCAACTCGCAGGGGCAGCCGACCAACGCCATTTTCGGCTTTGCCAAGACGGTGCGGCGCATGTTCAAGGACCTCCAGCCCGACCTGGCGGCCGTGTGCTGGGACCAGGGGATGCCCGCCCGCCGCACCGAACTCCAGCCTGCCTACAAGCAGCACCGCGCCGAGATGCCCGACGAGATGGTGCCGCAGATCCCGTTCATCCGCGAGCTGGTGCCCAAGCTCGGGCTGCACGGCGTCTCGCTGCCCAACACGGAGGCCGACGACCTGATGGCCTCCTACTGCTGCGCGGCGCACGCGCAGGGCATGGAGGTGATCCTCGCCACGAACGACAAGGACCTGCTTTCCCTCGTGGAGGACGACATCCTCGTGTATTCGACGGCCAAGGCCGACCTGCCCACGCCGGAGACGTTCTTCACCCTGCTTGGACCCGAGCAGATTTCCAAGAAATGGGGCGTAGCGCCGCCGCGCATCCTCGACGTGCTGGCCCTCAGCGGCGACGCCAGCGACAACATCCCCGGGGTGGCCGGCGTCGGTCCGAAGACCGCCACGACGCTCATCCAGAACGCCGGTTCGCTCGACAAGCTCCTGGCGGACGTGGACGCGGTCAAAAACGAGAAGCTGCGTGCCAAGATCGCCGACGCGCGCGACCAGATCGTCCAGAACCGCGAGATGGTGCGCCTGGACCACGACCTGCCCGTGCCCGTGCCGTTGGACGAACTCGTCATCAGGCCGCGTTACAACGAGTTGCTGGCGGCGCTGGAGTGGTGCGAATTTCGCTCGATGCTGGCCGAGGTCCGCGCCGAGGCAAAGCGGGCGGGGGCGAACGCCGGCAAGGATGGCGGCGCGTCCGCGAAGCCGGCGGCGACCCAGGACGACCTGTTTCCGTTTTGAGTCTGGGATGGCCACCCAATCCGAGGAAGGGCCTTCACCCTACGCGGCCACGGTCCGCCGGCAGTTGGAGCATGAGGACGGCCTGATGGTCAACCGGCTCTCGTGGCTGGTCGCCTCGCAGTCTTTTCTGTTCACGGCTTACGCCATCGTGCTCAACGCCGCGCCGCAAACGCAGAACCCGGCGGCGGCGGGGCGGCAGGATCTGTTGCGGATCCTTTTGCCCGCGCTCGGGTTGGCCACCTGCGGATTGATTTACCTCGGGGTGCTGGCCGGGGTACGAGTCACCAACGTCCTGCGCCGCCAGTTCCGGGAGCGCAGGGCGAGAGAGACCAATCTGGAGGAAATGATCGTGGACACGGCGGCCACCCACGCCCTCGGCTTGGCCGCCCCGTTGCTGCTGCCCCCGCTTTTCTCCGCGGCTTGGGCAACGTTGCTGCTGTGGAGCCGTTGATCCCGCCGCCTCCGGAAGACTGTTTCAATGAGTGGAAACTTGCGTAACCTGCGGGCCGATCCTTTGGAAATGCCACCGACTGCCGCCACACACGCCGGGGTGCGCCGCAGCGGCCGACCGCGGGCGGCGCTGACCATCACCGCGCTCGGGTTTGCCAGCCTGGTGGCGGTGAGCATGGTCGTCGTCCGCGGCTTCTACACCGGTCGCAATTTCGGTTACCAGTTCCTGCTTTGGAACTTGCTGCTGGCCTGGATTCCGGCGGCGGCGGCGCTCGCGGCGTACGGTTTCCACGCCCGGGCACGCCGGCCGGACTGGCTGTTCGGCGTGTGCGCGCTGGCGTGGTTCCTCTTTTTCCCCAACGCGCCCTACATCGTGACAGACTTCGTGCATCTGGAGCACCGGCCACCGGTGCCGCTGTGGTACGACCTGCTGACCATCGCCTCCTTCGCCTGGACGGGGCTGTGCCTGGGCTACCTATCGCTGTACCTGATGCAGGAAATCGCCCGCGCCAGGTTTGGTCGGGCGGTGGGGTGGGCCTTCGCGGTGGCGATGCTCGCGCTGGGCAGTGTCGGCGTTTACGCGGGCCGGGTGCTGCGCTGGAACAGTTGGGACGTGCTCCGGCACCCGACCAGCCTGCTGCACCAAGGGGCCGACCTGGTGGAGGGAACGTCCGGCCGGCTGGGGATCGCGGCGTTTGTGAGCGTGTTGTTCTTGTTTTTGCTCACGACGTACTGCGCGACGTACACGCTGGTGCATCTGCGCGACGAAAGCGTGTAGCCGGGAACGTGCTGTTTTGACATGGAGGACCACGGAGACCGGAGGAGAACGGAAAAGGAGAGTAGGAAGCAGAAAACCCTTCTTCCTTCTTGGTCTTTCCTCCTCCGGCCTCCGTGCCCTCTGTGTTAAAAATCCACCTGCGGCGGCAAGAGCGCGATGCTGGAGCCGACCCAGGTTTTCTCCCGGTTGAAATCGACGCCCATCATCTTGCCCTGGCTCATGCGCACGAGGTTGTTCGCCAGCACGGGCTCGCCGTCCGGTGGCCAGAGGAACATCAAGCGGATTTCGGCCTTCGAGCGCGGACCGTCCACAGTCGGCACGAACTCCGCGTAGGTCACCTTTCTCTGCAAAATCCAGGCGTGCGGGTTGTTGAGGCCGCGGAGTTTTTCGGCCGTCGGGTCCACGTCCACGCCGAGGCCGGCGAAGGAATACAGCGGCTTGAGCACGTAGTCGTCCAGGCGCTCGCCGCCGGGGAACTCGTCCGCGAAGAACGCCGGTGAGGCGTGCGGAGATTTCAAGAACGGCAGCGAGTGTTTGCTGATGCGGAAGTACCAGTTCGGGTGCCCAGCCCACTCCACGTCCACCTCGTCCTGCAAGCGGTACGAGAGTTTGCCGTCGAGATCAGGGCGGCGCAGGAGTTCGTCGAAGATCAGCCGGTTGTAGACGCGCCGGATCGGCGTTTCGCGCCCGTCACGGGTGTAGAAGAGTTCGCGTCCGCGCCGGGTCACGTCGGTGATGTTCACCGGCCGCACGCCCAGGAGCGCCTCGGTGCAGGCGAAGTCGATGCGGGTTTTCTGCTGGTCGGGGTCGATCTCCAGCAGGACGACGTTTTCCGGCGCGTGGTCGCCGAGGATCACGCGCCGCACGAGGGCATTGTAGGCCGTCTCGTCCAGCCCGGAGAAAAACGGCTGCCAGTCCGCCGGGATCGCCGGGAACGCCGCGCGCAGGCAGCGCATCACGAACGGCTGGAAGGCGTACAGGCTGGGGAAGCCTTGCAGTTCAATGAGGCGCGGGGTGAGCCGGCCGTCGACCTCGCAGATGCCGAAGTCCACCTGCATGAACAGCGGGTGCGGCGTCTCGCCCGGCACCTCCAAGCCCGGCGGGATGGCGGTCTGCGCGTGTTGTGCGAACTCCAGGGTGCGGAGTTGGCGGACGATCTCGTAGCCCGCCCGGGTGACCTCGTCCGCGAACTCCGGGGTCAGGAAGATCGGCGTTTCCGAAATGCGGAAATCCGTCGGGCACCAGTGGGTCTCGTTCGCCCCGCGCAGCAGCGCGGCGTAGCCCGCGGGCGTGAAGGCGGCGTTGAAGCGGGCGCGGAGTTCGGGGTGCATGGTTACACTTTCTCTACACGAACAATGCGAACCTCCCTGACCGCGTGATCCGTCCAGAAAGTCACCAGGAAGCGTCCGCGCAGCAAAACCTCCCTGGGCCGACCTTCTTCGTTCTGCTCCTGGTAGTCGCCGCTGAGATGCGGATGATAGACAAGATACTGGAAGGTGTCATCGAGCCCTTGGCGTTCGAGGGTGCGCAGGGCAAACACAGCGCGGAAAACCTCCGCCGAAAGCACGAAATGATACCCGGAGGGGTTCGGCATGAGTTGCTCCTACATCCATTAGAGACCCTCGGCTTTGAGGGCGGCGTGCAGCCTTCGCCACTGTTCCTGCGTCACGTATTCACCAGCATCCATGGCGCGGTCGAGTCGGGAGAGTTCGGCGCGGTTAGCCGCAGTATCCACGCGTTCCAAATGCTTGAGGAAGGCGGCGAGTTGTAGTCGATCCTCCTCCGACAAGTCCGTCACTCCGCGCTTCATTTCCTCCAGAGTCATGCCCATAGCGGGAACTTACACGATCCAGGCGACTTCGGACAACGGGAAAGGCAAAGCAACGCGGACCGGCCAGCCAGCGGAAGACGGGCATCCTGTAGTCCGCCGCCACTCCGACCTCTAAAATCAAAGGTGGGAGCCAGACGAGATGGACGATCATGTCAGCAGGCCATCCGACGCGAAACTTTCATCAGCCTCTCTGGTCACACCAAAAACTTCCCCCGGCCCATGATCTGCTCGCCGTCGAACCAGATGTCGAAGTCCCGCCCCACGCAGTCGATGTGCGTCGTGGACAGCCAGTTCTGCCCCGTGTGCTCGGCGTAGGGATGGCCGAAGGCGATGTGGATGCCGGGGATTTTCTCGTCCTGCAGGATGTGGCCGATGACGTGCGTGCAGGCGGTGTTCGTGCCGATGGCGAACTCGCCGACGCGGTTGCTGTTTTCGTCCGTGCTCGTGTAGGCGCGGAACTCGTTGAGCAGATCGTCGTTCTCGCAGTGCAGCGAGCGGATGCGGTTGTGCTCAACCTCGATGGTCAGCGGCGTGGTCTGGATGTCGCCGTACCGCTGGCAAAGGTAATCGCCCACCACGCCGTCCACGACGAACACGCCGTTCGTGTTGTGCGGCGAAGTGAAAATCTCGCCCCCGGGCAGGTTGCCCCACTTCTCGGGCGAGATGATGCCGCTGGTTTTCACCCAGCGCAGGTCCGGCGAAAGCTCCGCCTCGAAGTCGGTGCCCTGCGCGGTCTTGCACGTCACCTTTTTGGCCTGCCGGGCGCGTTCGACGAGGCGCTGGCTGAGCGCGTCCACCTCCAGGAAGTTCGCGCGCATGCCCTCCAGCATGATCTGGCGGTTGACGTTGACCATGTGGCCGTGGCGGATCTTGTGCGCGTTGACGACGGTGGTCATCTGGATGCGCGAGCCGAGTTCGCCGGTTTGGGTGATCGCGCAAAAGATGCTGACCTGCGACTTGGCCAGATCGTCGAGGATGTTGCGCGGCATCTGCTTGAGGGGCCGGGGAGCGTGGCTTTCCAGCACGAACACTGCGCACTGGGAGCCGACCTCCTCGACCTCGCGCTGGAGCGCGGCGGCAATCTCCCGGGTCGCCTCGTCGGTGATGATCGTGATGCGCTCGTCCGGTTGCAGCCGCAGGCAGTCGCGGATGGCATTGCGGGCTCCCGGCAGGAGTTCCGGGTCGATGGCGTCGGTCGAAAGGCGGTCAGGCATGGCAGAAAGCGGGAAATGTGACGAAGAATCGGCACGCCGCCAGCGGTTTTTGCCGACAGCGGTCAGGCGTCCGCGACCAGCGGTTGGTGCGTGAGGAAGCCAATCAAATCCCGCACGGTGTGCACTCGTCCGTACAGCGGATTAGCCTCGGTGTTGGCGAGCGTCCGGCAGGTGCGGTGCGCGACCACTGCCGCGAGGTCATCCAAATCTTCGTGGTCGAGCTTGAGATCGTCTTCCAAGCGGTCACTTGCCCGGAACGGAAAAGCAGGCACGACAAAACGAAAACACTGCTGAAGCTCCTCGTAAACGGCGCGGATGATGGCGGTGTCCATCGAGCGGCAAGCGAAGGCGCGCGCAAAGGTGCAGATGGACTCGATCGGGCGC
>CAXTMD010000053.1:0-14116 GCA_964245035.1 uncultured Chthoniobacterales bacterium
GGCGGAGGGACCGGCGGAGTCGGTTTTTTATGGTCAGAAGGAGCAGTCGGTCTTGCGGGTTGATTGCGGTGGGCGAAGGCGAAAAACACGGCCCTCTACTATTAGGTACATGTCTGTTTTCCGGGCCGAATTACGCAGGATCGCCCACTTTCCTGAGAAAAAACCTTCGCCGCGCTGGACGGCGGGCAGGCAGTTGCCCAGGGGGAGTGGCGGCCAACCTCGGTGTGCTCCAGGGGTTCCTGGAAGCGGAGGCTTCCAGGTGTTGGCGGCCACCAGCGGCGCGCGGGCGCTGAACGGACTGGCCGACACCCAGCCCGACCTCATCCTCCTGGACGTGCACATGATGGGCCTCGACGGCTACGAGACGTGTCGGTGGCTCAAGGCGCACCCCCGCTAGCAGGACGTGCTCGTGCTCTTTTTGACGGCGCGCGACGACGCCGACAGCCGACGGCGCGGCTTCGGAGTCGGGGAGGCAGATTACCTCGCCAAGCCGCTCCAGGCGGAGGAAATGCTCCCGGGTGCGGGCGTACCCGCAAAAAGGCGGATCGCGGTGAGTGGTGGCCGAGAAGGACCCGCGGCTGGAACCATCATCATCAGGTGCTTGGAAGCCGAGGCGCGACTTTGCAGGTGCTTGGATTCAACCATTGGCGCCCCGTGGATTCGCCGACGCATCCAACGGCGCAGAGACAGCGTTGCAAATTCCGTATGCCAACGAACTCCTCTCCAACCGACGACCCGAACGCTCCGAAGCAGGGCATCCCTGCGGACGCCGTGTCCGAGACCGATCTCATCCTGAACCTGGCCAACCCCGACGCCAAGGCGGACGCGCCCGCCAAGCACATCGACGCGCGCTGGCAGCAGCAGTATCAACGTCTGCGCGACTTCCGCGACTATTTGCTGGACCAGATCAGCGAACACGCAGGCGAAGCACGCGAGGTGCAGCCCGACCCTGCCCAGGATCTAAACACCGAGGATGCCGCGTCCGACTTTCTGCGCGACTACCTCCTGGGTATGACCTCCACGGAGCAAGACACGCTCAAGGAGGTCGAGGACGCCCTGCGCCGCATCGAAGACGGCACCTACGGAGTTTGTGAGTTCACCGGCAAGCCGATCCCCGAGGAGCGGCTGAAGGCTGTGCCGTGGACACGCTTCACCACCGAGGCCCAAGCACTCATGGAACGGCACAACGAGTCACCAGTCCACGCCAGCCTGGGCACGCGGCCCAACCAACCTGCCCCGGCTGATCTGCCCGCGTCCGCTTCAGAAGCCGGGCACGAAGTTGGCGGCCCTGCCCCGGAAGGCACCCAGAAGGCGCGTTTGGGCAAGGAGTAGTTGCGCACGGGGTGGATCACTGCCTGCCCTCTTCCAGCGATTGCCGTCGTCGGTCACCACCGCAGCCTGCGCTTCGGACAAGAAATGCCCGCGGCGTCCCCGGCTGTCACCCTGCGTTGTGCTTCACCTCGGACAGTAGATCGCCAACCAGCGATTCCCTCCTTTGTCCCACGGATTTTCTTCGCAAATCCTCTCGGAGAACGGTCAACTCTCCAAAGCTCGTCCAACTCCAGCACATCGCCCGCTTCGGCGGGAAGGAGCGTCGTGCTCCGCGGCGGGGGACCTGCGGCTTTTTTCTGGAGCCATTTGGCCACGGTCAGCCGGGCCGCCCGCAGCCCCAAAACCGCTCGACCTCCACTGCCCGCAGGATCGTGGCTCCGGCGCTCCGGATCGATGGCCGGTCCTTTGGCTTTGAGCACCCGGTGCGCCCCGCACCCCTGACAGAGATATGGCCGGGTGTCCGAGCCGTTGTGGCCAGCCTTGACGAGGGACGCGCGGGCGCACGTCCCGCCGCAAGGAAGGGAGGCGTTCACACCCAATCCTCATAGCAGAAAGCCGTGTTGCCACTCCGGCATCGACCAATACCAGAAGCGGGGTTGGTACCCTGCATTGGTGCTCGCTGCCTCCGTGACAAGCAGTTCGGGCTTGTACGTGGTTTATCCGATGGATACACCTTCGCCGGAGAACGCACCTTCGCCAAAGCGCATGATGATGGATTTCACCGAGTTTCTTTTCCGCCACGCTTCGTTCAAGGGACCGGGCATCCTGAAGGTGGAAGGGCCGATGATCTTCGTGGTCCCGCTCGCCGCGGCCATGATCTACGGTGCGGCCGCCTCCATCGTTTGGCTGCACAAGGACGCCGTTCAACGCGACAAAAACGGCTGCCTGACGGTGTTGTTCATCCTGCTCACGGGTTGGCCGGTGTCGTTTCTCTGGTGGTTCTGGCTGCGACCACCGCTGAGTTTACCGCCAGCAGGCCAACACAAAGCCGCCGTATGAAAAGCTTCTTTCTTGTCGTTGCAGTCTCTCTGTTCTTTGGAAGCCTCGGACGATCCTACGGAGACGAAGCGGAGGATGGCTCCAAGGCACCGCCCCAAGCATACTTGCTGCCGCTCGACGTGCAGAAGATCCAGGACACATCGCTCACAGAATTGTTGAAGCTCCGCCCAGAGTTGAAAGCAGAAGACCTGAAGGTCGAGGGCTTGACGTACATGCTGCGGCCCGATCCTGATTACGCCATCCAACAGCAGCAAGACGGCACCGAAAAGAAGCTGTGGCTCAGCTCCAACTACCAAGAACTTTCGGTCGCCTACAAGATCCTTTCGACCAAGCGAGCTGGCAAGGAAGGCGAACGGAACACCATCGTTTACGACACCGTCCATGTGAACTTTCCGAACGCCAGGTACAACAAGTTCTCGGCGTCCAAAGGGACGAGCACTGAGTACCGTTGAGCGCAGCATCCTCGCAGTCGCCAATCAGCACGGAACAATCTTGGCGATGAGCACTCCACCACCAACGAGCAAAGAAGCGATGGTCTCTGCGACGGAGGCTGGCTCAACGTTTGCGTACTTCTTCTTCTGGGGACACCGCAAGTCAGTCGATGGTACGGTCACCAAGTCGTGTTTCAGCCAATGGTACGAAGCGGCCTTCCGCGTGGAAGGTGAACTCTACCGCACCGCCGAGCACTACATGATGGTCCGCAAGGCGCGGTTGTTCGGCGACGAGGCTGCCGCCGGTGCCATCTTGGCATCGGCCACCGCCGACGAAGCCAAGTCGCACGGCCGCAAGGTCGCGGGGTTCTCGGAGGAGCGCTGGCTGGAGCAACGGGAGGAGATCGTGTTCGCCGGCAACGTGGCAAAGTTCACCCAGAACAACGGGCTGAAGCAGTTTCTTCTGTCGACGGGCACAACGGTTCTGGCGGAAGCCAGCCCGGTGGATCCCATCTGGGGCATCGGTCTTGCCAGGGAAGATCCGCTGGCGTCCATCCCTGCGGCGTGACCGAAAACTGGGTGAATAGTCCCATCTTTTTTCCAGGAAACGGGCGGTTTACGCTGAGACGATGCTGTCCACCGATGCTCCCATCACTTCTCCGACCAAACGGTTGGCTCGCACCGTGTTCGTGACGTTCTTGCTGACTTTCATCGCTTCGCGCGTGCTGGTCATCCTCATCATGGCCAGAGCGATGCCCGACTTGTTCCTGCACCTGGGTGGCACGCACGTGCACCATCTCAACTACGGCATCTTCCTGTTGTCGGCCGTCGGTGCGCTGCTCCTGTTCGTGCCGCTGGACGAGCGGGGCAAGCAATGGACGGCGCTCCTCTACGGCTTCGGCATGGCGCTGACCTTCGATGAGTTTGGCATGTGGTTGCACCTGGGCGGCAGCTACTGGCAGCGGGGATCGTTCGATGCGGTCATCGTCATCCTCAGCTTGTTCGGCGTCCTCGCTTTTTTGCCGCCGCTGGAGCGTTTCCGTTCCCGGCATTGGACCACCGTGGCCGTCAGTGTGTTGGCGGTGGTGAGCTTCTACGGGCTGCTGTTCTGGTCGATGAACCGGTTCGGCAACCGCTACGCGCCACGCTTCCTGCTGCTCGAACAATCGGGACCGCAGTAGGGCTGTTTTGATTTTGCCGGCTGCACCTTTCCATGAAGACGATTCTGCTGCAATTTTTGTCTTGGCAAGGTGGCAGGAGATCACTTCCAAGCTCATGGTGGAGCTACGAAGCTTGAACAGATGCTTGATGCATCCATTCGCAGGAGCAAGTGACGTGGCGCAAAGAGTGCAGATCGAGTGAGATGGCCAACCGCGTTGCCTTGGCATCTTCTCAAGAACTTGGTCTGGACTGAAGCAACGGCAAAGAGAGCCCCTGGGGAGGGCAGTCGCTTCGGTCCTCCAGTCATTACCCAGGAAACCCGGGAAGCTTTGGCAAAGCGACCGTTGAAAAGCCCTCAAAAAGTTTGTAGTGAAATCCATTACGGCATTGTAGCTGCTTCCTTCACGATCAACAACACCCATCATCACCAAGATCCAGCCACTATCCGACCATCACGATGTATTTAGTGCATGCACCTCGTCCTTTGCAGGCTAGCCAGCAATCCCGTGGGGGTTTTACCCTCGTTGAAATCATGATCGTCGTCGCGATCATCGCCCTGCTGGCGGCCATCGCCGTCCCCGGCTTCCTGCGTTCGCGCAAGCGCTCGCAGGCCACGGCGATCCTCAACGACGCCCGCATCATCGACGGCGCCATCGACCAGTACGCCATCGAAAACAACGTGGTGGGCAGTGCCAGCGTGCAGGTGGCCGCGCTCAAGGACTACTTCAAACCTGCCAGCCGCCTCTACACCCAAGCTCCCAACGGCACGCTCATGGACCTTTTCGGCAACTCCTACGTCACCAGCACCTTTGATGCGGGGATCAGGGTGAACACAACGACGGAGGCGAATGTGTCCGACGTGATCGACAACGGGTCATCTTTCTGGGGAGCGTACTACTGATCGGCCAAAAATTGTTGCCGTGGACATTGGTGCAGAAAAAGACCTTCGAACACGGTCGTACTCCTCGCCTCAGGGCTGATCGCCCTCGCTTTTCTGGTGGGGTCGCGCGGGGAGACCTTACGAGGCGAGTAGAAAACGGTCACCATCGACCGCACCGCATGAGTTGCGACAAACTTTGCAAGGCATTCCGCCACGGCATTGTAAATGCTGGTTTCAGGTTCGGGTGACTGCCCAGAAGCATCCGGTTGCGCGAAGCAACCGGGTGCGCCACGTCGAGTCTAACCCGTTACCATCGTCACCAGATACATAAACCCATCATCAGCAACCAAGGATCCCAACCATGTTGCAGAACATCCGCAAGTCCCGTGGGGGTTTTACCCTCGTTGAAATCATGATCGTCGTCGCGATCATCGCCCTGCTGGCGGCCATCGCCGTCCCCGGCTTCCTGCGTTCGCGCAAGCGCTCGCAGGCCACGGCGATCCTCAACGACGCCCGCATCATCAGTGGCGCCATCGACCAGTACGCCCTCGAAAACAACATGCCTGGAACCGGAGTTGTGGCAGTCACGGCGCTCAAGGGCTACTTCAAACCCGCCAGTCGCCTCTACACCCAAGCTCCCAGCGGAACGCTCTACGACATCTTCAACAACAGTTACTTGACCAGCACTTTCGACGCCAGCCTGAAAGTGAACACCACCAGCGAAGGAGCCTTCACGGACGTGATCGACAGCGCCTCATCTTTCTGGGGGGCATATTACCAATAGCAAGTTTCTATCTAACAGTATATTCCGCGGCATAGTTAGTTAGGCGGCGGGATCTCGCTGCCGCCGAACCTTGGTGCGCTCTTTAGTGCCTCAACTTCCTTCGTGTTCATCTGCGAAACGGCCGTGGTGGCTGTTTCTGCCGATCCGGCAAGTTGCCCCGGCTTCAGAGGCGTCTTCCATAGGCCTCCTCTACGAAGGCTGCTGAGAGGTCTGTGCAAGAGTGAACACCTTGGCGAATGCTTGAACCCGCTCGACCAAGATCCGCGGACAGGCACAAAGTATCCCTTGGACAACCGGGTCACGCCAGGACGTAACACGCGGCTCTCCGACACGGCGCGGCGGCTGGAAGTGACGCGACTCCCGTGCACCATCCACTGCTCGACATGGTCCGAGGCGTAGCCTGCGCTGCCAGCAGCGGCGTAGTCCGTGGAATCCATTGACTCCATTGGACTCTTTTACAGGCTGCCGACGTTTTCTGTGACGTTCTCGGCTGGAGTTGGTAAAATTGTACTGTTTGCCACCGCTATGGTCCGAATAGTCGGAGCTTTGCGCCGCTTCAACGAGAATCTGGAACTCCGGAAGGTCGTTTCTGAGCGGGCCGCCAAGCAATCTTTGAATCAGGAGCAAGGATCGTTGAGGTTTTCTTGCATCTGTCGAACGAAGGAGTTTACTAATCCTGCTGCGTTGCAACGCAATGAGCTTGAAGCGAGGCAAAGTTGCTAACCGCTCGCGCCTGCGCGCGTAGCGCCGCTCTTTATTAGCTAGGTGCCAAGCGCGGTTTTGGACCTTTAACTTTTCCGCATTCGCGATCCTCCAAGCTTTCCGCTGTTCGCGTCGTTTGGCATTCGAAACCTTCGCCTGCTCCTATACTTTTTCGGCATTGGCAGCGCGCCAAGATTGATGGGTTTCGCGGTCACGTGCACGCAGTTTAGACAAGGCTTCCGCGTTGTCGCAAAGCTTGCGGTAGCCGTCTGCTGGTCGCGGGCGAGCTTCTTGCGCCAGGCGCGCTCTTCCTTGGAGGGCTTGAGGACTTCGCCGACCGGTAGATCAGCGCCTCGCAGCAGGTAGCCGCACGGCAGCTTCGAGGTGGCGCGACTGGCGCTGCGTACCTTGTGCCGCAAATCGGCCGGAGTCCAGCGTGGTCGGCAGCGCGAGTTGAACTCTTCTTCGAGCAGCCGGAGTGCGTCGGCCTCCGGTAGGCCGAAGCCGTGTACGAGCGCACAGGTGGGCGAAAGCGGGTTGTTTAGGCATAGAGGTTCAGCGTCTGGGTAGGTGGTTGCCGGGAGAAACGTTAGGAACGACGACCGTCAGGGTCGCGTGGCCGGTCTTGTGTTTGGTTAGGACCTTGGGCACTGAGCTTGGAACGCCGTAGAGGTGAAGGTTCCAGCCGGAAGGGCGCTGGCGTAGCGCGCGGTCGGAAACAGGGTGGTCTTTCATCCCCTTGCCTCCTCGGGCAATTCCGGCAGTTCTTGCCAGTGGGTGACGACCACATCGACCGGCTCGTCGTCACGCCGCCACTCGCCGGCGTTGTAGGTCCGATCCAAATGCCCTCAAGGTCAGAACAAAGGACCTCGTGTGATCCCAGCCGCAGCACGTCTGCTGTAGGCACCTACGTTGAAAGCGGGATGCGCCGTGGCTTGCGCGGCATCATCGCGCACCTCCTGCAACGATGGTCAAAGCCTGCCCCGCAAAACCACTCCGCCCTGCTTGACAGACGCGTCAGGCTAAAACCCGTCTTTTACCTCTGAGAGAAGTGTTGATGCGGCAAAATGCGACGAGCTCCTTGCTTGCCCTTTTTTGTTTGGATTATCCTGATCCCGCAGCTCATTCTAGCAAGGAAATTTATCAGGGGAAGCAGGCACGGGGGCTCGAACCCCGGACCTGCTGATTACAAATCCGATGAACGGAAAACAATTTACTCTGTAAACCTTTTGCAGAGTACAACTCGAAAGTATGGATGTGTCTGGAAGAATCTGGCAAAAGATGGTTGTTTATAGCGATTGTGGTATCTATCGGTACTGCGCTCCTGCCGCAGTAGACAGGCCCGGTAGAAGGAGGTTGCCATCTCATGCTCTGGCTGCTTAGCGCGCCGGTCTTTTGACCAAAGACTGCGGCTGCAAGACGAGTGGTCGTGTAGTAGTAGACAGCGTCACCACCGCAATTCTTTAGGCGAAAGTGCAAATGAAACCGGCAGTGGCGGCGTGGGCAAGATCACATCCCGTGAAACCACCGAGGTTGTGTGAAAACGCGAGCACGGCGGTGCGTTCAGGCGAGAAGGCCAGCCGTGATGAAGTTTCTCTCGCGGCGGGCGATCAAAGTGAACACGCGGTCGTAAAACCAGCCTCGGAAGCCGTGGGTGCGCCGGAGAGCCCTGGTGAGGGCGTGTAAGCGCCGCCGCAGGGCATCCACCAGGGCTTTGACACCCACGATGTTCACGGCTCGCAGCAGGTTGTAGGCAAGCGCGCTCAGGCTAAACTCTGCGCGCACCTGGCGCAGCCCCTTCAGGAGGAAGTGGCCCTGGTTCATGGCGTGCTTGATCGTGCCAAAGGGATGCTCGACCGTGTTGCGCCGCAAGCGGGTCATCTGCGGGTTGGCCGCCAGCCGTGCTGCCTTGGCATCGAGCGCCGCCTCGCCTTCCCAGCGGGCGATGCGCCGCCAGCGTGAGTTGGAGGTGCACTGCGCCCGCAGCGGACAACGCCGGCAGGCGGTCGGGTGGTAGTAAAGCAGCAGCCGGTGGCCGCGCGTGGTCGACTCGCTGTGGGGTGACAAGGTCTCGCCGTTGGGGCAGCGGTACGCGTCGGCCGCCGCGTCGTAGATAAACGCTTCCTTGGGGAAGCGGCCGTTGGTGGCCGCCGCGCCGCGTCCAAGGGGCTTGGGCACGAAGGCGGTGATGCCCGCCGCCGCGCACGCGGCGATGTCCTCGCCCTTGTAATATCCTCGGTCGGCCGTGGCCTGGATGGAGTCCACGCCGAGGGCCTCCTTGGCCGGGATGGCCGTCGGGGCGAGCTGCCCCAGGTCGCTGCGCAGGTTGGTGACTTCCTGCTCGACGATCAACCGGTGCTTGGCGTCCACGGCCACCCATCACTAATTCAGCGACGGTCACCTGTGTTTTGCAGGCGCGGAAATGCTGGCTGAGCCGGCTCTTGGCAGTTCCCGACGTGTCGCCGACATGGCCCAACTCATCGCTTCCGTCCTGGTGGAAAATTACACGGCTACACCAACCCTGGAGGCCCTGCTTAAGACCGTGCCCATCGGCCGCATCGGCCGCGCCGACGAGATTGCCGACGTGTTGTGGTGGCTTTGCAGTTCCGCTTCCACCCTAGTCATCGGCCAAGGCATCGCGGTTGACGGCGAGTATGCCATCCAATAACCAAACTTCTCACGAGGCCGCCGCCTACCCGAGCGGCGGTCGCAAGCAAGAACCTCCATGAAATACGCGCACCTGGGCCGCACCGACCTGGGTCAGGGTGTTTCAACTCTGTTCACCGAGGTTTATGGATGGTCGGTCAGCGCCACGCACAAGTAGTAAACACCGGCCGTCGCGATCCCGGCTGAGCCGAGCCGCTGGAGTGCCTGCGCAAACCGCGTGCGGGCGATGCGGCCGGTCCGCACCCGGCGCGCCACCTTCAGCGACGCAAACAGCGGCAAGAGCACGGCCTGGTGGCCCGCCTCCACGCCGAGGCTGAAGCCGAGCAGGGCCAGCAGCACAGTTCCGGTCTGCATCTGGTGCATCACATTGAGCAGGCCACCGGCGAAACCCAAGCCGTGAAACAGGCCAAAGAAGAACGCCACGGCGAGTCGGCTCCAGCCCCGGGAGCGTTCCGGCCAGAAGATGTTCTGTAGCGCCACGCAGATGATGCTGGCCGAGATCAGCGGCTCCACCACGCGCCCGGACACGTGAACGAGGTCCAAGGCGGCGAGCGTCAGGGTCAGCGAGTGCGCCAGCGTGAAGGCGGTGACGACTTTGATCAGATCCCAGAGGGTCGCCGCCCCGAGCACCAGAGCGCTGATGAAGAGCAGATGATCGTAGCCGGTGAGAATGTGGTGGACGCCATGCCAGAAGAAGGTCTTGAACACGGGCGGATCGGTGGTTTGCGGCGGCGTTCGGGGCAAGCTGGCGGCGGTTGGAGGCACGGGCGCAGCTTCGATGGAAAAATCGAGTTGGTAACGCGCTTGGTCGTAGCTGCGATCCTGCGCGACGACGTGAATGCCGACGTCGCGTGGCACCAGGCAGTTGACGAGGTAAACGGCGACGGCGCTCTGGTGATGGTTTGCAAAGGTCAACCGATGGGTGGCCGCACCGCCCGCCGACAGAGCCGCTTCGAAGGTGAGCAAAATGCCACCCACGCCGCTGGTGATTTCCTCGGCGGGCGGGAAGGTGGCAGAAACCAGCCGCAACAGCACGGCGTTGCCGTCGATGGCAAGTGACAGGTCACCGCGCACTTGCTCCGCGTAGGCTTGCTGCTCGGCGTCCGAGATCGTGCCGTCCCTGTCTGTGTCGAGGCTGGCGAGCACCTGCCCGGCCACGGCGACGCCGGGCGTCAGGCGCAGTTGCAGCACGAGACGATCCTTCTCCAACGCCACTGTCGTGGCCTGAAGATACTCGTCGAGCCGGTGTGCGAAGGCAGGCGTTGCCAGCCAACAGAACACGACCGCAAAAAGGGTCAGCCGCGCTTTCATTTGGCGTCGTTGAGGAACGCCCGCCCGTAGTCGTTCGTCGGATCACGGTACATCGTGTGAACGTGCATCGTCGGATCGCCGCCCACGCCTTGCGGCGAGAACTCGATGACCACCTTCGGACCCTGGATGCGGTAGTAGGCGCTCCCGTTCCTGCCTTCTTCGTGCGTGGTCGGGCCGCTCCAGGCAAAGTAGGTGTCGTCCAGGCCGTCCCTGATCTCGCCAAGCCGTGCGGCGGCATGGGCGTCGTTGATAATACCCGCCCATTCCGTGATGAGGTCGAGCAGCATGGCTCGCTGCCCCTCGTTCATCGCGGAGACCTTCAATCCCTCGGGCAGGATCGTTTTGCCTGCCTCGCCGGGTCCGAGCACCAGATCGCCCACCCGGTAGTTGAGGATCGCCTGCTTGCGCTGGCCGTCATCGAGCGCGTGCAGCAAATCGAAGGCTTTGTCGTTCTCCTGGGCGAGGGCTCGCACCGTCTTGCCATTGGCCGTGTAGACGGCGGGCTGCGCACCGGTCAGGGTGGGAGTCATCACGCCATGTTCCCCGGCGATGACGACGTTAAGCCCGAGGTGATGGCCGCCGAACTGCACCATCCAGGGTGCGGTAGCGCTCGGGGTGCCGAAGAGGCCGAGCGTGTAGACCTTGCTGCCGGCGGCGTAGTGGGTTTCGCCTTCCGAGAGGACCTGGTCGGCACCCATCGTGTCGAGCACCTTCTGGTAGCCTTTGGCACTGAGCAGCACTTGCAACAGATGCATGGCCGCATCGCGCTGTGGCTCGCTCAGGCTGCCGAGTTGCAAGCCGGGACGAGGCACGTCGCTCACCGGATAGTTCGACCACACCGCCTGACCGTATTGCTCACCGACGAAGCCTCCGAATGGCCCCATGCCCGGGCCTTTGCCGGGCCCTCTGCCCGGGCCTTCGTCGTGGTCATGGTGCGGGCCGGGTGACTGCGCTGGCTCCCCCGGCTGCCCTCCCGGCGCACCGCCAGGACCGCCGGGGCCGCCCGCTCTGGCGAACCGGGCGAGGGTGGCGGTTTTCTGCGGCGCGAAGGGGAATTGCGCCTTCCCGCGTTGCTCGGGGCTGAGCGAGTCCAGAAAAGCCGTCGCGGCGGCCACGATGGTCTGCGTTTGCACATTGGCGGGGGTTTGCACCACGGCCTCCGCAGGATCTTTCGCGGTCCCCGTGCGGATGCACAAAGCAGCGAAGCCGACCGTTATGAGACCGGCGAGAAGGAGCAGGGTTTTCGCGGTGCGCTCTTTTTGCCTGCCGACAGGCTGTCGCCGAACTCGTCTCATTTGGCAGTGGCCAGTGCACCACCATAGTCGTCGGACGGATCACGATACATCGTGTGAACATGATCCTCCTCGTGCTGCGGGGCGAACTCGATGACCAGCTTCGGCCCCTGGATGCGGTAGTACGCCGTGCCGTTTTTCTTGCCCGGCTCCGGAGCGGTCGGGCCGCTCCAAGCAAACCACGTGTCGTCGAGGCCGGCTTTGATCTCTTCCATCCGGGCGGCGGCGAACTGGTCGTTGACGATGCCGGTCCATTCCGAGATCAGGTCGAGCAGCCGCGCGCGCTGGGTCTCGTTCATCGCGGACGCCTTTAATCCCTCGGGCGGGATGGTCTCGCCATCGTGGCCCGGGCCGAGCACGAGGTCGGCCACGCGGTAAGGCAGGATGGCTTGCTTGCGTTGGTTGGCGTCCAGGGCGTTCAACAAGGCAAACCCCTTGTCGTTCTCCTGTCCCAACGGGCGCACGGTCTTGCCGTCCGCCGTGGTGTAGGTGGCGGGCTGGCTGCCCGTCAGGGTCGGCGTGATCACGCCGCGTGCCCCCACGATGGTGATGTTGAGAGCCAAGTGGTGGCCGCCGTACTGCAACATCCAAGGGGTTTTGTCGGAAGGGGTGCCGAGAATGGAGAGACAATAAAGATCCTTGCCGAACAGGTCTCCGCCCAGCGGTGGATGGCCGTGACCGCCGTTATCGGCACCGCCGGAGGGCGCGTGACCGTGTTCGCCATCGTTGCCTTGGCCGAAGGGTGGATGATCCTGACCGCCCGGGTGGTCCCTGGCGAACGGCGGGGGACCGTGGTTGGTGGCCTTGAAAACATCGTCGGCTTCCATAATCTGCTGCACCTTCTCAAAACCTCGCGCGCTGAGGGCCAAGGAAACCAGCGCCATCGCCGCGGCGCGCTGGGTGTCACTCAGTTCGCGCAGACTCACTCCCCCGCGAGGAACCACGCCGGTCGGGAAGTTGGACCAGCGTGCCCGCTGTTTGTCGTCGTTGAAGGCAAACAGCACTTTGGCCCGCTGCTTATCATCGAGGGTGGCGAGGAAAGCGTTAGCGGCACCGACGACCTGGGACGTGGCCGATGATGTGGCACCCGCATCGTTCTGGCCAGGCTCGGCGGCGGCCGCGCGCGGGATGTGTGACGCCAGCATCCCTACGAAGACCAGAAGCACGGGAACGAGGAGGCACGGGAGGAACGAGCAAATTCTGGATTTCATCGGCGATCTTTTGGTAGTCGGAACGAGCGTTTCACACGGAGGGAAACCACCCGGAGAGCATGGGCTGGACTTCGCCAAAATTGAAAGGTTTTCGCAAGGCCCCAGCCGCTCCACGCCAGTGGGCCTCCCGCAGAAAGTCGCCGTCGCTCACTCCGGAGATCAGGACCGTCGGCAATTGAGGGTGGGACGAGCAAAACGGGCGAGTGAGGTTGATCATGGGGTGGGTTTTCAGAGGCCCGGCACGTCGGAATGGCGTGTGGGCTTGCATCAACAGACACCGCGATTGTTAAGCGACGGTCAGGAGAGGACGCGAAAGTTGTAAACGAAAAGTAATAATTAGGTGGGCTCGACGGATCGTTGGTCGAGATGGGATTGAGGATGGAGCCAACGAGCGGCTCCCCTGCTATCAAGGGAACCGGGCCGGTCGGCCAACGCTCTTCTCGTTGCGAGTGCATCAAGCGCCGTTGCATCATGCCCGTTGCAGTCCGGCAATTCTTCGAAGGATTCGAAGTGGACGGTCATCTCGACCTCCAAGAGCCGGCAGGCACGCAGACGAAAGAAGACAAACCTCCCGCGTAGAGCGAAGGTGAAACGCTCCGAGTCTCTAGTTTGCCACCGATGAAATCCCAGCGAGAACCCACTCCGCCAGGCGAAAACGTGCCGCCCGACCTTGCCGGGTTCCTCGCGCAACGGCGCGACCACATCACCCGACGCTGGATCGAAGCGGTCCGCCGCAACGACACGCTTGGCGCACCCAAGCAAATCAACGACGAAGACTTGGCCGATCACCTGCCCAAGCTTTTTGATGATCTCGCGGCGACCCTGCGCGGCGAGTCCGTGGCGGACGCGGCCAAGGCTGATGCGGAGGCCCACGGCGACCACCGCTGGCGGCAGCACTATGACCTGGAAGAAGTCTTGGGAGAACTGGGCATCATCAGCCGCGTTCTGCTTGCCCATGGCCTGGACGCCTTTGCCGACGAACACCCGGACACCCCCAGGGAGCAACTGCGCGGCGCGCGCGAGCGCATCCTGCGGTTCTTCGAGGACGCCGCGGCGGGCAGCGTGCGGCGGTACGTGCAACGCAGCAGCGCCGAACAACGCGAGCAGGACCTTTCCCTGTCCGAACAGCGGCGGCTCGCCCTGGACTCGGCGCAGATGGGTTGGTGGCACCTGGAACTCGCCAGCAAACAGGTTCTCTGCGACGACCGTTTCAGAACCATCTTCGGCACCGACCAGGAGGCGGTTTCTTACGAGGAGGTGCTCTCGATCATCCACCCGGACGACCGGGAAGGCATCGACGCTGCCGTCCAAGCCGTGCTCGGCGAGTCCCGTTCCTCGGCAGCCAC
>CAXTMD010000053.1:14126-15670 GCA_964245035.1 uncultured Chthoniobacterales bacterium
AGCCGTTCGTCCCGTCGATCCGGCTCCGTACTCCGTGGAATGCCGTCTGGTGCGTGAGGACGGCTCCCTGCGCTGGATCACCGCCAAGGGACAAGCGATCTTCGAGGGCGAAGGCCCCGACCGCCGTGCGGTCAGCCTCGTGGGCACCGTGACCGATGCCACCGAGGTCAAGACCGTGCAGGATGCGCTGCGCGAAAGCGAGGAGCGCCACCGCCAGGTGATCGAAGGCGCGCAACTCGGCACCTTCCGGTGGGAACTGCCCTCCCGCCGTGTGCATTGGAACGCCAAGATGAAGGAGTTCTTCTTCCTGCCGCCCGACACGGAGATGTCGCACGAAGTAGGCATCGCCCACCTCCATCCCGACGACCGCGAACCGACCCGCCGTGCCGTCGAGGCCGCCATCGCCGCCCGCGCGACCTACCAGCTCGAATACCGCGCCGTGTCGCCGACCGGTGAGGTCCGCTGGCTCTACGCCACCGGCTATCCCACCGTCGATCCGGCCACGGACCAGGTCATCCGCGTCCAGGGGGTCGCCGTGGACATCACCGCGCAGAAGGACGCCCAGGTCCACCTGCGCGAACTCGCCGACGCCATGCCCCAGATCGTCTGGTCCGCGCGGCCCGACGGGGTGCTCGACTACACGAACCGGCGTTGGTACGAGTTCATCGACAAACCCGAGACGGAGGTTGCCGTGGCGGACTGGGGGGCGCGCGTTCATCCCGACGATCTGCCCCACGCTGCCGAGGTCTGGACGCACTCGGTCACCACCGGCGCGCCCTACGCCACCGAGTTCCGCGTGCAGCGCGCCGACGGCGAGTACCGTTGGTTCCTCGTGCGCGCCCTGCCCATCCGTGACGCCGCCGGCCACGTCACCCGCTGGTACGGCACCTGCACGGACATCCACGACCAGAAGATGACGGCCGCCGCGTTGGCCTTCGAGCGGCACCAGCTGGACTTGATCTTCCGCGAATCGCCCGCCGCGATGGCCACCTGGCGCGGCGACGAACTGGTGTTCACGCAGGTCAATCCCGAGTACCAAGATTTCTTCCGTGGTCGGCAACTGGTCGGCCTGCCGCTGCTGCAAGCCTGTCCCGAACTGGCGGGCCAAGGTTTCGACGACCTGCTGCGCCAGGTGCTGCACACCGGCGAGCCTTTCGTCGGCCGCGAGGTATTGGCCCGCATCCAGCGGGAGAAAGATGGCCCGATCGAGGATCGCTACTTCGATTTCAGCTACCTTCAGATCCGCGACGCGGAGGACCGTCCTTGGGGCGTGTACGACCATGCGGTGGACGTGACCGACCGCGTGCAAAACCGCCTGGCGCTGGAACAAACCCAGAAGGACCTACGCCAAGCGCTCGCCGACCGCGAAGGATTCCTTGCTAGCGAGCGCGCCGCCCGCTCCGAAGCCGAGCGCATCAGCCACGTCAAGGACGAGTTCCTGGCGACGCTCTCCCACGAGCTGCGCACCCCGCTCAACGCCATCCTGGGCTGGACCCAGGTGTTGCGCGACGATCCGGCGCTGAGCGAGGACACCGCGACGGGCC
>CAXTMD010000054.1:0-13354 GCA_964245035.1 uncultured Chthoniobacterales bacterium
AACAGATCAAAGGACTCCAGCTCCACGAAAAAGACACCGGCAGCGCCGATGTCCAGGTGGCCTTGCTGACCAAGCGCATCAACGAGCTGACCGACCACCTCAAGGCCCACGTCAAGGACCACGCGTCCCGGCGCGGTCTGCTCAAGATGGTCGCCAAGCGCCGCAGCCTGCTCGACTATCTCGACCACACGGCCAACGACCGCTACAAGAAGGTCATCGGCACGCTCGGCCTGCGCAAATAAACCGTTCGCGGTCGACTTCGACCGTCGAGAGGCGGCGTTCCATGGACGCCGCCTTCTTATTTTTTGCATCCCAACCGTTTCGTACTAGATTGTACGACTCGCGGCGGCCCGGTTTCCCGGACCGTCGTTCAACCAAAAACCCTCGACAGCGGGCGCGTTAGCCCGGTCCCCAATCCCCCTTCATCTTAGGCTTCAGTTTTCGGGCCGCCCGATTCGGAAGATTGAAGCCTACGAGTGAAGGAAAAAGACCGGCCGCCATCGCGATGCGTTGTCGTTTTTACATCACTAGAAAATGTTGCATTCCGTCACGGCACCCGTCGGTGCCCATCCCATCACCATCGAAACCGGCAAGTTGGCCCGTCTGGCCGACGGTGCCGTCACCGTCCGCTACGGCGAGACGATCCTGCTCGTCACCGCTGTCAGCGCGACGAGCATCAAGGAAGGCCAGGACTTCTTCCCGCTCACGGTCGAGTACCGCGAGAAGGCCGCCGCCGTCGGCAAGATCCCCGGCAGCTATTTCCGCCGCGAAGGCCGTCCGAGCGAGAAGGAAATCCTCACCTGCCGCATGACTGACCGCCCCCTGCGGCCGTTGTTCCCGAAGGGGTATCTTTATGACACCCAAATTATCGCCACGCTGCTCAGCGCGGACGGCGAAAACGATTCCGACATCCTCTGCATCAACGGTGCGTCGGCCGCCCTGGCGGTGTCGGATATCCCGTTCGAGCGGCCCATCGGCGCGGTGCGCGTCGGCCGGGTCAATGGTCAGTTCGTCGTCAACCCAACCCACGCCGAGCGCGAGTTCAGCGACTTGGACCTCGTGTTCGCCGGCACGGCCGACGAGATCATCATGATCGAGGGCGAGGCGATGGAACTGCCGGAGGAAACTTTCATCGAAGCGCTGGCGTTTGCCCAGGAGCACGTCCGCACGATTGTGACCGTCATCAACGACCTCGCCAAGTCGGCGGGCAAGGAGAAGCGGCAGATCACGCTGTTCTCCGTGCGCCCCGAGTTGCAGGAGATTGCCTACCAGGTGGCCGGCGACCGCATCGAGGCCGCCATCTACAACCCGACCAAGACCGCGCGCGGCAAGGCCGTCGGCGCGCTCAAGGCCGAGGTGAAGGAGGCCATCCTCGCCAAGTATCCCGACGCCGCGCCGTTCGAGATTTCGCAGGCGTTCGAGTACATCCAGAAGAAGGCGTTCCGCGTGTCGATCCTCGACAAGCAGAAGCGCGTCGATGGCCGCGGCTACATGGACATCCGTCCGCTCAGCGCGGAGGTCGGCCTGCTGCCCCGCGCGCATGGCTCCGGGTTGTTCCAGCGAGGCGAAACCCAGGCGCTCTGCCTCACGACGCTCGCCTCGGGCGAAGAAGCCCAGGAGTTTGACGCCTACACGGGCGGCCCTTCGAGCAAGAGCTTCATTCTGCACTACAACTTCCCGCCCTTCAGCGTGGGCGAGACGGGCCGCACCGGTTCCACCAGCCGGCGCGAGACTGGCCACGGCGCGCTCGCGGAGCGTTCGATTGCCGCGGTCATCCCGCCGCAGAGCGAGTTCCCGTACGCGATCCGCGTCGTCAGCGAGGTCATGGAGTCCAACGGCTCGACGAGCATGGCCAGCGTGTGCGCGGGCGTGCTGAGCCTGCTCGACGCCGGCGTGCCGCTCAAGGCTCCGGTCGCGGGCATCAGCGTGGGCCTTGTCACCGAGTACGGCGACGACGGCAAGCTGAGCCGCCACACCCTGCTGTCCGACATCATCGGCAGCGAGGACCACTACGGCGACATGGACTTCAAGCTCTGCGGCACGACCGAGGGCATCACCGGGTTCCAGCTTGACCTCAAGCTGCCGGGCATCTCGCACGAGACCATGGCCGCCGCCATCCGCGACGCCAAGGAAAAGCGCATGAAGGTGCTCGAAGTGATGAACGCCGCCATCGCCGCGCCGCGCTCCGAACTGAGCCCGTACGCGCCGCGCATCGAGACGGTCAAGATCAACCCCGACAAGATCGGCCTGATCATTGGCCCCGGCGGCAAGACGATCAAGGGCATCGTGGCGGAGACGGGTGCCGAGATCAACATCGAGGATGACGGCTCCATCAACATCTACTCGAACAACGGCGAGGCGATGCAGCGCGCCAAGGAGATCATCTTGGGCATGACCAAGGAGATCGAGGTCGGCTCGACCTACGACGCGCGCGTGGTGTCCATCAAGGAGTTCGGCTGCTTCGTGGAGGCACTGCCCGGCAAGGAGGGCTTGGTGCACATCAGCGAACTGGCGGATTTCCGCGTCAAGCGCACTGAGGACGTGGTGAAGATTGGCGACCGCATCTTGGTCAAGTGCATCGGCGTGGACGAGAAGGGCCGCGTGAAGTTCAGCCGTCGCGCGGCGATGAAGGACCGCGACCAAGCCATGCAGCAGGCACCGCAGGGTCAGCCGGCGGAAACCGCCGCGACGATCTGAAATAAATCCGGAAATACGAAACAGGGCAGCCTCTTACCGGGCTGCCCTTTTTTGTTGGAGTGCTGGAGCAGGTCGCGCTCCGGGGTACGTCTTGGCTACACCGTCTTTCAAGATGGTCGAATGTCTGAAGGCAGGACTTTCCTCTCTCTCTCTGTCACCCTGAGGCGAGTGCAACGAGGCGAAGGATGACAGAAGTTTGGAGGCGCGCGGGCTGGAGTTTTTGTGAAAGCCGCTCTCCAGTCATTCCTAACTCTGCGATGCGAACACGGCCGACGGGTCTTTCGCCGACGCGCGGCCAGCCCGGAGCCAGCCGAAGCGGCTGATGAACGAGCCTGTGATGAACGACGCCGCCGCGAACGGCACCAGCCCGCACGCCCGCAACGCGAGCGCGAGCGGCCCGGTGAGGATTTCTGCCGTCTTGAGCATCTTTCCCGAGGTCCCCTCGTGCACTGCCCGGTCCGCCGCGCCGTGCTTCTTGAACAGCACGAGCCACAGCACCGTTTCGATGCTGATGGCCAGCCAACTGATGGCAGCCAGCGGCGCAATGCGGTGGCCGAGCAGTTCCAAGATGCCTGCCGCCGAACCGAGTCCCGCGATACCGAAGTGCAGCGGCAAGAGCGCCCGGTGGGTGTGCCACGCCGGTACGGCCGTCGCGCCGATGAGCACGCCCGTGTACGTCGCCAGGAGCATGCCCGACAGACCCGAGATCACCACCAACCCGACCACCGCGACGTGCAGCAGCGTCGTCCAGGCCCCCTCGGGAACGACGTGCCACGCGTAGAGTTCCATGGCCAAGGCTCCCGGGATCACCGCGATGCCGAAGGGAGTCAGGATGTAGACGCCCATCGACATCGCCGAGCGCAGCTTGAAGACGCGCAGCATGTTCAGGAACAGCAGCGGCCGGCCGAGATCCATGATCAGCAGCGTCGGCGTGAGGATGCCGCCGACCGCCGCGACCCACATCGCCGGACGCGTGATCTCCAGACGGCCCAAAAACACGGTTGCCATCGCGATCACCGCCGCCATGCCGGCCGCGCCGCCGATGAAGAAATAAAGCGGGATTTCCCACGTCCACACCGGCGGTTTGATGGCCGGCATGCCGTAGTAGCCGACCTTGCCGGCGGCGTCCTCGCTCGCACCGATGCGGGTGTTGGGTTTGTTGGGCCGCTGGTCGAGCGGGATCGGCCCGCCGGCCACGTCCACGCCGCTGCCTTCCACCCGGCCGTTGGCGTGCGCCTCGCGGCGGAGTTCTTCGAGGCGGTGCTCGAACGCAGGATCGTGAACTTTGGGCACAGCGAAGAGGTGTTAAAGGAAGTAGAACGCCGCCAACGACCCCAGCACCGCGATGCCCGCCGTCACAAACGCACTTGTCCAGGCCGCCTTCAGGTAGATCGTCGGCACCTGCGGCTTGGAGGGCAGCCCGTACGCTTCGGGTTCGCCCAGGAGCATGAAAAACGCATGGATGCCGCCGACGCTCGTCTCCTGGGGATCATAGTTGTGCGCGTCGGGATAACCGTTGGCCCGCAGGTGGGCCACCCGCTTCTCGGCGTACGGGCGGAGTTCGTCCAAGGGTCCGAACAGGATGCTCTCCGTCGGACAAGCCTTGGCACACGCGGGCACCATCCCGCTCGCCTGCCGGTCGTAGCAAAACGTGCATTTGAACGCGCCGCCCGCGTTCTTGAGCGGCTTCTTGCGCCGGTCGATGACGCCGAAGGGACAGCCGACCACGCAGTAGCCACAGCCGTTGCAAACGTCGTTCTGCACGAGCACGGTGCCCGTCTCGGTGCGCACGATGGACCCGGTCGGACATGCTTCCAGGCAGCCGGCGACCTCGCAGTGTTTGCACACGTCCGATAGGAAGATCCAGCGGAACGGGTCCTCGTGCGCCGTGAGATCGGAAAGGATGTCGCCCGACATGGGGCCGGCGAGTTGCTGCCCGCGGGCGCGGTTTTGTTCGACGAAGAGGACGTGCCGCCATGTCGAAGCACCGAGCGCATCCGAATGATCGTACGAGTTGCCCGACCAGCGGAAACCATCATCGGGAACCTCGTTCCATTCCTTGCACGCGACTTCGCACGCCTTGCAGCCGATGCACAGGGTCGGGTCGGTGTAGAAGCCGACCGTGCGCTTGTCCTGCACGTAGGAGTGCTTGCGCTGGTTGGTGGAAAGAATGCCTTCGCCGATCATCGGGTTTATTGCGGTTGGCCTTGCTGGCCGTGCTCGGAGCCGAGTTTGCCCTTGTAGTGGTAGCCGGGCGGCATCTGCTCGGGATGTTCCACGATGGGATCGTCGGGCGGTGAAATCTTCTCCAGGAGTTCGTGCCCCGCCACACCGGGCGGCATCCGGCCGGGGATGATGGTGCAAGCAAGCGCCTTCGACTCCATGATGGTCACGTTCGGCTCGCCGCTGATGGCCAGGAGATCGTTGACGATGCCGCCCCGCGCGTTCGCCGGGCCGGCGTAGCCCCAGTGGTACGGCAGCGCGACCTGATGCACGCGACGGTTGCCATCCACCATGAGCGGACGCATCCGTCGGCTGACCAACGCCCGGGCTTCCAGCGCGCCACGCAGCGTCGCCACGATGACGTAATCGCTGTTCTGCACGCCGAGTTCGGCGGCCAGTTCGACCGACATTTCCACGAACAACTCCGGCTGGAGTTCGTTGAGGTGGGGCAGGAACCGGCTCATCGCGCCGGTGGTGTGGTGCTCGGTCAGCCGGTAGGTCGTCAACACGAACGGAAACCGCGGGTCCGCCGGAGGCGAGAACTTGTTGTCGGGCCGGCTGAACCATTGCAGACCCGGGTTCGTCTGGCGCGGGTAGAGCGCATTTTTGAGCGGCGACTCCATCGGCTCGTAGTGCGTCGGCATCGGCCCGTCCGCGAGCCCCTTGGCGACGAACAGCCACGCGCGGCCGTCGGAGTGCAGCATGAACGGCCGGTCCCCCGCGATGGCGTCGAGTCCCTTGGCACCGGCGGGCGGCACGTAGTCGGGCGCCTTCGCCTTGGGGAAATCCGGCACGTCGAGGCCGGTCCACTGCTTCTTTTCCGCATCCCACCAAACAAGCTTCTTGCGTTCACTCCACGGGCGGCCCTGCGGGTCGGCGCTGGCGCGGTTGTAGATGATCCGCCGGTCGCTCGGCCACGCGAAGCCCCACCCGTGGCCGTACTCGCCGTGCGCCTCGCGGCGGTGGGTTTTGTTGATCTTGTCCGAACCGTAGCAGCCGGTGTAAATCCAGCAGCCGGCGGCCGTCGAACCGTCGTCCTTGAGTTGCAGGTAGTCGTCCAACTGCTTGCCGTGGTGCGGCCGGCCTTCGTTGTCACGCGACTTGACGACCCCGGGCGCTTCTTCGATCTCGGGCTCGGTCTTCCAGCCGTTGATCTCGGCCAGCACGGCCTCCGCTTCCGCCTCGCCCTCCTCGTTCTCAGGGTACCACCAATCGAGCGCGCGGAGTGGTTCGTCCATCGGGTCGCTCGAGGCGTTCGCGCGGGCGATGAGGCGTTTGGCGAGTTGGTGGATGAACCAGGCCTCGCTCTTGGCGTCACCCGGGGGCTGCACCGCCTTCTCGCGCCACTGGAGGAGGCGCTGGGTGTTGGTAAAAGCTCCCTCCTTTTCGACGTGCGAGGCCGCCGGCATCAGGAAAACCTCCGTGGCGATGTCCTCGGTCTTCATCTCGCCGCGCTCGATCTCGGGCGCGGCGTACCAGAAGCTCGCGCTCTCGATCTCCACGAGGTCGCGCACCACGAGCCACTTGACCCGCGAAAGGGCCTGGCGCTGGATGCGCGCGTTCTGCGAACCCACGGCCGGGTTTTGCCCCATGATGAAGTATCCGTCTACCTCGTGGTTGCACATCCGCATGACGAACGGAAAATGCGAATGGTCGCCGGTCAGTTTGGGCAGCCAATCGAAGCCGTAGTCGTTTTCCTTGGTCGCGCGCTTGCCGTAGTACGCCTTGAGCAGGCTGATCATGTACTTGGGCGTGTCGTGCCACAGACCCGTCTCCTGCGTGTACTTCTTCAGAAAACTGGCGAGGTCCTTGCTCGACGGCTCGCAGGTCGGCATCGACAGGTAACCCGGCAGCGTGTCGTACAACGTCGGGATGTCCGTCGAACCTTGGATCGACGCGTGTCCACGCAGCGCCATGATGCCTCCGCCCGGCCGGCCGATGTTGCCGAGCAGGAGTTGCAGCACGGCCACCGCGCGGATGATCTGCACGCCTTTAGACTGGTGCGTGTAGCCGACCGCGTAGCAGTGCGCCATGGTGCGCTCGCGGCCGGAGTTTTTGGTGATCTCGTCCGCCAGCTTGTGGAACAGCTCCGGTGGGATGCCGCAGACCTCCTGCACGGTCTCGGGCGTGTAGCGCGCGTAGTGCCGCCGCAATGCCTGGAAGACACAGCGCGGATGTTGCAGCGAGTCGTCGCGCCGGATGTTCGCCGGCTCCGGGCCGCCCTCAAACTGCCAGGTGGACTCTTCGTAGTGCTGGCCGTCTTCCTTCCACCCTGAAAATAGGCCCGCGCCCTCGTCGGTGTCTTTGAAATCAGGCTTCAGCAGGTAGGCGGCGTTCGTGTAGTGGACGACGTACTCTCGGAAACAACGGTCCGTTTCCAGGACGTGCCGGATCAGCGCGCCGAACAGGGTGATGTCCGTGCCCGCACGGGTCGGAATCCACAGGTCGGCCATGGCACTCGTGCGCGAGAAACGCGGGTCGACGTGGATGATCGTCGCCCCTTTCTCCTTGGCTTTCATCACCCAGCGGAAGCCCACCGGATGCGCTTCGGCCATTGACGAACCGGAGATGAGGATACAGTCGGCGTTTGCCAGATCCTGCAGAGCCGTCGTCGCCCCGCCTCTACCAAAGGAGGTACCCAAACTGGGCACCGTGGCGGAGTGTCATATTCGCGCCTGATTGGACACGCACACCATACCCAGGCCGCCCGTGAACAACTTTTTGATGAGGTAGTTCTCCTCGTTGTCGAGGGTGGCCCCGCCGAGGTGCGCGATGTTCTGCGTGTGGTTGACGGGGATACCGTCTTTGTGGCTGATCCAGTTTTTCTTGCGCGCCTCCCAGATCCGGTCGGCGATCATGTCCATCGCCTTCGTCTCGTCGAGTTCGCTCCACTCGGTGGCATACGGGGCACGGTACTTGATCTTGGTGACGCGGTCCGGCTGCGTGACGAGCTGGTGCGACGCCGAGCCCTTCGGGCAGAGATTGCCCTGGCTGATCGGGCTGTCCGGATCGCCCTCGATGGCGACGACCTTGTTGTCCTTGTGGTAGACCAACTGCCCACAGCCCACCGCGCAGTAGGGACAGATGGACTTCGACGTTTTCACGTCCTCGTGCGAAACCCGCGCGCGCAGGTTGCGGGTCTTATCGGTGAAAGATTCCACCCCGGTGCCGTCGACGCCATGCCGGATTTGCTGGAGCAACGGCCACTTGGCGAGGAGGGAGAGGGCCTTGGAGAGCATGGTCGCGGAGGTTGCTTCGGGAAGGGAACGGCCGGCGGACTTGGAAAGATGCCACGGCCCGACGGATTTTGGAAGAGGCGGCTTTTCTCTTCCCGGTCTAACCAAGCCAACTCCAGAGCGATGCAGCCGGAGATAAAAGTCTCCGGGCCGTCTTCCCTCCCCTTTCTCGGTCAAGCTTTGATCCGGTCGCGCATCCCCCCAAAGGTGATCGCTTGCGGTCCCGGACTGGTGAGGAACTCGTGCGGGAAGCCGAGCTTCACCGCGCTGGCCTTGTCCAGCCGGGCGAGTTGCTCGGGGGAAAGCGTCACGTTGACGCTGGCGAGATTATCCTCCAACTGGCGCAGCTTCGTCGCGCCGATGATCGGGATCGTCGGCACGGGCCGCGTCCGCAGCCACGCCAGGGCCACCTGCGCCGGCGGCACGCCGAGTTCCTGGCCGACGGCGAGCACCTCGCGCACGGTCGCGTTTACGGACTCGTCGCCCGTCGAGCCGAACGCCTTCATCATCTCGGAGTGCATCCGCGCGCCCTCGGCCTCGGATTGCTTCGTGTTTTCCGGCAGGTATTTGCCGGTGAGCATCCCGCCGCGCAGCGGTCCCCAGGCCAGGACCGTCAGTTCCTGGTCCTCCGCCATCGGCAGGAGTTCGCGCTCGACCGTACGTTCCAGCAGGCTGTACTCGATTTGGAGGCCCACGTAGCGCGTCCAGCCGCGCAGTTCGGCGAGGACGTTGGACTTGGCGACCACCCAGGCCGGCGCGTCGCTGATGCCGATGTAGAGCACCTTGCCCGCGCGCACGAGGTCGTCGAAGGCGCGCATGACTTCTTCTGCCGGGGTGATGCTGTCCCAGATGTGCAGCCAGTAGAGGTCGATGTAATCCGTGCCGAGGCGCTTCAGGCTCGCTTCGACGGACTGGACCATGTTCTTGCGCTGGTTGCCGCCCGCGTTGGCGTCGGTGCCCGGCTTGCCGGCGAGCACGGACGCGGCGTTGGTGTATTTCGTGGCGATGACGACTTCCTCGCGGTGGCCGGCGACGAACTCGCCGACCAGCTTTTCGCTGGAACCGTTGGTGTAGATGTTGGCCGTGTCGAGGAAGTTGCCGCCGGCTGTGCGGTAGGCGTCGTAGATCTTGCGGGCCTCGTCCTTGCCGGCGCCCCAGCCCCAGTCCTCGCCGAAGGTCATCGTGCCCAGGCTCAAGTCGGAAACGCGCAGGCCGCTGCGGCCAAGCAGTTGGTAGTTCATGGTGGTGTTGCTCATGGGGTGAACCTAGCGCGCCGTCCACGCTACCGGGTAGACCATTGCTGCCAAGTTCTTGCCTGATCCGACCAGATCGTTTGACCCCGCCGCCAAACGGCTGGATGGATTCCCTGATCCATGAGTGAATTCGCCGCCCTCATCGACCGGCATTGCCGTGGGGCGGTCACGCCGACTGCTTTGCCGCGGGTGATGCTCTCGCGGTCAAGCGCCGCCACCGAGTTGTCGGCGGCCATCTATTACCCGTTGCTGTGCGTCGTCGCGCGCGGACGCAAGCGCATCCTCCTCGGAGCCCAAGAGTTTTTCTACGACCGGGAGTGCTACCTCGTCGCCTCGGCGGACCTGCCGGTCAGCGGCCAGGTGATCGAAGCTCCGTGCCTCGGCCTGACCCTGGCGTTGGAACCCGCCACGATTGCTGCGCTCCTGTTGGAGATGCCGCCAACGGGCGACGGGCGAGCGGCGGCGAAAGCGATGGCGGTCAACCCGCTGGAGGCAGATTTGCTCGATCCGCTCGTGCGACTGCTCCGACTGCTGGACCGGCCGCGGGAAATCCCCGTGCTAGCCTCGGTCATCGAAAAGGAAATTCTCTACCGCCTGCTGTGCGGACCGTGCGGCGCAACGCTGCGCCAGATGGTTGTGCCCGGCAGCCGGTTGTCGCAGGTCAGCCGGGCAATCCACCTGATCCGTCGTCGTTACCAAGACAAAATCCGCATCGAGGAACTGGCCCGTGCCGCCGGGATGAGCGCGACCTCTTTTCACCGGCATTTCCGCGCGGTGACGGCCATGAGCCCGCTCCAGTTCCAGAAACGCGTCCGCTTGCAGGAGGCGCGCCGCCGGCTGCTCTCGTACGAGGCCAACGCCAGCCGCGTGAGCTTCGACGTGGGCTACGAGAGCGCATCGCAGTTCAGCCGCGAGTACCGGCGGCTTTTCGGCACGCCGCCCGCCCGGGATGCGGCCGAGGCGCGCCTGGCGCTCGGTTCGCGCCGGGAGGAACTGGCCACCAGCCAGTGAGTTTGTTCTGCCTGGAAAAAGAGCCTCACGCAAAGTCCGCCAAGCCGCAAAGAAAGAGAAAAAGAGGAAGGTAACTTTCTCCCTCTTGCTTCTTCTTCCCCTTTGCGGCTTGGCGGACTTTGCGTGAGGCTCTTCTGTTTGCACGGACGCCGCTTCACTCCCGACTGGAAGCCCTTCTCTTCGGCATACGCCAGCCGAGCCGCGTCGCCAGCGTCTCGGCGAGGAACACCACCAGCAGCGCCGTCAGCAGCCACGTGCGCACCGTATAAAGTTCTTCCCGCCGCGGCGACTGCCAGATCTTGCTTAGATCGATGCGCTCACCGCCGCCGCTCACGCGCGCGACGTTTTGCAACTCCGCCACCCGCGCCAGGTCGAAGTGCCACTCCGGGTCCACGCCCGACGCCACCGGCCCGAACGGCAGCGCGTACTGACCCACCTGCACCGCCCCGCGCATCCACTGGCCAGGCTTGAGCGGCGTGCTCACGTGAAAACGCCCTGGCTCCAGGCGTTCCCACACCAGCGGACACGCCTGCCCCGTGGCCCCGCCGGCCACGACGACCTGCGGCGCGCTCTGCGCCAGGCGTTCCTCCCAATCCGGGCTGTAGAGCAGGTCGAGGTCCAGCTGCGAACCGTCCACGTGCGGACGCAACGCCAGCCCGGCCGGGGTCTCGCTGCCCATCAGCCAGCGCGTGAGGGTCTGGAGGAAATCGCCGTACGCCCCCCAGCCGCGCACCCGCACCGAGTCCTCGCCGCCGAGCGGAAACGACACCGCCGCCGCCCGGCCCAGCCCACGCTGCCAGTACGCCACCAGCGGCGCGGTGTATTCGTCCGTCGTGAACGCCGCCGCGGTGGCCTCGGGCTTCAGGTAGCTCAGGTTGTAACCGTCCACTTCCGGCAGCCACTCCAGCGGCTTGGCGGCGAGTTCGAGCCACCCGGCGGTGGGTTTGACGCCGACCGGTTCCTTCACGAACGCCGAGCGCGCCATCGCCACCGTTTCCTGCGCAAAGAGCGCCGGCACCGCCGTGGCGTCGCTGTTGAAGAAAGCCCGGCCGCCGCCGCGCTCGGCGATGTCCTTGAGTAAGTCCGCGTCCTTGTCGCTTTCCTGCCCGAGGCCGATCACGCTGACCGTCGTGTCGGCGGCGACCATCTCGGCGAGCAGCGCCTTGTAGTCGCCCGGTTCGACCGAATCCGCCGCGTCCGAGAACAGGATGAGGTGCTTCTGCCCGGCGTTTGATTTCTTGAGTTCTTCCCATCCGGCCTTCAACCCGACGTAGACGTAGATGCCCCCGCCCTCGCTGCTGATGCGACGCACCTTGTCGGTCAACCCGGTGCGGCTGCCGTTACCGATGCGGGTCAGCGGCAGGATCGCGTGCGGCTCGGTGTCCACTGCGAACACCGTCACCGCGTCCTGCGGTCCGAGCAGGTCGATGGCGCGCGCGGCCCCCTCGTCGGCGAGGTCAATCTTTTCGACCCCCGGCGACACGCTCGCGCTCATGCTGCCGGAGCGGTCCATCACGACGGCGAGCGCCACCGCGAGCTTGCGCTGTTCCGTGCGCAGTTCCATCGACACGGGCAGCAGCCCGTCCACCGCACTCTGGAAATATCCGCCGGAGCCGAACGACTGCTTGCCGCCGGCCATCAGCAAGCCCCCGCCCTGCGTCTGCACGTACACATCCAGCGCGGCGAGGAACTCCGCCGGCAGCTTGTACGCGGGCACGTTGTTGACCAGCACCGCGCGCGTGCCCGTCAGGCTGCCCGCGTTGAGCGCGCCGGGCTCGGTCGTGGTCTGCACGTCGAAACCCTGCCGTCGCAGAATACCCGCCACCGGGTCATCCGGGTAATTGGTCACCAGCAGCACGCGCGGACCGGCGACGACCTCGATCCAATTTTCGGCCTGGTTGTTGCCCGCGCGGGCGTCGCCGGCTGGGGTCAGCCGCACCTGGTAGCGTTGCGCGCCGCCCGCCGCGATCCGGTCGGTCAACCGCGCCTGACCCTTGCCGCCGCGCAGCGTCACCTGGCCCGTGCTCAGCGGCTGACCGTCGCGCTGCACGACGAAGGGCACCGTCGCGTCGGGCGTACCGGTCACGTCGAGTTCGAGGATGAACGGCTCGCCCGGCTGCACGCGCGCGGGCAGCCGCAGATCGGTGATGCCGTAGTCCGTGGCTGCCGGAGGCGTCACGAGCCGGTAGTCCAGGCTGACCCCCTGGCGGGCCAGCCGCTCGCCGATGTCGCCCAGGGGCTCCGTGCTGAAGCCGTCGGTGAGCACGAGCAGGCGCGCCGCCCGGCCGGTGGGCATCTGCCCGAGCGCGTGGCGGAGCGCGAGCTGCGTGCGCGTGGCCTGCACGCTTTCAGAGTAATCGCCCGTGCCTTCCGCGCGCACGACGGGCACGTCGGCATAATCGACGTAGAAAAGCCGGTCCCCGGGGCCGCGCGAACGCTCCAGGAGCGTTTCCCATTCACCAAGCCGCGCCGCCATGCCGTCGGCGGCCGAAGCCGAGCGGTCCACGAGCACCCACAGGTCGAGTCCCTGGCCGACGCGGCGGATCAGCGGCCCCATCAACGCCAGCACGAGCAGCGCCAGACACAGTGCCCGCAGCGGCTCCCACAGGCGCAGACGCCGCCACGCAAAACCGACGATGACGAGCAGCAATCCCAGCAACCACCACTCCGGCGCGGCAAAACGGATCATCCTGACAACCCTCCCCTTGCGAAGACCGGCGGCGCTTCCCGTCGCTGCCCCGTGGCCGACCAGTTCGCCAGGAAGACCGCGCCGAGCGCCAGCGCGACCAACGGCCAGAGGAAATCTTCGCGGCTGTTGCGCGCCAGCAGCGGCGCGGTCTTGCCTGCCAGTGTATCCGCCGAACCGGCGTCCCGAAAGTCCGCCTCGCGCGCGTCGGCGAAGTGCGCCGCCGCATCGAGCCACGTGCGGTCGCC
>CAXTMD010000054.1:13364-15302 GCA_964245035.1 uncultured Chthoniobacterales bacterium
GTCGTGTCACCGTCCGGCATCCGCAGCGGCGGGCCGGCAGGATCGCCCGTGACGTGCAGGGGTTGGTTGGTCTCGACGTTCAGCCGCTCGAACGCTGTTTTCTCCGCGCGTACCGTCTCCAAAAACCGGTTGAGTAACACGATGAAGGCGGGCAGCCGGTCGGCGTTGGACTGTCGCACGTCGAAGTTGACCACGAGCGCGCGTTCCGCCCGGCCGCCGCGCAGAAAAATCAGCGCACGGTCGCCCTGCCAGACCAGCGGCTCGTCGTCCTTTTGCGGCGGGATGGGATTTGTCTGCTTGCAGAGGAGGCCGTTCCACGCGAGACCGGCGGTGAGCGCCGTGTTTTCCGCCAGTGGTTCGCCAGGCAGGTAGGCCGAAGCGTCCGCTGCTCCCGCCGGCGCGAACAGGATCGCGTGCGCCGGGTGCGCCGCGTCCGAATACACGTCCAGCCGCACATCGGCTGCGGCCGGATCGTCGACGACCTGTGCGCGCGCAACGCTGCCCGCGAAACGATGCAGGAAGTCGCCCGGTTCGTCCAGACTGCCGACGAACAGCGCCAGTCCTTTCGGCTCGGGGCGTACCAGTGGCAGGTGGTCGTCGAGCGTGAACCCATCCGCGCCGAGCACGAGTTCGCAGCGGTCTTTGCCCGCCGGGAACGCGCCGACGAGCGTGCGGATCTGCCCTGATGCGAGCGTCAGCGCCACCTCTGGCCCCGCAACGCCGTCGACTTCCTGGTGCCACGTGCGGGTCTGCGCAGTGGTGGCGTGGTTCTGCACGAGCGCGCGCCACTCCCCGCCGTCCACCGTGACGCCGACCCACCCGACGTTGTCGAGAGGGTGGCCAACCGCGAACAGGTCGACGCCGTCGGGCACGTCCGTCTTGCGATCCGTGACGAACAGCGCGATCCCCGTCTCGTGCGCGAGGCCGTGGGCGGCGTTGAGCGCGGGGGCGAAGTCGTGCGTGCCGAGGTGCGGCGTCCAGCGGTCGAGCGCGGCGAGGAGGCCGGCGAGTTCGGTACCCCCATAGAGCGTGGGCCGGGCCGGGTAGGTTAAGAGCAGACGCCACTCCGCGCGGACGGCGCTGCCGGCGAGCGCGCGCAGCCGCGCTGGCAAGGCGCGGCGAAGGTCGTCGCGAAACGCCAGCATCGACACGGAACTATCGAGCACGACGACCACGCGCAGGCTGGACTCGCGCCGCAGCCACCGCGGCCCGGCAAGCCCGCACGCGAGCAGCACGACAGCGGCGAGTTGCAGCCAGAGCGGCAGCGAGTTGCGCAACCAGTCCAGGCGGCGGCCCTGGGCGCTGAGCGGGTTCAACGCGTCGAAGAGAAACAACGTGCTCGTGACGGTCCGCTGCGCCTGGCGTTGAAGAAAATGGATGGCCAGCACCGCCGGCAGCGCGAGCAGCGCCCAGAACCCGGCAGGATTAGCAAAGCTCAAGTCCATGAGGCAAAGTTCAAGTCAGCTCGATGGCTCCCGCCGCCAGCGCATCCGCACGCAGGGCATCGTGAAACTCTGCTTCCGCCGACACCCGCGCGGTGAGCACCGCATAGCGGCGCGCGTGCTCCTTCCAGATCTCGAAATGCCGACCGTAGCCGCGCCGGTAGCGCGCGCAGAGATCGTCGTCGACGCGTTGCGTGCGCCGAGCCCCCGTCTCGCAGTCGATCAGCTCCACGTTGCCCCGCACCGCCGGCTCCGCCTCGGCCCGGCAGAACGGCGCGAACACGACCCCCCGCCCCTTCGCCGCGGCGAGGAGCGAAAGATGCGGCTCGGGTGACCCGGGAAAGAGCAGGTCCGACACCAGCACCCGCAGCGAACCCGGCCGCCAGGGAACCCGCGCGAAGGCCGGTGGTGCGGGGGTCCCGCCGACGGCCGCAGCCGTCCCACCCGCGACCCGCGCCTGCTCGCTCTGGCGCAGCGCCGCGCCGGGGGCCAGCGG
>CAXTMD010000055.1:0-851 GCA_964245035.1 uncultured Chthoniobacterales bacterium
CCAGCTCTTCGAGTTCACCGACAAGGGTGGACGCGAGGTCGCTCTGCGCCCTGAGATGACCCCCACCCTCGCGCGGATGGTCGCCGCGCGCGACCGCGACTTCAAGAAGCCGCTGAAATGGTTCTCCGTGGCGAGCTTCTTTCGCTACGAGAAGCCGCAGAAGGGCCGGCTGCGCGAGTTCACCCAGCTCAACTGCGACCTGATCGGCGAGGCGTCGCCCGCCGCCGACGCCGAGATGATCGCCCTCGCCGTCGACCTGATGCGTGCGTGCGGCCTGACGCGGGAGGATTTCTTCGTGCGCGTCAACGACCGCAACGTGTGGCTGGAGTTCCTGCGGGCGCGCGGCGTCGCGGCGGAACGCGCCCCGGAGTTTCTCCAAATCATCGACAAAGTCGAGCGCGAACGGCCGGAGGTCACTGCTCAGAAACTCGCGGACTTCGGCGTCGCGCGCGGGGAACTGGACACTTTCCTGGGCAAACCGGCCTCCGAACTCGGCGGCGCGCTCGGCGCGGTGGAGGCCGACCTGCGCGCCCGCGGTCTGGCCGAGTACGTGACGTTTGACCCGCGGATCGTCCGCGGCCTGGCGTACTACACGGGCGTGGTCTTCGAGGTATTCGACCGCGGGCAGAAGTCCCGCGCACTGGCGGGCGGCGGACGCTACGACGAACTGGTCGGCTTGCTCAGCGACGGCGCGGTGCGGCACCCGGCGCTGGGCTTCGCGGTCGGCGATGTGACGCTGCTCGACCTCCTGCGCGAGCTGCCGCACACGGCGGCCCTGCTGGACGCGGCGGTGCGCCGCGCGTCCGCCCCCGAGGGGTACGTGGTGGTGGCCGCCGAGGCGTTCCGCCCGC
>CAXTMD010000055.1:861-15284 GCA_964245035.1 uncultured Chthoniobacterales bacterium
GCCGGGCGGCGGGTGGACCTCGCGCTGACGGCGGCGAAGGTCGGCAAGCAGTTCCAGGCGGCGGAAGCAGCCGGCGCGCGGTACGCTGCCGTGGTCGGCAACGAGTGGCCAAGCATCAAGCTCAAGACCCTCACCACCCGGGAGGAAACCACCGTGGACGCGGGGGAGTTGGCACGGCACTTGGCAGCGGTGTGAAGGTTTGGCCGCCGTCGGATGCCGCCGACAAGTGGACTGTCTACCATCAGGAAAGGTGCCGATGGGCATCATCCAAGTTGACCTGGGGGGCAACCACGTGTTTGGTCGTCCACCCTTTGCCATCTTGTAAAGATTTTCACCACATGAAAAAATCCCTGCTCACCTCTCTCATCGCGGCCACGGCGGCCTCGGTCCTGCCTCTCGCCTCGCTGCACGCCGCCGCGAACGCGACCGACAATGCCAACGACCCGGCTTACAGCGGGGGTTTCGATGGCGTGAACGGCGGCACCGGCTTCGGCACCAACACCCTCTCCAACAACGGCACCGGTGGCTTCGGCTCGTTCATTGGCAGCGCCACCGGCAACGGCAACGGCGGCTCGGGCGGGACCATCGACACCAACGGGAAGTCTTTCGGCCTCTTTGCCAACAGCGGCGCTCTGATCCAGGACACCCGCTCCTTCACGGCCGGGGGCCCGAACGGAAACACCGCGCTCGCCGTGGGCCAGACGTTTTCGCTCAGCTTGGACAACGGGTTCATCAACACGGGCTCGACGGTCGGCTTCAATCTGCTCAACACTGCGGGCACGTCACAGTTCACCTTCCAGTTCCTTGGCGGGAACGCCGATTACACCTACAGCATCGGCACGGGTGCCCAGACCGACACCGGCGTCGGCTACACGGACGCCGGCCTGAGCATCGCCTTCGCCAAGGGCGCAGGCAACGCGTTCACCCTGACGATCACCCCCCAAGCCACCGGGGTCGCCACCACGATCACCGGCGCGCTGGCAGCGGGTGCGACGATCTCGCAGTTCCAGGTGTTCAACAACAATGCTGCCGGCACCAACACCGGCCCCAACTACGACCTGTTCTTCAACAGCCCCACGGTGGTGCCCGAGCCGGGAAGCTGGGCCGCCTCGCTGGCGGGGATCGGCTTGCTGGTCGGCGTGCAGCGTCTCCGCCGTCGCCGGGCCTGAGACTGGCACCGACGGTTTCTGCAAGTTTTTCCCAACCGCCGCCCCGGGACGCCGGGGCGGCGGTTTTTGTTTTCGGCGCGCCGCGCCGGCAGCCTTGACGGGCCGGCCGGCCGCCGGATACAACCCGGAGTCGCCCTTTGCCTCCGACTATGGCTGCTGCCCTCCTGCCGCCGACGTTGCGCCGCTCCTTGCAAGCCGGTGGACGGTGGGTGGCGGACGCGGGCCGGACGGTTTTCGAGACGTTCACCGGGCTGATCTACCCGCCCGCGTGCGTGGTCTGCGGGGAGGCCGTCGCGCCGCGGGCACACCTCTGCGCGGGGTGCGCGGACGCCGCCCCGCGGCTCGAAGCGCCGGTCTGCGCGGTGTGTTCGTGGCCGTTTCCGGCCAGGGTGTTCGGCGGCACGTTCCCGGCCTCGCTGCCGGCGTTGTCGCTGGCGATGACCTGCGCCAACTGCCGCGACCGGGCGTTTGCCTTCGGCTGCGCCGTGAGCACACGGCGGCACGACGGCTCAGTGCGCGACCTGATCGTGCGCTTCAAGTACCGGGGCGAACAACACCTGCGCCGCGCCCTGGCCGACTGGCTGGCCGAGGCCTTCCTGGACCCGCGCATCGCCCACCCTCGCGCCGACGCGCGGGTGCCCGTACCGCTGCATCCCCGCCGGCGGCGCGAACGCGGCTACAACCAGGCCGAGGAATGCTGCCGGCTGCTCGGCCGCCGCGCGGGGCTGCCGGTGTGGCCGGTGCTGCGGCGCGCGCACTACACCGGTTCGCAGACCCTGCTCAGCCGCGCGGATCGGGCGCGCAACCTGTCCGGAGCCTTCGCGCTGGCGGATGGGTGGAACGCCCGGCGGCACCGAGGGCAGATCGAGGGCGCGGACCTGCTGGTGGTGGACGACGTGTTCACCTCCGGCGCGACGGTGGACGCCTGCGCGCGGGTGCTGCTGGCGGCCGGCGCGGCGAGCGTGCGCGTGCTGACGATCGCGCGGCGGTGAGAAGCAGGGACGCGGTGCGGGGTGCACGTTCCAAGGGGACATGTCACCAAATCCTTCTGTCATCCTGAGGCGAGTGCAACGAGTCGAAGGACCTCGGCGTGGAGTACCAGCGTCTTCCTTGCTGGCAGCCTGAGCAGAGAACCAACGCCGGGTCAGGTCGGAAGTAAAAGGCAGGCGAGCACCTTGCGGCGAGGTCCTTCAGCTCGCAGAACTCGCCTCAGGATGACAGAAATTTTGGTTCGTGAAGCATTGCACCCCTCCCGCAACCCGCTTGCATTTGCCCGGGTTCGCACGAAGCTTCCGGTTTCCCGCCACCCATGTCCGCGCACCGTCTCGACATCCGCGATCTAACCGTTTCCTACCGGGGCGTGCCGGCGCTGCACCACGTCAACCTCACGCTGCGCTGCGGCCGGTGCGTCGGCCTACTCGGCCCCAACGGCGCGGGCAAATCGACCCTGCTCAAATCCATCGCCCGCCTGGTAGCCACCGAGACCGGCACCGTGCACTTCGACGCGCACGCTCATGGCGATAGCGCGGCCGACCGTTCGGTCGCGTACCTGCCCCAGCGCAGCCTCGTGGACTGGGACTTCCCGCTGACCGTGCGCGGCTTGGTGGAAATGGGGCGCTACCCGGCGCTGGGCCCCTTCACACGGTTTGGCGCGCACGATGAACAGGTCGTCGAAGCCGCGCTGGAATCCACCCGGCTGCGCGACCTCGCCGACCGGCAGATCAGCGCACTCTCCGGCGGTCAGCAGCAGCGCGCCTTCCTGGCCCGCGCCGTCGCGCAGGGCGCGCACGTCTACCTCCTGGACGAACCCTTCACCGGGTTGGACCGCAACGCGCAGGCGGTCTTGAGCGAACTCCTGCGCACCCTGGCCGAACGCGAGGGCAAACTCGTCGTGGTCAGCCACCACGACCTGCGCACGGTGGAGGAACTCTTTGACGACGTGATCTTCCTCAACGGCGAACTCGTCGCCTACGGTCCGGTGGAAGAGACCTTCACGCCCGAAAACATCGCGCGCACCTACGCCACCGAGGTTTTTACCGGCACCCGATGAACGCCTTTTTTCTTTCCGACCTGCTCGGTCCGTTTCACTACGAATTCATGCAGCGCGCGCTGCTCGGCTGCGTGCTGGTGGGGTTCACCAACGGGTTCCTGAGTGCGTTCATCGTGTTGCGCCAGCAGGCGCTGCTCGCCGACGCGCTCAGCCATTCGCTGATCCCGGGTCTGGCGGTCGGCGCGATCTTCTTCGGGCTCGCGCCGATGGGACTATTTTTCGGCGCGGTGGCGGCGGCGCTGTTCGTGGGGTTGGGCGGCCAGCTCGTCGCGCGCAGCAGCCGGCTGAAGACCGACACGGCCATCGGCGCGCTGTACACGGTGGCATTTGCCCTGGGCATCTTCCTGCTCAAGTTCAGCCGCGAGCGCGTGGACCTGACGCACTTCATCTTTGGCAACCTGCTGGGCATCTCCGACGCGGACCTGTGGATCATCTACGGGGTGGGCTTCGTGAGCGCGCTGTGCCTGGTCAGCCAGCAGCGGGGATTGCTGCTGGCGCTCTTTGAACCCTCCGTGGCGCAAAGCCTCGGCGTGCCCGTGGCGCGGCTCAACTACATGCTGATCACCCTCATCATCCTGGCGATGATTGCCAGCCTCCAGGCGGTGGGCGTGGTGCTCTCGGTGGGCTTGCTCGTGCTGCCGGCGGCGACGGTCTACCTGCTCAGCGACAGCTACCGCGCGCTGTGCTGGGCGGGCGGCGCGCTGGGAGCCGCGGGAGCCTGTGCCGGGCTGCTGCTCTCGTACTGGGTGGAGATTCCCAGCGGGCCGGCCATCGTGCTGGTGCTGGGGGTGTGTTTCGTGGGCGCGCTGGTGTTCGGACCACGCTACGGCGTGCTGGCGAAGATGCGCCCCGCCCGGCACCTGCACGGCCAGTCGCTCGCGCGCTGGCCGGAGGGCGGCGAGGAGTTGCCGACGGCGGAAAGCCCGGCGGCGGAATAGTTCCCGCCCTTATTTTACCTCCGTTGCCTTGTAGCCGATGACGCCGATGCGTCCGATGAGCGCCTGGAGCTTGATGCGCGCCGGGTCGTAGCGCACGATGACTTTGTTGTTGAGCACGTCCACCTCGGCGTCCTGCACGCCGTGGGCCGTGACGAGCGTGTGCTTGATGCCGTCCTCGCACGACGGACAGTCGATCTCGGGCTCCAGTTTCAAGACGCTTTTGACGACCGGGCCTTTGGGTTCGTCCGCCGACAGACGCACTCCGGAAAAGCCTGCACCCAACATCACCACCGCCAACCACACGCACCGCAGCAAAGATCGTTTCATGGAGTTAGAAGAAGCTCACTCTACCGGCAAAACGCCGCGGCCACAACCCGGCCTCGCCGACGCGCTCGCCGCGCACGTCGAAACCGTGCGCGCCTGCGTGCGTTGCCCGCGGATGCGCCGCCCGGCGGTGCCGGGTTACCCGACCGTGAGCAAGGTCATGCTCGTCGGCCAGGCACCCGGGCGGCACGAACCGGTCAAGGGCCGGCCGTTCGCGTGGACGGCGGGGCGGACGCTGTTCGCGTGGCTGCGCGAGGGCTGCGGGGTCGGGGAGGAACGCTTCCGGCGGACGGTTTACATGGCGGCGGTGTGCCGGTGTTTCCCCGGCGAAACCCCGCTGGGCGGAGACCGCGTGCCCGACCGCGCGGAGGTTGCGGAATGCAGCCGCTGGCTGCGGGCGGAGTTCGACCTGCTGCGGCCGGAGTTGGTGATCCCGGTCGGACGGTTGGCCATCGTGCAGTTCATCCCGCCCGCGCCGCTGACGGAGATCATCGGCCGGCAGTTTCGCGGGGAGTACGCCGGGCACGTGTGCGACGTGGTGCCGCTGCCGCACCCGAGCGGCGCGTCGCCGTGGCCGCGGATCGAACCGGGCAAGACGCTGACGCGCCGCGCGCTGGAGTTGATCCGTGCGCACCCGGCCTTTCCGGCGGCGGGGGAATGAACTACCGTCGGCGGCGATGGAAGTTCCTGCGCCGCTTCTCGAACGGATCTCGCGGCTCGAACCGCCGGCCGTGATCGCCGTGTCTGGTTTCGGTGGGGCCGGGAAGTCGAGTTTTGCGGCGGCTCTCGCCGTCAGGATCGGCGCCCCGGTCGTTGGTTTGGACGCGTTCATCCTCAGCAACACCGTCGCGCGGTTCGCGCGTTGGGAGATCGTGGATTTTGACCGGCTCGAGCGCGAGGTGCTGCGTCCGTTTGCCGCCGGGGAACCGGTGTGTTACGGGCGGTTTGACTGGGAGAAGAACCGTGTCGGCGACCGCGGCGAGTTGCCGGTGAGCGGGACGCTGATTGTCGAAGGCGTCGGTTTGTTTCGGCCCGGTTTGCTGGAGTATTTCTCTTTGTTGGTCTGGGTGAGTTGCCCGCTCCACGAGGCCATCCGCAGAGGCAAGCAAAGGGATCGGGAGGAGTACCACCATCCTCAAGACGAATGGTGGGACGGAGTCTGGCGAGAAAACGACGAGCAGTGTTTCCACGCGTACCGCCCCGAGGAGATCGCGCACTTCGTCGTGGATAACTCCGCGGTGGCAGCCTCGCGACTGCCGGGTGAATCGGCCTCAGAATTACCCACCTCGAAGCCGGATGAATTTGGAGGCGTGTTTCCTTCGTGAACAACCCGGACGCCTGATCGGCGGCAAAGCCCACGACAGCGTCCGCTCGACCGTGAACTTGCTGCTGCCCAGGGCGTCCAGCACCGCCGCAATGGCCTCGGGCATCCAAGGGGCCATCCGTCTCGTGGTCGGTGAAACGCGCGTTGGAGTAAGCGAAGTTCAGGTCGAGCGTCAGCCAGTTCCACGCCCCAGCGTCGGATCGGGCCGCTCGGCTCGTTGTCAGCCCAGGTGGGTTTCTGCGTGTGCGATCAAGCGAAGACTTTGCCTGCTGCGCATCCGGAAAAAAGCACCAGGGAATCCGGTGAGTGTTGGCCGCTGGATGCGCAAAAAGCATCGCAGAGCAAATTCCCCCTCGCCCGTGCATCCAAGCCGAAGGGGAAAGCGGACCCATGGGCAACTCCACGAGCAACTTCAGCCAAGGGAAACAACCTGCCGCGGAAGGACATCCCTTCCGTCGGCGTCGTCCGCCCCTTTGCACCGTCCTCTCGGAGCCGTCAGCACACAACCATCAGAACAACCCCGTTTCAGCCATGATCCGAACCCTTCGTTATACCATCCTCAGTCTGACCCTCTGCGCCGCGACTTCCGTCCTCGCCGCCGACCCGATGGTGGGTGGGGCCGCGATGTACCCCAGCAAGAACATCATCCAGAACGCCTCCAAGTCGAAGGATCACACCACGCTCGTCGCCGCCGTCAAGGCCGCCGGGCTGGTGTCCACCCTCGAAGGCAAGGGGCCGTTCACCGTCTTTGCTCCCACCAACGAAGCCTTTGACGCGCTGCCCAAAGGCACCGTGGACACCCTCCTCAAGCCCGAGAACAAGGAGAAGCTCACCAAGATCCTGACCTACCACGTCGTCGCGGGCGACCTCACGGCCAAGAAGCTGGAGGCCAAGATCAAGGCGGGCAAAGGCACGGCCGAACTCAAGACCGTGGCCGGCGAAACGCTCACCGCCATGATGACTGAAGACGGCAAGGGCATCGCCCTCAAGGACACCAAGGGCGGCGTGGCCACCGTGACGATTGCCAACGTGATCCAGTCCAACGGCGTCATCCACGTCGTGGACAAAGTGCTGATGCCATAAGGAAACAGAGGGTGGCAGGCAGAGGGCGGGCGGCCGACCGCGAGAGAAGGGGCTTGCGGAGTGTCACCCTCCCGAAGCCTTCCGCCCCGTTGCCACTTTGGCACGGCTTACCTGGCATTCCGCTGCGTCCTGCTTTATGTTTGCATACTCCAGCCAGCGTGGTGGGATGTCGGTGCAAGCCAACCTGGCCCCTGGTCGGCGGCGGGCGTGGGCAAATCCGCCGACTGCCTTTCCCATCCGTTCCTGCGTTCTTGCCCGACCCGCCACGCCTTTGATGAACGAAGCAAGCTTCCGCCCGGAGGACGATCAGCGGCTGATCCAGGCGGTGGCGCGGGGTGAGACGGACGCCTTCGCCGCGCTGTACGACCGGTTCAGCCGGCCGCTCTACGCGCTGTGCCTACGCATGACCGGCGACCCCGCCGAGACCGAGGACATCCTGCAGGAAGCCTTCCTGGTGATCTGGCGCCGCGCACCCGCCTACGACGCCACGCAGAGCAGTGTCTTTAGCTGGGCGGTGCATCTGACGCGCTGCAAGGCCGTCGACCACCTGCGTGCCCGCGGGCGGCGGCTGCGCGTCCTCGTAGCGGAGGACCCGGCCGCAGACCACACGCCCCCCACCGGCGAGGACGCTCCGCGCGGGCTGGAAGACGTGGCGGCAAGCCTCCCCGGCGCGGGCGAAACCACGGACCTGCACGAGCAGGCCGGACGGATGCGCCGGGAGCTGGGGGCGCTGCCAGCCGAGCAAAGCCAAGCCATCGAGATGGCGTTTTTTGGTGACCTGACTCACCACGAGATTTCCGCGCGGCTGGGTCAGCCCCTCGGCACGATCAAGGCGCGGATTCGCCGGGGGCTGCTCAGACTGCGCGACGCGCTCAGGGAGGGACGATGATTTCGGAAGAAGCCCAGGAACAAGCCACGTTGTACGCGCTGGGGCTGCTCGACGCCCGCGAAGCCGCGGCGTTCGAGCGGGCGCAGGAGGCGGACGCGGAGCTGCGCGCCCTGGTGTCGGACCTGCGTGAAACGGTGGGGGCGTTGGCGTGGACGGCCGATGGCAACCCACCGCTGGCTCTGAAGGCACGCGTGTTGTCGCGGGTGGACCAGGAAAAACGCCCCGCACCGAGGCGGACAGCGCAAGACCCTCCGGAGCGGAAGGTGACGACCCGCTTCCAGGGCGGGACGTGGCTGCCGTGGGCACTGGCGGCGGCGCTCGCGCTCTGCTGCGGAGCGCTGGCGTTGAGCCGGGAACGTTGGCGGCAGAGTTTTACCGCGTCGGAGCGCAGGGCGGCGGCGCTGGAGGTAACCGCGGCAAACTCGCGGCAGGTTGCCCCCACGCCGGCGGCACCGGAGCCGGACCCGTGGAGCCAGGTGGTGTTCTGCTCTCTGGAGCCCACGGCCGCAAACGCGGCCCGACCCCAGGTCGCGGTGCTGTGGGACGCGTCCCGGCGCGAGGGTAAGGTGCGCGTGTCCAAGCTGCCGCCTCCAGGCGCGGGCAAGGACTACCAGCTGTGGGTGGTGGAAGCCGGGCGCAAGGAACCGGTGAGCGCCGGGGTGGTCTCGGTGGACGAAGGGGGTGGCGCGGAAGCGACGTTCCGACCGGTCTCGCAAGGCGGCAAGGAGCCGGCGGCGTTCGCGCTCAGCCTGGAACGCGCTGGCGGCTCGCCGACCAACGCGGGACCCATTCTCTTCCTCGGCAAGCTCTAGCCACGCCTGGAATCGTCGGTGCGATGCTCAGTCTACCTTCGCACCAAGCTCGCCCAAATGGCGCTGGACGATGCGGTAGGTTTCTGCCGCAAACGCCTTCAAGTCGGCGTTCGTGCCGCCTTTGGCTTCCTCGGCGAAAGCCGACCCGTCCACGTCGTGGATCTTTTTCATGTCCTCCACGTAGGCGGCGTCGAACTGGTCGGCAGACAGGGCGCTCAGCCGCTCCAGCCGGGCTTTGAACTCCGCGTTCAACGCCTTGGGGAACTCCAGGCCGTTGGCTTCCATGATGGCCTTGAGCTTGCCGCCTACCAACTGGTGGTCGTGCGCTTCGGTGTTGGCTTGGTCCTTGAGGTCCTGCGTGGTCGCCTTGGTTTCCGCAACCTTGGCGAGTTCCACCTCGTACATACCGCCCTGCGACACCTTGGCCACAAACGCGCGGTCCGCCTCAGAGAAAGGATCGGCCGCGTGGAGAGCAGGGACGGCAGGGAAAGCCGCGAGCACGAATGAACAGGCAAAGAAAGCGCGGGGCGGGAGGAGCATCGTCCACCTTTGCCTGCTCTTGGCCGGAGTGCAACCCATCTTGGGGAATGGTTTTTCTCGCTTCATGTGCTCCGATGGAGACGGCACATTGCCAGCAGAAATTTCCCAGGGGGTGCTTGTGTGAAGGTGGCCACCAGGAATAAGCGGACACCAGAGCGCACGCTTATCCTGATCCTCTGCTGCACGGACGATGGGCGACGTCCAACCCGGGTAATTTTGCCTGACTCAGTGGCCTGCCGCTTCAGGCCTGAGAGCAAAGTGTGCTCGCAGCCCGTTCCGAGCCGGACGACGCCCTGTCTCCGTTGCGCGGCTTAGTTCGTGGTCAACTTGTCGTCGATCTCCTTGGCCTTCTTCAAGTGTTCGGCCACGATCTTTTCGGTGCCGTCCACGTAGGCCACGAGCAGGTCGTCTTTCACCTCGTCCTTGGCCTTCTTGAGCGCCGCCAGAGCGTTGGCGTGCGCCTTCACCAGTTCGCCCATGTACACCTTGTCAAACTCGGCCCCCTTCAAGTCGAGCATCGTCTGGCTTGTCTTGTAGGCAGCCGCGGGCGGCGCAGGCGGGAAGTCGATGTTGTGGTTCTTGGCCACCTGGAGCAGCTCGTCGTTGGCTTTGGAGTGGGCGGTGATCATCATCTGGGCATACTCCTTGACCTCCGGGTTGTTCGAGTTCTTCAGCGCGAGTTCACCCAAGCGGATCTCGCCCACGTTGCCCGAGCCGAACATGATGACGTCCAGGGCTTCCTGCGCCGTGAGCTTGACCGGTCCGCCGGGCTCGGCCTGGTTGAGTTCGCCCGTCTTGGACTCGATGGGGTCGGTGGGTTGGCTCTGGGAGGCTTTTTCTTTGGCCGGGTCGCTGGACTGGGCGGACGCGGCGAGCGGGCAAAGGGCGAGCGCACAGCCAACGCTGACGGTCGGCCAGAAAGAGGAAGCGAGCTTCGGGAGATGAAAGCGAGTGGTTTTCATGGGATGAGATTCTTGGTTTGGAGTACTGTCCCCTGATTCGGCGATCTGACCTCGGGCGGTTCCCCAAATTGGTTTGAGCGGGCGGCTGAAGCGGGTGCAGTATCGCCGCTTCTTCGGATGACCATCCTTTCTTCGCCGTCATCCGGGCAACGGCGGAGGGACGAGGCCCTACCGCCAGAGAACAAGCAGGCGTCTTGCCCGGCTGCCGGAAAGCGGCTCTTCTGCTGCCTCAGAATCGTCGGCGACCCAGCGCGCGTGCAACAGGTGTTTTGGAACCTGCTCAAAACGCGGGGAGGTTCACCCCGCCCGATGGACAAATCTCCATCCGCTCGCACGACGAGGGGCGAGCGCCGTCGGCCCGCTGGGCTAGTTGAGTCCGAGCAATGCCTTGGAACGAGCAATCTCCGCGCGCACCTTCTCCATGGCGAGGTAGGCCTGGATCATGGTGCGCTGAACTTGGTGCCTGAGCCGGCAATTTTGGTCCTCTAGTTCCCGCATCCTGGCGTCGCAGGAAGCGAGTTCCCAGTAAACGGCGTCGGTTTTGCCTTGCGCGCGGGCGTCGATGAGAGGGCGCTGCGCCTCCACGTCCCGCTGCATGGCCTCAGCCATCAACCGGGCGGCCCGTGCTTGCTTGCTCTCCGCTAGGTGTGACAACATCATGAGGAAGTCTACCGCAAGGTCCGTGCCGCGTGCACCCTGAAAAACACCCAGGGGGTTGTCCCAGCGCGATTTTTCTTCAAACCACCTCACTGCCGACGGCGTCGGAAAACTGCTGCGTTCTTTGCGCTTGGTCAGCTCGTCCGACGAGAGCAGTGGCGTGGCGAATGGTTGCCGCTGCACCACCTTCTTTGGTAAACCGTGCAATGCAAACCGCGCTGCTCGCCCTGCAAGCCTTCCAAGTGGCTTTTCTGTGGCTGCACGACTGGGTGCCGCTCGGACGCCTGAACGACGTGGCCGCCGTCCGCCGCCAGGACCCGCCCTCGCGGCTGGTCATCGTGACCCTCGTCCAGAGCGTTCCTTTTACCCTCGGCCTGGCTTGGAGTTGGCGGCACTTCGGGGAACCTTTTTCCCGCTGGCCGCTCCGGTGGCTGTGGGTTAGCTACGGGGTCCTGTTCGCGGGCCAGTTGCGGGCATGGTGGCTGCCTTACCTCCTGCGGCCTGAGGAAGCGCGGGCCACGCGTTATCAGCAGATGTTTGGCCGCACACATGCGTTTCTGCCGCCGCGCCACGGCATCGTTCCCAACACCGCCCACGTCCTGCTGCATCTGGCTACCTTGGCGACGTTGCTCGGGTTGTTGATCGTCACATGCCCTGCACCGGTCGGGAAGGCGGGTGGTGGCGGTGTTGGCATGGTCCGGCCACCCCTGCCCCTCGGCGAGGTCGGCCTCGTGGTCGGGCGCGTTGGTGGCCACCGCGGCGCGCAACGCGTGGGGACCGAAGCCGCGCACGCTGATCCCGGCCGGCATGTGGGTAGGCCGATCAGGAACCGCCGCGGGACCGCCCGCACAAAGATGGCGGAATCGTTACACGTTGCTCGTTGCTCACCCAAACCTTGTGAAAACAACATGCATGGTCATTCACAACATGGTCATGCATCCTTTCACCCCCTCTTCTACCATCTGGCGCCGGTCGGCTTTTTCTCTCCGCGGCATTGCTGTCGCTGGCATGATCGGCTGGGCGGCTTCCGCTCACGCCACCGTCGTCTCCTTTGACAACCTCGCCGTCGGTACCGTCGTGAGTACGCAGTACGCGGGCGAGGGTGTCACGTTCTCACCCGGTGGTGGTTCTTACACTGGCGTGGTCAACCCGCCTTCCACCAACGCCGGCTTCGCCACCAACACCGATCTGACGATCTCCGCTTTCGACGGTTCGCTCGGGGAAGGCGCACCGCTCAGCGGCATGGTGCTCCGCAGCAACGCGAACTTCGCCGCCGAGAACGGCGATCCGGTGTTTACGTTGACCTTCAGCGCCCCCGTCACCTCCCTGAGCCTCGACTTCGGCGACGTGAAGAACGCCTTCCAAGGCGAGGCGGCGATCTTCGCGGTGGAGCCGGCGACGAACGAGGCGGTTTCCATCGCCCTGGCCCCGAGCGCAAAGAACGGCACCGCCACCGCCGCGGGTCTGCCCGCTGGCGTGACGACAATTGTCGTGGTGCCTGGCACCAACAAGGATTTCGTCGCGGTGGACAACCTCACCTTCACCCTGGCGGCCCCCGTGCCTGAACCGACGACGGCCGCGACGTTCCTGGTGGGTCTGGGCGTGCTCGGCCTGCTCCTCAAGCGGCGCCGGGCGACGGCTTGAACCGGCCGCCGCGCTTTCCTCCTTTCATCGCCGCCGAAACCCCGGCCCCGGTCCGGGGTTTCCTGTTTTCAGAAGTCGCAGCGCAACCCGCCGAAGAACCCGCGCCGCTCGCCGTACTGGTTGACGGTCGCGCCGATGCCCGCGTCGTGCAGCAGATAGCTCTGGTCGAAGAGGTTCACCACGTCGAACCGCACGGTCAGCAATGCTTTGTGCAGCAAACTAGACGTGTACACAACGCCCACGTTGACCGTGTAGTGGTCCGGCAGTTGGTCCGTGTTGTCCTCTCCGCCGTAGAAGCCGCTGCCAAAGAGCAGGTCGGCGTGCAGCGCGAGGCTCTTCCAGTGGTAGATCGCCCCGGCCGAGATCGTGGCCAGTTGGTCGTAGTCCGTATGGATGTCGTGGTTGGTGGTGGCCCGCAGTTCGTCCGCGTCGAACAATCCCTGAGCCGAGTTGATGTCGCGCCCCTCCGTTTGCGCCAGGGCCACGTTGCCGTAGAGCAGCCAGTCGCCCCGGCGGTAGTCGGCGGTGAACTCCACGCCTTCCTTGTACCCGCGCGCGTAGGTGAACGGCTCGAAGATCAGCGACGCGCCGAGCTGCTCCTCGTCCTGCATGTTGCGGACGGCTTTGTAGTATCCTTCCAAGCCCAGCGTCAGCCCGGGCAGCGCCTGCCACGTCGCGCCGGCGCTGAAGGAGTGGGACCGCTCGGCCCGCGCCGGCTGGTCGGACAGAGTGGCGGGCGCGTTCGTGGTGCCCACGTTCTGCGCGAACTCCGCGGGCGTGATGTACTCGAGCAGCGGCGGCGAGAAGACCCGGGCGTACCCGGCGTGGAACGCGAGGGTGGACAGCGCCTGCCACACGACGTTCACGCGCGGGCTGAAGGCGGTCTCGTGGACGTAGGCGCTCACCGCGTCGAAGCGCCCGCCCAGGTTGAGCGTCAGCCCCGCCAGCGGTCGCCACTCGTCCTGGAGGTACACGCCGTACAGGTAGCCGCGGCGCTGTTCGTGGCTGGCGAACCGTTCGACGGTGTCCGTGTCGGCCTCGCCGGTGTCCGCGTCGACCGGGAACACGGTGTTCGTGGAATCGGCGTGCTCCTGTTGCGAAACCACCGTGAACCCGGCGCGGAACGTCTGCGTGGCCAGCGGGCGGAAAGCAGCGTCCACCTGCACGCCGGTGCCGAGCAGGTCGCGCCGCGCGTCGCTGGCCGCCCCCGTGAACAACAGGTCGCCGCGGCGGTCCGGCTCGTAGTGCGTGGCGCTGTCGCTGTTCACCTCCGCCGCCAGCAGGCTGAAGGCCGGGGTGTCGAGCTGGTAGGCGACGATCCCGAAGTAGTTTTGCTCGTGCTGGTTGCGGTCGAGCCTGCCCGAATCAAACCCGGCAACGTCCCCGGAGCTGAACTCGGGCGACAGTCCCCGGGCGTTCGGGATTTGGAAGGTCGCGTCCACCCCGCTGAACAGCAGGCTCAGCTTCTGCCCCGGGGCGAGCGTGTAGGTTCCCAGCGCGAACTCCTGGTACTGCCGCGTGCGGTCGTGGAGCGCGTCGTGGCCGGGCGTCACGTTATCGGTGCCGAGATCGTCTTGCAGGTACGAGCCGGTGGCGAACAGGTCGAAGCGGCCGGTGGTCACGCCGGCGGAGTAGCTCGGGTGCAGCGTGCCATGGCTGCCGCCGTAGAAGCTGGCCTCCTGCCCGCTCAGCGCGCTCCCGGATTTTGTTTGCAGGTCGACGACGCCCGCGTTCCGCAGGCCGTACTGCGCGGGCAGCGCGCCGTCGACGATCGTCAGGCTCTGGATCAGCCGGGTGTCGATGGGCTGCCCGAGCGAACTGGCGATGCCGTCGGGCAGTTGGATGCCGTTGAGGCGGTACTGCAAGCCGTAGTCCTCGCCGCGCAGGTGGTACTGGCCGCCCGACTCGCGCGAAACCCCGGGGGCGTGCAGCAGGACCTCGTCCAGGCCGGCGTCCTGTCCCCGCCCCTGGTTGTCGATGGTTTCCAGTTCCAGCCGGTAGATGCGGTTGCCCGCGCCCGGGTTGATCTCC